>SSFV01000017.1 GCA_008015565.1 Nitrosomonas sp. | reverse complement strand
ATGGTAAACAAACTCATCTCTAAAATGCTGAATCATTGCACGTACAGGCATTGCTGCTGCATCACCTAATGCACAAATTGTTCGACCTTGTATGTTGTCGGCTATATTATCTAAAAGATCTAGATCTTGCGTCCGCCCTTTACCATGCTCGATACGATTGATAATCCGATATAGCCAGCCAGTACCTTCACGACAAGGCGTACATTGACCACACGATTCTTCGAAATAAAAATATGACAGGCGCTCAAGTGCTCTTACCATACAGGTAGATTCATCCATGATAATGACAGCACCGGAACCTAGCATCGAACCAGCTTTCGCAATGGAATCATAATCCATATTCGTTTGCATCATTATATCCCCAGGTAGAACAGGCATTGACGATCCACCGGGAATACAACCCTTTAATTTCCTACCACCCCTCATGCCGCCGGCCAGCTCCAATAATTTAGTAAATGGTGTTCCTAAAGGTATCTCATAATTGCCTGGCTTATTCACATGGCCTGATACGGAGAATATTTTTGTACCTCCATTGTTGGGCTTACCTAGCTGAAGGTATTTCTCTCCACCGTTACGAATGATCCACGGAATAGAAGCGAAAGTTTCCGTATTATTTATGGTTGTGGGTTTACCATACAAACCAAAATTTGCAGGAAAAGGAGGTTTAAAACGCGGTTGACCTTTCTTACCTTCTATAGATTCAAGTAATGCTGTCTCTTCACCACAAATATACGCTCCATATCCATGATGATTATATAATTGAAAACTGAATGTTGAATTCAATATATTGTTACCCAAATAACCTGCCGCCTGCGCCTCTTCAATCGCTTCCTCCATACGCTCATAAGTTTCCCAAATCTCACCATGAACATAATTGTATCCAGCTTTTACTCCCATTGCATAAGCCGCAATGATCATTCCTTCTATTAATAAGTGAGGATTGAAGCGCATGATATCACGATCTTTAAAAGTACCCGGCTCGCCTTCATCCGAATTACAAACGATATACTTTTCACCCCCGTAATCCTTGGGCATAAAGCTCCATTTAAGACCTGTAGGAAAGCCCGCTCCTCCACGTCCACGGAGAGCAGATTTTTTAACTTCTTCAATAATTTCTTCGGGTTTAATTTTTTTTGCGAGGATTTTTCTCAATGCGGCGTACCCTTCACGCCTTTCATAGCTTTTAAGACGCCAATTCTCAGGATCGGATGAATTAACTCCATTCATCAATGTAAGTGGATACTGATCCATTTATTTCAGTTCCTCCAGTAGCTTATCAATCATTTCATTAGACATGAAGCTACACATACGTTTATTGTTAACCAGTAATACCGGCGCATCGCCACAAGCCCCAAAGCACTCACCTTCTTTAAGGGTAAACTTGCCATCGGAAGTTGTTTGATTGAACTCAATCCCTAATTTCCGCTTTAAATATGATGCACTTTCATTACTTCCTGAAAGAGCACAAGGCAAATTGGTACAGACTGTTATTTTGTATTTACCTATCGGCTCCAGATTGTACATATTATAAAATGTAGCCACCTCATACACAGCAATAGGAGGCATGCCTAGGTATTCCGCTACAAAATTAATTGTCTCATTCGCCAGCCAGCCTTTTTCATCTTGCGCTATCGCTAACGCTGACATTACAGCTGATTGCTTCTTATCAATCGGATACTTAGCAATTTCTCGATCTATTTTCTTAAGGGATTCAGCACTTAACATCGTTATCTATCTATTTCACCAAATACTATATCCTGCGTGCCAATGATCGCCACCACATCAGCAATCATGTGCCCTCGTGACATTTCATCTAAAGCAGCCAAATGAGCAAAACCCGGTGCACGTATTTTTAATCGATATGGTTTATTGGCTCCATTCGATACAAGGTAAATTCCGAACTCACCTTTTGGGTGCTCAACAGCCGCATAAGTTTCTCCTGGCGGCACATGAAATCCTTCTGTAAAGAATTTGAAATGATGAATCATTTCTTCCATATTCTGCTTCATATCCAATCGCGACGGCGGAGCAATCTTATGGTTATCAGTTATCACAGGCCCCGGATTATTACGCAGCCACTCAACACACTGTTTTATAATTCGATTTGATTGACGAAATTCTTCTATCCGCACCAAGTAGCGATCGTAACAGTCACCATTAACACCTACGGGTATATCAAAATCAACCCTATCATAAACTTCATAAGGTTGTTTTTTTCTCAAATCCCATTCTATCCCCGAGCCACGTAACATCGGTCCCGTAAAGCCAAGTGCCTTAGCACGCTCTGGAGAAACAATGCCAATATCTACCAATCGCTGTTTCCAAATTCTGTTATCCGTTAGCAATGTTTCATATTCATCGACATAATTTGGAAACCGGTTTGTAAAGTCTTCGATAAAGTCTAATAATGAGCCTTCTCGATTAGTGTTCCGTATGCGTGTCTGTTTATCGTCATGAATTTTTGATGGCTGATATTTCGGCATAGTATCAGGTAAATCACGATACACTCCCCCAGGTCTATAATATGCAGCATGCATTCTGGCGCCCGATACAGCCTCGTAACAATCCATTAGATCTTCTCTTTCTCGAAAAGCATACAAAAACATCGTCATTGCGCCCACATCTAATGCATGCGCACCTATCCATAACAAGTGATTTAATATCCGCGTAATTTCATCAAACATTACACGTATATATTGCGCTCTTAGCGGCACGTCAACATCTAATAATTTTTCGATGGCCATAACATAAGCATGTTCATTAACCATCATTGAAACGTAGTCCAATCGATCCATATAAGGAACTGACTGAATATATGTTTTATTTTCTGCTAATTTTTCAGTTGCTCGATGCAATAATCCTATGTGAGGATCAGCCCGTCTCACAACCTCCCCGTCCAATTCAAGCACCAGACGCAATACACCATGCGCTGCAGGATGCTGGGGACCAAAATTCATGGTGTAATTTCGTATTTCAGCCATAACTTACTTCAAAGAATACTCGTCAATAAAACATCAGGGTAAAACACAAAGATCAAGATTCGCAATCCCCATAATGCTCTTCACGGATCACATGGGGTGTAATTTCGCGCGACTCGATACTAACTGGTTGATAAATAACTCTTTTTTGCTCATCATCATATCGCATTTCCACATAACCTGACAACGGAAAGTCTTTGCGGAATGGATTTCCTATAAATCCGTAATCCGTTAATATTCTGCGAAGGTCAGGGTGATTATTGAAAACTATTCCATATAGATCAAAAGCCTCTCGTTCAAACCAATTTGCAACGGGCCATATTTCAGTCACTGAATCAATAGCGGGAAATTTATTATCCTCGGCTAATACTCTGATTCTTAGTCTATGATTCAAGCTTAATGAAAGTAAGTGATAAATTACTGCAAAACGTCTCTCACGCAAACCATACTTAGCAGACAGACTGTCACCATATGCTGAATAGTCAATTCCGCACAAATCGATTAAAGTGTCAAAACCAAACTCAAGATTATCTCGCAATAATTTACAAACAGATACAATATGTTCGGCATGAACAGCGATTGTCAATTCACCATGCTGAATCTGCGAACTTACTAATTTATCTGCAAATACAACATGAAGTGCTTGAGCCAAACTTTCTTGCTGATTACTTGTAGACATGTTGACAGCTTACCGTGCAATTGTGTTAGTTCGATTGATCTTATTCTGTAACTGAATAATACCGTACAACAGAGCTTCTGCTGTAGGTGGACAACCCGGCACATAGATATCAACCGGCACAATACGATCACATCCGCGCACTACCGAATAAGCATAATGATAATAACCACCACCATTTGCACAAGACCCCATAGATATGACCCATCTGGGCTCAGCCATTTGATCATAAACTTTTCGCAAAGCTGGCGCCATCTTGTTGCATAGCGTACCCGCAACAATCATTACATCCGATTGCCGAGGACTGGGTCTAAATACAATACCAAATCTATCAAGATCATAACGCGATGCGCCTGTTTCCATCATTTCAACTGCGCAGCACGCCAATCCAAAAGTCATTGGCCACATAGAACCCGTACGCCCCCAGTTAATTATTGAGTCCAGGCTCGTCGTAACAAAGCCCTTCTCAAGAGTTCCTTCAATACTCATAACATTAATCCCATTC
This sequence comes from Nitrosomonas sp., assembly GCA_008015565.1. GTDB lineage: Bacteria > Pseudomonadota > Gammaproteobacteria > Burkholderiales > Nitrosomonadaceae > Nitrosomonas. Next base: position 14,310 of record SSFV01000017.1, on the reverse strand, counting down.
CAGCGCTCCCTTCATCCATTCGTAAATAAAGCCAACGACAAGAATACCCAAGAACACCATCATCGCAACAAATCCAAATAATCCTATTTCATCCAATACAATTGCCCACGGAAAAAGAAAAGCAATTTCTAAATCAAACAAGATAAATAAAATCGCAACTAAATAATAGCGCACATCAAATTTCATCCGCGCATCTTCGAAAGCCTCAAAACCACATTCATAAGGTGATAATTTTTCACTATCAGGGCGATTAGGTGCTAGCAACCAGCCACTCAACATACATGCTCCACCTACTAAAAAACCCACAATAAGGAAAAGCAAAATTGGAAAATAATTTTCGAGCATTTATTATTAATATATAAGATACAGATAAATAATTTGTGGTGCCGACGGCGAGACTCGAACTCGCACAGCTTTCGCCACCGCCCCCTCAAGACGGCGTGTCTACCAATTCCACCACGTCGGCGATAAAACCATGCATTAGTACGACCAACATAAATACTGCCACATCAATTAATATTTGAACAGCTATTCTGGAATTTGACCCGCTCTCGAGTTACTTTGATTTTCAGAGGGTTCTATATCGGCTTGCTTCGCAGCATTGCTCTCAGACTCATTTTCTGCAGCACTCTCAGTTTCATCAAGCTGATCCATAATACCACCCATTACACTAGAGTCTTTCGGTTGATTTGCAGAATAATAAGTCAAGCCCATACTCGTTACAAAAAACATTGCCGCTACGAAACTCGTCGTACGACTCAAAAAATTTGCAGAACCGCTCGCTCCAAACAAGCTACCCGCAGATCCACTACCAAAAGCTGCTCCCATATCAGCACCCTTCCCATGCTGCAATAATACTAGAACTATCAGCATAACCGCCAGCACGACATGAATTGTCCAGACTATAATTTCCAATCTATTACCCTAAAATTAGTTACTCAGTGCATTACAAATTGCAACAAAATCACTTGCTATTAGCGATGCCCCACCTATTAAACCACCATCTATATCCGGCATTGCAAATAATTCAGATGCATTATTGCCCTTTACACTACCACCATAAAGAATAGTTAATTCTTTAGCTATATTATTAATTCGCCCGCCAACACTATTTCTAATAAAACCATGCACTTCTTGTGCCTGTTCTGGCGTAGCTGTTTTCCCTGTGCCAATCGCCCAAACAGGTTCGTAAGCAATCACAGATTTGCTTAATGATTCAACACCCGCTTTATTTACAACTGTCATCAGCTGTTCTTGAATAATTTGCTCAGTAATTCCTTGATCACGTTGCTCTAGAGTCTCTCCCACACACAAAATCGGTATCAACCCTGCCCGCTGTACCGCCATATATTTCTCTGCAACGATATCATTATTTTCACCGTATAATGCCCTTCGCTCTGAATGCCCTATGATGACAAAAGTACAGCCAAAATCATTTAGCATCGAAACCGATACTTCTCCGGTGTAGGCACCTTTGTCATATTGACTTACATTCTGGGCGCCCCACAAAACATTCGTATTTTTTAATGTATTTTGAACTGATGGCAAATAAGGATATGGCACACAAACTGCATATTGATTAGCAGGTAACCCCTCAAGACCATCAATAATCGAATCAAGCAACTTTTCGTTATCGACTAAACCACCATGCATCTTCCAGTTACCAATTACCATTCTTTTACGCATTTTACTTCTTCCAGCCCCAACCACTTAAAAATTGGAAATGCTACAGTTGATTGTTTATCTAGTCAATCAAATATATTATTTGGCAAGATATTCCATATTAAAATGGCGGATTCAAGTAATAGCTTTAATAAAATAACAAATTCCAGCAAGGAGAGTTTTCATGTCTTCGCGAACAGCATTTACCGTCACCGTCAATCCCAAAATCCCGCCACGGCTTAAGCGCCTGGAAGAATTGGCTAATAATCTCTGGTACAGCTGGGACCGCGCTACGCGCACGTTATTCTCCCGGCTTGATCCGCATTTATGGGAAGCTGTTGGACACAACCCCAAAGCATTTCTTAAACGCGTGGATGAATCGGCGCTACTAAAAGCAATGGAAGACCGGGTATTTCTTGCCACATACAATAGCATTCTATTGACGTACGATTCATATCATGATGCATCCGCTTCACATGAACACGGCGAAGGATTAAGCGCTCATGATCAAGTCGCCTATTTTTGCTTCGAGTTTGGCTTTCATGAAAGTTTGCCTATTTATTCCGGCGGGCTGGGGATTCTGGCCGGAGATCATTGCAAAGCAGCGAGCGACCTACATTTACCATTCGTCGCGATAGGCTTGCTATATCGTCAAGGATATTTTTCTCAAATTATCGATATTCAAGGCAATCAGCAGGTTAGCTACACCGTTTCAGACTTTGACGATCTTCCCGTCATACCTGTGTTGCGAAACGACGGTTCGAATTTGAAGGTAGAAGTACCCTTGCCACACCGTAATGTAATTGCCCAAATATGGCAGGCAAAAATCGGTCATGTCACGCTATATCTATTGGATACCGATTTACCGGAGAATACGCCGCAAGATCGCTATATCACGCACAATTTATATGGCGGCGACAAAACCATGAGAATCGAACAAGAAATTATTTTGGGCATGGGCGGCGTTCGCGCGCTTCAAGCGCTTGGCATTCAACCGACCATTTGGCATATCAACGAAGGTCATGCGGCTTTCATGATTTTGGAACGCATCCACAATCTAGTTCAACAAGGACTTAATTTTGCCAGCGCATTGGAAAGTGTTGCAGTTAATACTGTATTCACGACACATACCGCCGTTCCCGCCGGCCATGACCATTTCAGCGCAGATATGATGCAAACCTATTTTGACAATTTTTACCACGGCCTTCGCATTACCCGTGAAGAATTCATGGCGCTCGGCCATGTGCCCGGCAGTCAGGATTTTAATATGACGGCACTGGCAATCCACGGCTCGCGTACACACAATGGCGTCAGCCAAATCCATGGTAACGTGTCGGCAAATATTTGCGGGGACTTATGGCCGCAAATTGAATCGGAAGAAAACCCGATTTCTTACGTCACAAATGGCGTACACGTGCCGACCTTCCTGGCGCAAGAATGGTCTGATCTATTTGATCGTTACGTCGGCCATGAGTGGCGCGGCAAAATGTGCGACACTGAATACTGGTCGCGCATCGATGCCATCCCCGATCATTTGTTCTGGAGCGTGCGGCAGTCCCTGAAATCCCAAATGTTTTATGGTATTCGTTCGCGAGTTACCGATCAAAATGCCAGGAATCGAGGTTCCGAGGCTCATCTTGACCGGCTGCTGAAGTTTGTAGATCCCATCAATCCTAATATTCTGACATTGGGTTTTGCACGCCGCTTTGCAACGTATAAACGCGCCGCGCTATTATTCGAAAATCTCGATTGGCTGCGTAAGATTATTCTTGACCAGGAACGGCCAGTCTTGCTGTTATTTGCCGGTAAAGCGCATCCGGCAGATACTCCCGGTCAAGATTTGATCCGGCGTATTAGTGAAATTGCTCATCTTCCCGAGTTTGAAGGGCGCCTGCTATTGATCGAAGGCTATGATTTGCGGCTTGCCAGGCGTTTAGTTGCCGGTGTCGATGTGTGGCTCAATAATCCGATTTATCCGCTAGAAGCCAGCGGCACATCAGGCATGAAAGCCGGTATCAATGGTGCCATTAATCTAAGCGTTTTGGATGGTTGGTGGGGTGAAGGTTATGATGGTAAAAATGGCTGGGCCATCAAACCTGGACCCGAGAAAATGGATAGTTCACTACGCGATAAAGAAGAAAGCCGGGCACTGTATGAAATTCTGCAAGATCAAGTCGTTCCGTTGTATTACAACTACGGCAAACTCGGTTACTCACCCGGCTGGGTAAAAATGGCTAAACACTCCATGAAATCTCTACTGCCACGCTATAACGCCACTCGGATGGTTGATGAATACGTGAAAAAATTCTATCGCCCTGCCAGTGATAAAGGCATGCAGTATGCAGCCAACGACTTTGCTGAAGCAAAAAACCTTGCCGCCTGGAAAACTAAAATAAGAAATGCCTGGAATGGTGTTTCCTTACGCCGGCTGGATACCCCTAACGAGCGGATTTTTTTTGACGAAACGCTCGATTTCAGGGTCGCTGTCAAATTGAACCATCTAGAACCGGAAGACGTTGTCGTAGAATTATTAATTTGCCGTCAGTTTAAAACCACCAAATTATGTAACTTCAAACACTTCAAATTTGAATTTACGGGTGTTGAAGAAGCTGGCGAGCATATATTTGAACTCAAACTGAAGCCGGAATTATGCGGCAAGCAAGAATATTTTATCCGCATGCACCCTCATCACCCGCTGCTAATGCATCCCTTGGAAATGGGATTGATGGTATGGTTGTAAATAAGCTTCAACGCATATTAAGCGAATGATAAAAATTAACATATTTAATACTCTTCGCAAGAAACTCTTATTAAGATACCGTTCATGAATATACTTAAGTATGTTCCAATTTAATGTGTCACTGAAAAGGAGAGATACACTATGAACTGGAATCATTTAAAAGGGAAAGTGAAACAGCATTGGGGTGATTGGATGGATGATGAACTGGTTATCATCAACGGAAAGCGCGCTCAGCTTATCGGCAAACTGCAAAAACGCCACATTATGCTTAAACAAAAGCCAAGAAAGATGACAAATGATTTTTATGATAGAAATGAGTAGCCGCAATTATTGTGAGCCATTTCTATTTTCTGGCTTGACGATTTTTTCGCAAGCGACTAATTTTCCATTTGATTAACTCTGCATTTAATCAATTGCCGTGGCAACCGTGCAATTACGAATGTAAAACCAGACAGTGAATCAATCTAGAATCATCGTATTATTTATGATTAGATTTTAGAACGCCTCTTATATTCATTCCTGTCAGAATTACCTGCAATAGCGCGAGTGCCCAAGCGGAATTAGGAATGGCCCAAATGAACCACAATGCATTGCTTAACAAAAACAACCAAAAGCCCCAGTTACGATTGTCTTTTCGTTCGGCTGATACATACCACGAAGCAGTTATGGTTACCAGCATAGCCAGCCATTGGATATGATTAAGCAATTCGGTATAGATCATTTTTGTTCTCTTTGCATACTTAAAAGTATTTGTTGTTCAAGTTGTTATCAAGCAATCGGGAAGTCACAATTTAACACAGGGGTTATTTAAATTTCATTAACTATCATAAGTTGTTTTGCAATTTTTTTAAAACCTAAACAAGATACAATTCCCGATAATATTAACGCCTGCCATAAAGGAGAGGAAAAAATGAGACGAGCATTTGATGAAAGAAAAGATGAACTATTGTCAGAAGTACGAAGCATCTTAAAAGATGCCGAGGCGATGTACGAATCGATTGTTGATGATGGCACCGATAAAACCAAGCAGCTCAAAAAAAATCTTAAGGCCAAAATAGAAAAAGCACGGGTACAATTCGATGACATTGAAGATAACCTGACGGACATCGCTCAAACCACAGTTAAGGACACCGACACTTGGATACGCGACAATCCCTACGTAGCATTGGGTGCCGTGTTTTCCCTTGGAATGATCATTGCGTTGTTGCTAAAAGATAACTCCCGCCGTTAAACGGAGAATCATAGTGGAGCCATAATGGCTGACCGTTTTATTTCAAATATAGCAGGGTAATTTTGGACAATTTTTAACAATAGAAATTAGATCACCCAATGGAGCAATTACGCTATTTAAAAAACTCTGCTTTTACCTTACTTGAGCTTATGCTGGTGCGTGTAAAAATGGCGCGCATCGAACTGTCAGAGTTTAAAGATAATCTGGTAAAAGCCATAGCAATGCTGTTAATTGCTCTATTCATCTTTTTTTTGAGCTTTATCAGCTTACTATTCGGTCTCAATACAATTCTTACTGATGAACAGAAAATCTGGGTATTTTTTGGAATTGCGGCAGGATGTTTTTTATTGACGCTTGTATTGTTCCTTTTTGCACTGTCCAAACTCCATTCCAACGAAAACTTTATGCAGGAAACATTGCAAGGAATCAGCGATGACATACAAATTGCAAAGGGTAAGAAACCGTTACATGATTTAAAAATAAAAGAGCTACTTGATGATGAATAAAGCGTCAAAAGAAGAACTTGAATTGTTGCGCTTGCAATCGCAAGGTTTGCGGTTAAAGTTGCTCATGGCCCAAGCCAGTCATAGAAAACCTAGCAATTTCGATGATGTGCTCGACTTCCTGGACAATATCCCCGGGACTACCGATTTGGCTTTAAAAGCTGTAAGCATGCCACAGAAATTTTCAACAAAAGTTTTAGTTGGTGCAGCGCTACTGGCGATCGCGTATATACGCTACCGCGCAAATAACAAAACTAACCGGTAAACTCCAACAAATAGCCGTGAGCTAACCTGTTTTACAGCGAGAACCGCGACTGTGCGCATAAACCCATGTAAATTCCGCTCCAAAGAGAAAAATTTGCGCTGAGTAATATACCCAGACCAACACAATGATGAGCGATCCGGCCGCACCAAATTCAGAAACCAATCCACTGTTTACGATATAGAAACCAATAAAAAAACGTCCTACGGTAAAAAGGATGGTTGTTATTAAAGCACCCATCCATACATCCGACCATGACATCCGTATCCGTGGAATAAACTTATAAATGATCGCAAACATTAAGGCTGTCAGCATAAACCCAGCCGTAGCATTAATCACCTCAAATACTTGATGATTCCATCCTGCGAAATAAGGTGTCCACCATTTTTCCATTGCAGCAAAAACAGCACTGAGTATCAACGACACGGTCAGAAGGAAACCGATCGCCAAAATTAAACCAAATGACAATATGCGTGCCCTTATCAAGAGAAACAAGCTATTTCCCTTCTGCGGTGCCGGTACCCGCCAAATATGATCCAGCGAACTCTGCAATTCAGCAAAAACAGTTGTGGCACCGATCAACATAACGATCACGCCAATAATTGAAGCCAAAATACCCTGAACAGGCTTGTGCGCACCGTGCAGCAATTCATCGATTGCTTGTGCACCCTCTATTCCTAACAGTTCGATCAATTGATAAAAAACTTCAGCTCTTACAGTCTCGAGATCAAATACAAATCCCGCTACTGCTATCACAATCAGCAAAATAGGAGCCATTGAAAATACGGTATAGTAAGACAACGCAGCGCCCATTGTGGGCGCCCGGTCATCTATCCAGGCTCTAGCAGCCGTGACAAACATATCCGTAAAATTTTTACATCGAGGAAAGTTATCGGGCAACTCAGACTTCACGTCAGGCAATCAACGAAAAATTTTGGCAGGAAACTAATTGATCATAAACCAATGCCACCATGTTACTGGTGGCATTGGTGCACCACAGAGGAGAGAACGACAGCATGAATCAAGCAGATTTAATCCATTTTATTTTTTATTTCGGAAGATTTGTCTTTAACCGCGTCCTTTGCTTCCTCTGCGCGGTTACCAATCTTCTGTTTTGCGCACTCCGCGTCGCTGCCCGTACAAGCAGATTCTTCGACGCGGTGAGTCGCTTTATTCGCATCCCGCTTTATATCGTTGACAGTCGATTGGGCTTTTTCAGATACAGTTTCATCGGCGTGAGCACTTGAAAATAACATCGCCAATGCCAGTATAGACACGATATGTATTAATTTCATTTTATTCTCCTAAATTTATTAATTGAATCAGATAACTACTTAACCAATTGCATCTTAATCGCTTATTAACTTGGCGGTCTTCTACCCATGAGAAAAAACACCACTGCCAGAATCAGGCCGGCAACAAATAATGTTTGCGCAGCCCATGCCATAGTTCCCGCTATACCGCCAAATCCTAAGACACCTGCGATAATAGCGATAATAAAAAATGTTAAAGCCCAGCTAAACATAATAGTTCTCCTCTTAAAAGAGTTTCATTAAATTGAGGCAAAACATCATTCTTTTAATTTGGTTATGAAACATTCAAAAGCTTCGCTTAACTTGTTCCATTTTTTTTCAGCCTCATCTTTGACATCTTCCCAAGCATCATCTGCTTTATCGGCCAATTCACTAAGATAAGCCGATAATTGGGATTTGTTTTTTTCCAGCTCGGATAATTGCTGTTCGAATTCTAGCTTTGCATCCGCGGCCAGATTTTTACTTTTTGCCTTTAACAATTCGATTTCCGCTTCCCACTCTGCTATCTGAGCAGCAATTTTTTGTTGGTACGCTTGTTTCTCATTGTTCATAAGTTTTTACTCTCTTTTTGTTAATCACCATTGCATTGTAGATAAAATCCCAGCTAACGATTACTAACTAAGTTAATTTTTCCAGGCATAGCGAAAACTGCGGTTTCGTTCAATTGAGGATTCACACGGCAAGCAAACACCTTAGTGCATAAAAAATGATAGGGAATGCGTAACAAGATTGTTGCTTAAGCTATTGAAACAAAGATAAAAGAGAAACGTCGTCAGGTGCGGTTATTAGTTCGATCAAGATTGTTTGGAAATTTCACCGCCACCCGGAAAATCAGGTGTGCATGCAATGCTGAATTACAGACTGTTTTTGGATTCAAAAATGTTTTTCATTTGTTCCAAATAGGTACCTTTGTATTCAGCGACTTCTTTCAATCGTTCCAGGTTAAGAAGGCTTATTTTATGCGATCTGATTCTGATAAGATTTTCCAGTCGTAATTTATACAAAGTCCGGTTCATATGCACAACGCTCAATCCCAACGTATCTGCCAATAAGCTTTGGGTGATTGGAAGATAAAAGGACCTGTTATCGGTTAATCCTACAATCTTTAGCCGGTGATACAATTCGAGCAGCAAATGCGCGGTCCGCTTATAAGCCGAACGGCGCCCGATCCGCACAATTTGTTCGGCCATCGTTGAATCTTCACGGCCCAGCATCCATGCATAAAACAATCCAAGCCGGGGTTGAGTGGAAAACAATTCCATCAGGTATTCCGGCTTGTACACACTTACGCGTAAACCTGTGAGAGCCGCAACGGAATAATTCACTTTAGGCATCACCAAAGCAAACGGACTGATAATATCGCCCGGAAGATAATAATTGATAACCTGCCTGCTGCCATCGTATAGATCGCTATAGCGATAAGCCCAGCCATGCGTCACGATAAAAGATGATTTATGGATATCTTCTTGCCTAAGAATAACTTTTCCTTTGGTTATCACTTTCTTACTTGCGTGCATCTTTAGCAGCAGCTCAGCCTCTGCTACATTTAGCGCCTGAAGATAGCCAAATTTCTTTAACAGCGGGGGCAAAATCTCACTAGATGAACTATCAGGCAATTTACTATCTTCCATGAAATTATTTCCACACAATCAGATTAATCCTAAAATTTTGAAAATCAGCAGGTGTTACATTCAATAGTCGCACCCATCGGCTGCAAATCTTAATGTCCGGATAAGATATTCTTTGCGCTGAGTTACCAATTGTTAAAATGCAGTATTCAGTAAGTATAACATTTACCTAAGCTTCTCACGGCGTGATCAAGCTGATTGAACAGGCGATTTATCCGCGCTGACTGAGAGACTAATTTAAGCCTGATATTTTCCGGACGGAATCATGGTACTAGTCATAAAAGTAGCCGCATGGCACACTCTTATGGCTAGTGAAGATAATAAAACATATTGCAATGAGTTTTAAAACGCAGGATTATTAAATTTGAGGCATTAGCTCAAGGAAGGAAATAAATTTTCGGCGCATAACACCGCAATTATTCTGTTTGGACCGGCACGAGCTTTGCTTCGGCATCAAAAACATTTTTAATTTGCTCCAAGTAAGTGCCCTTGTATTCAGCAACTTGCTTCAATTTTTCAATATCCACGAGACTGATGTGGTGTGATCTGATTTTTATTAAATTTGCAAGACGCAATCTGTACAAAGTCCGGTTCATATGCACGACACTTAACCCTAACGTATCCGCCAATAAATTCTGGGTAACCGGCAAATAGAAAGAATGCTCTTCTGTAAGACCGACTATTTTCAGGCGATAGTATAATTCAAGCAACAAATGGGCGGCACGTTGATAGGCAGAACGGCGGCCAATCCGCACAATTTGTTCGGCCATCGAAGAATCCTCCCGCCCTAGAATTCCTGCATAAAACAAGCTCAATCTGGATTGAGTGGAAAACAATTCCATAAGATAACCGGGCTTACAAATACTCACCCGCAAAGGCGTAATGGCCGCAACGGAATAATTGAGTGTTGGCATGGCCAAAGCAAAGGGATTAATGATATCGCCTGGAAGATAATAATTGATAATCTGCCTGCTGCCATCGTACAAATCCGCATAGCGATAAGCCCAGCCATGCGTCACGATGAAACAATCCTTATGAATATCCCCCTGCTTCAACAACACTTTTCCTTTTGCAAAAGTCTTTCTTGTGGCATGCATTTTCAAAAGTAAATCAATTTCTTCAGGATTGAGAGACTGTAAATAAACAAGCTTTCTCAACAATGGCGGCAACGCATCATATGCCAAATTGCCCGGTAAACCACAATATTCCGTTTTTGGTTGAATCATGATATTCACCTTTCAAATGTTATTGATTGGAAAACACATGATCCGCGAAAGGTTGATTGCGGTCGGTACGTAACCGCACATTAAACAAAACTGTGCCGACAGCTCAAAAACACAAAACCCTAGATGAATAGTTACACCGCAACTGCAAAACGGACATACTCTGCTTGACCGGTAAGCATCTACCGGAATTCAGGGAGATAGGTTTTTTTGCACTCTGCGCACCGGCCAATCCTGGAAAACAGTCATAACAACCTGAAACAAAGATCATTCAGAACGTATGAACGGTGCAGCACAAAAAATAGGAAAATGATCCTGATTCACAGCTGCTTTTGCGCAAGCATTGGATTAAATTCTCAGTTTATTGATTTAGATCAATAAATTTAACGTTTATACGATAGTTTTTTTGATCTGAATCAATAAATAAGACCTGGTCTTGGATAACAATTCAACTTCCGTTAAATGTTAATGATAATTTTGGAGGTAACAATGGAAATGCTAGATAAAGAAGATACAATTACATTTAAAAAATTGGGTTTTAATTTAGCAATCATTGGCGCAGTAGCAGCGGCCTTGATCGTTGTATCGATGTATTTTTCCTAAGCGATCACCACAAGCTGTTTAAACTTCTTCAACTTTAATGATTCAACAAGTTCCCTCGCCCCTTGGGGCGAGGAATAGAGCCGGAAAAATTAGTTCCACCCTCACTCACTATAACCTTGCACATCGTGATGTACGTGAATCCAGAGTAAAATGCAGTTATTCACGACTCGAATCAACCCCGTATCTACAGTCATGTAAAATGGAAAGTTATTGGAGTTGAATGCTGCGGTTTACCGGCGTTTTTGGAGTGCAGCGGAAAACTTGTCAGCGTGCAGCGCCTTGCTATGGCTGTTATGTATCTGATTTTCTAGCGATATAAAAACCGTAGCTGTAGTGAGCTTTATATTTTTCATAAAGTTTTATTTCATAGTGCCCAGCTTCTACGATTGCACGAGCTTCTTTACTATTGCCGTTTCGATTTATGAAGTCCTGAAAGCTGGAACGCATGGGTTTGTAATAATTGTCCAGCCAGCAGTGCTCGGGTAAAAAGAAATAGCCTACCAGTGCATAGCCATTTTCTTCCAGTATTCTTATCTTTGAAGATACCATGTCAATTTCGGGGTATTTACTATCCCAATAATTTTGAAGTTCTGAAGGAGGGGTATTTATAATCCAACTAATCTCAGAGGCAATAAGCAGTCCCCCAGGTTTCAGGTAGCGCTTCCAATCTGCAACACCTTTTTGAAACCCAATGTTATAGATCGCGCCTTCTGACCAGATAACATCAAACTCTCCTTCGTCAAACGGCAGTTTGTCCATTGAAGCGCAAAGAGAAGTTATTTTTTTAGCTAAACCTGCATTCTGCGCTCGGGTTTCTAGGACGTCGAGAAAGTCCTGACGAAAGTCTACAGCCGTAATTTTTGCATTCAGCAAGCGCGCCAAAATTAAAGTAGAAGCGCCTGTTCCACAGCCTATGTCGGCAATCTTTAATGGCGCATTCCGGTCTATGCAAGCAAGATCAATTGCTTTTTTCGTTTCTTCATCGCCTCCGGGACCTTGACGCTTTGCACCTTTATGGAGATCTATAAGTAATTGGATTTCATCCATTTTTGTTTTCATATTCGATTACAGCCAAGGCGGAGTTGAGAGGCCCGCGCGACTTTTCGCGCAGGCCCGATGAAATGAATGGATTGGACAACTATTCGCAAAGGGTTCATCACAGCATCCACTTCCATAAACTTGGCTCGATCGACGCAGCGCCCATGAATCCCCCCATGAAAGCGCCTTGAATTCCCGGGCTAGCAGCATCCTGTCCGGCGAGTAACAACCCGGGTATAGGAGTGCGGAGCCGCAGCGCCCTCTGTGTAATGCGCTCAGCTGACATTTCCAGTCCGTACATGGCACCCTGGTCTGCCTTAACAAACGATTCCTGTGTGAGCGGTGTCGAGATTTCGTGGAAATCGATCAATGACGCAAGCCGTGGAAAATGCCGTTTGAACTGCGCGAGCAAATTTTCGCCGATCCATGCTTTGGTAGCCTCGTAGTCCTCGGGCCGATGTCCCGATGCAATGCCTGACCATGCAGCGAAAGGTTCCCAACAGCAGAGCGCCACCACTTCGGCAGTATGGTGTTCTGGATCCTGATGTGCCGGATCCTTCAGTGAAGGAAACGATACGAACAGGGAGGGAGCGTCTTCGTCCGCTGGGCGCTCCCACACCCGGCCGATGTCGTTGCTTTCATACACCCAGACGTTTGCGGCCGTCGCCCCATAGGCGCGAATGTCGCCGCGGAAACCCAAATACAGGCTCACATAGGACAAACCGGACTTGAGCGACTCGACGTCTCGGCGCCATTCGGGCGAAACGTCTACGGGGAGCGCGGCGATCGTATTGTGTGCGCCCATCGCCGAGACCACGACGGGCGCATCGATCGCCTCGCCGTCCGCGAGGCGCACGCCGGCCACCCGCCCGCCGGCAACTCGGATTTCAGAGACGGTGGCGCATGTACGCAACTCGCCGCCGGCCGCGCGGACAGTTTCCCCAAGCGCCTCGGCAAACCGGGCCGGACCGCCAACGGGGTAGTAGGCACCGCTGAAATAGCTGGCCGTAACCAAGGCGTGGATGGCGAACGGTGACTGCGCGGGCGGAATGCCGTAGTCACCCCATCGCGCCGTGAGGAGCGCTGCAAGACGCGCGTCGCGGATTCCACGCACCATATCAGCGGTGGTCGCGCCAAGCACTCGCAGAAGGCGCTTTGCATTGAACCAACGCAGAACAAGGGCAATCGGCGTGGGGGCGGCCTTGGCCGCGAACAGTGCCATGCTCGCCTTCTGTGCGTCATCACAGGCGGCGAAGTATCGATCGATCGCTCCAGCCTCGTTAGGAAAGGTAGCCTTTAGCCGATCGATGTAGGCGGCGCGCGGCGCCTCGATGCCGAACTCGAACCCGGGAAGCCGCACAATGTCGTAAGGCGATCCGAGGGCGGCAAAGCCCAATCGTCCCTCCGTCAAGCAATGGAGCATACGCCCAAACTGATTCTCGGAACCTGGTGCCTCGCCGAGACCCCCGACGTAATGCAACCCCGTCGAGAAAGTGTATTTGCCGCGACGAAAAATCTGAGTGAGACCGCCGAGCTGAAAATGCTGTTCGAGGACGAGAACGCGGTGCCCGCATTTTGCCAGCGCCGCCGCTGCTGTAAGCCCGCCTACTCCGGAACCGACCACGATCGTATCGAATTTGCACGCACTCATACTCAATCCACATCAACGACGATACTTCAAGTTATCCAAAGTTATACCACAAAAAATGTCGGATAATTTGAATTGAAGGCCATATAACATGATTAAGTATTCTAACTCCTTATTTCTTAGCTAACTTCAAAATAAGAAAACCCCAATATAACGTTTAACGCACCTCTCGAGCTCTACCGTTTAAATAGCACGGGAAGTTGTCGATACACTGCTATTAAAACAAACTTTAACGTATCAAACCGCACAAGAATATTGAGCGTTAAGAATGATAATTGCTTCGTTAGAATATTTTGATGCTTTCGAAATTGCCTAGTACCAGCAAGGGCACATAAACCATGCAATTTTATTTGTTGCTTTAACGAATTGAGTTACAACGATTTCATAAAACCCCAAAGACTTCTCAAGCATTCCATAACTGCACAAAGGTAACATTGACAAATAATAACTTATTGATAT
>SSFV01000113.1 GCA_008015565.1 Nitrosomonas sp. | reverse complement strand
GGCCTCAAGCGCAATCTGGAGAAGGACGACAACAAGATCGTCGTCACCACCATCCAGAAGCTCAACAACCTGATGAAAAGCGAAGCCGATCTGCCTATCTACGGCAAGCAGGTGGTGTTCATCTTCGATGAGTGCCATCGCAGCCAGTTTGGCGAAGCGCAAAAGAACCTGAAGAAAAAGTTTAAAAAATATTATCAGTTTGGCTTTACCGGTACGCCGATCTTCCCGCAGAACGCGCTCGGCGCAGAAACGACCGCCAGCGTATTTGGCCGTGAATTGCATTCATACGTGATCACCGATGCCATTCGCGATGAAAAGGTGCTCAAGTTCAAGGTGGACTACAACGATGTGCGCCCGCAGTTCAGAGTCATTGAAACCGAGCAGGACGAGAAAAAACTCAGCGCGGCAGAGAACAAACAAGCCTTGTTGCACCCCGACCGTATTCGCGAGATTTCGCAGTACATCCTGAACAACTTCCGGCAAAAAACCCATCGTCTGCAAGCGGGAACGAACGGCTTTAATGCCATGTTTGCCGTGAGCAGTGTAGATGCCGCCAAGCTGTATTACGAGTCGTTCAGGGAGTTGCAGAAGAAGAGCGACAAGTCTTTGCGCGTGGCTACCATCTTTTCCTTTGCGGCCAACGAGGAACAGGATGCGGTGGGTGACATTCAGGATGAAAGCTTCGATGTTTCAGCCATGAACAGCAGCGCCAAAGAGTTTCTAAGCGCAGCGATTGCTGACTATAACGCGCTGTTTAAAACCAATTTCAGCGTGGATAGTAACGGCTTTCAAAACTATTACCGTGATCTTGCGCTACGTGTAAAAAGCCAGGAAGTTGATTTGTTGATTGCCGTTGGCATGTTTCTAACAGGCTTTGATGCCCCCACCCTGAACACCTTGTTTGTGGATAAAAACCTGCGTTATCACGGTTTGATACAGACCTATTCGCGCACCAACCGTATTTTTGATGCCACCAAGACCTTTGGCAATATCGTCACCTTCCGCGATTTAGAGCAAGCCACGGTGGATGCCATTACGCTGTTTGGTGATAAAAACACCAAAAATGTGGTGCTGGAAAAGAGTTACAAGGAATACATGGAAGGCTTTACCGATGTGGTGACCGGTGAGGCGCGGCGTGGCTTTGTGGAAGTTGTGAGGGAGTTGGAGCAGCGCTTTCCCGACCCCTCTGCCATTGAAAAAGAGTCCGATAAAAAGGCCTTCGCGAAACTGTTTGGCGAATATTTGCGCGTGGAAAACGTGCTGCAAAACTACGATGAGTTCGCCAGCCTGAAGGCCTTGCAAAACGTCGACATGAATGACCCGGCGGCGCTTGAAGCATTCAAGGCCAAGCATTATTTAAGCGATGATGATTTGGCAGCGCTGCAATCGATCAAGATACCGGCTGAACGCAAAATTCAGGACTACCGTTCAACCTATAACGATATTCGCGATTGGTTGCGTCGAGAAAAATCTGGCGCTGAAAAAGAAACATTCACGATTGATTGGGACGACGTGGTATTTGAGGTAGACCTGCTTAAGTCACAAGAAATCAACCTAGACTACATTCTGGAACTAATTTTTGAAAATAATAAGAAGGTTAAAGATAAAGCGGCACTGGTTGAAGACGTACGCCGGGTGATTCGTGCCAGCCTAGGAAACCGCGCTAAAGAAGGTTTGCTGGTTGATTTTATTAATCAAACAAACCTAGATCAGATTGGCGATAAGGCCAGTGTTATTGATACTTTCTTCATCTTTGCGCAAGCGGAACAACAGCGTGAAGCCCAAGAGCTCATTAGTAGCGAGAACCTGAATGCTGAGGCGGCCAAGCGTTACATCGCCACCTCACTAAAACGGGAATTTGCCAGTGACAATGGTATTGAACTCAATACCGTTCTGCCCAAGATGAGCCCGCTTAATCCGCAATACCTGACAAAAAAGCAAAGTGTGTTTCAGAAAATCGCTGCTTTCGTTGAGAAATTTAAAGGCGTGGGCGGGCAAGTCTAATGGAGGCGTTTCATCAGTTTAAGAGACCTTCAAACCGGATGTGCGGACTCGTCAACCTGAGAAATATTACCTTTCATATCGTTTAAGGTCTCGGTAAATGTTTTCTGGAGCCCGAAAGCCAATAGCTTGAGATTATTCTTGTCCAGAATGCGATATGCCAGCATACAGATCTGGTTTGATGCGCGTAATTTGTAAACCCGGAGTCAAGCAGATCGCCAATTTTTGCTTCACCGCACTCGGGTTTCGATGCAATGGTACGCGAAGCTTCATCAATATTTGCTTTTTGCCGCGGGTGCAAATTCTTTATAGCTCGTTCAAAAGATGGTATGACATATAGTCCCATCAATCGAATTGATATTCATAGAGGAATCTTTCTGATCAGCGATCAGAATGTCGCGAGTGTAAACCGAATCACTATGGTTCCCGATGCGACATATACGCTACATTGCAATTTAAACTCGGTTTTCGGCGCATTACGGGTTTTTCCGAACTAAACGATTTTTATAAGGACAAATTAATTATCACGTTGTTTACAATTGATAGAAATAGTTAAGAAATCAAACGATAGGGCGATGCTAATTTACAATTGCGCAAATAAATCATGACAGAGATTTCCAGAAGAAAAATCATCAAATTAAGTTTAATTAGCGGCATTGCCAGTGCGCTGATTCCGCCGCGGGCTTTTACGCAGGCATTAACTTTAGTGCCTACCCCCAGTGAAACGGAGGGGCCGTTTTATCCGGTGAACGATCAAAAAGATAAAGATGCCGATTTAACGAGGATTAATGGGCACACTCATGCAGCGCAAGGACAGCATATTATTGTCAGCGGCAAGATTACTGATGCCAATGGGCAAGCAGTTGTGCGGGCCATGCTGGATATCTGGCAGGCTGATGCAAATGGCCGTTATCGTCATCCCCGCGATTCAAATCCAGCAAAGTTGGATGATAATTTTCAAGGTTGGGCAATTATCGAAAGTGACGTCCAAGGCTTATTTCGCTTCAAAACCGTAATGCCGGGCGCTTATCCCGCTAGCAGATCGTGGATCAGGCCACCACATATTCACTTCAGAATTTCCAAGAAAGGCTATCGCATGCTGACAACACAAATGTACTTTCCTCATCAAGCATATAATGAAAGCGACTTATTGCTTCAAAATAAATCCGTAGTGGAACGCTCTGCTATGATTGCCAGGAAAATAAACCAGCAAGGCAATTTCCCTGTTTACGAGTACAATATCGTTCTCGATTTTTTTCAAAAATAATAATTATGACAATTAAACACAACGCATTGCTTATCCTTGGATCCGGACCGGCCGGCTATACTGCTGCAGTTTATGCCGCAAGAGCTAATTTAAACCCCGTTCTGATTACCGGATTGACGCAAGGCGGGCAATTGATGACAACTACCGATGTTGACAATTGGCCAGCCGATGCCCTGGGCGTCCAGGGTCCGGAACTGATGGAGCGATTCCAAAAACACGCCGAGCGGTTTAATACTGAAATCATTTTCGATCATATTCATACTGCAAAGCTGACTGAGAAACCGATTACGTTGATTGGCGACCAAGGAACTTATACTTGTGATGCACTCATCATCGCAACCGGCGCTTCCGCCAAATATTTAGGTTTACCCTCGGAAGAAACCTTTATGGGACGAGGTGTGTCTGGATGCGCAACTTGTGATGGTTTTTTCTATAAAGGCCAGGATGTTGCTGTTATCGGTGGTGGCAATACCGCAGTCGAAGAAGCACTGTATCTTTCCAACATTGCGCGCACTGTAACGGTTGTTCACCGGCGCGATCAATTCCGGTCGGAAAAAATTCTGATTGACAAATTAATGGAAAGAACCCGCAGCGGCAATATCAAATTGGCGCTGAACCATGTATTGGATGAGATATTAGGCGATGCATCCGGAGTAACAGGCATGCGCATCCGCAGCGCCAAAGATAATTCCACACAAACAATCGATCTACAGGGCGTTTTTATCGCCATAGGGCACAAACCCAATACCGATATCTTTATCGGGCAATTGGAAATGGAAAATGGCTATATTGTGACGCATGGCGGCCGTCAAGGTAATGCTACGGCGACTAATATACCGGGTATTTTCGCCGCGGGCGATGTGCAGGATCATATTTACCGCCAAGCTGTTACCAGTGCTGCGAGTGGCTGTATGGCAGCATTGGATGCGGAAAAATATCTGGATGACCTAAAATTGAATACCGGATCGCAAAGCCAACATAAGGAATCGGCCTTATTGCAAAATGTCTAATAATGGTTCGAGCAATGAAGACAATGAATTGGCATTATTCCATGCAGCCATGCAAGGTGTGGAACCGCTCACCGCTACCAATAAAGCAATAATCTGCGAACCGAAAGTGCCACCGGTTCCCCGTCACGGCAATACATTTCTGGAAGAAACCGGACTCGGCACGCTGTCTGATCATATTGCTATCACAATCGAACAGGGTGACGATTGGTCTTTCCTTCGCCCCGGTATGTCACACCAAACTTTGAGGCGGCTACGCCGCGGCCATTGGAAAATCCAGGGAAACTTGGATTTACATGGTCTAACGCGCGATCAAGCCCGGCAAGAACTGAGTATATTTCTTGCCGCTTGTATACAAAATAATTTTCGCTGTGTCCGCATCATTCATGGCAAAGGATTGGGTTCAAAAAACCACGAACCCGTATTAAAAACCAGGATCGGAAATTGGTTGATGCAGTATAAAGAAGTGCTGGCTTTCTGCCAGGCTAAACCCGAGGATGGAGGAAGCGGCGCTGTTTTGATTTTGCTGAAAATCAACATGTGAAATTTTGCAGCACATCGTTGAAAACATTCTGTTATACCGCAGCAAAATCCAATACAGGATCGAGAGCGCTCATTTTTGTGCCAAGGCCTTCAACCACTTTATTATTGTTCCCCTATCATTATCTGAATATGCGCCGCTACGCAGCGCGCTAATGCTTGAAGTTCATAACCGCCTTCCAACACTGAAATGATACGGCCGTGTGCATGTTTACCCGCAATCGTCTTAATTGTTTCAGTAACCCAAACGTAATCGTCATCATTCAAATTTAACTGCGACATTTCGTCATCACGATGCGCATCAAACCCTGCCGACACGAAAACCAATTCCGGCTTGAATTTATCCAATGCAGGCAACCAAACATCGGTGACGGCTTTGCGAAACACCATACCGTCTGAATCGCGCAGCAAGGGTACGTTAATCATATGTTCACTACTACTATCCGTACCACTGTATGGATAAAACGGGTGTTGAAAAGTGGAACACAACATGACATGCGGATTGTTACGAAAAATTACTTCGCTGCCATTTCCATGGTGCACGTCAAAATCCAGAATCGCAACCCGTTTTAATTGATGCTGCTGAATTGCGTGCGCGGCACCCACTGCAACATTGTTAAAAAAGCAAAAACCCATGGCGCGATCCGGTTCTGCGTGGTGCCCGGGCGGACGCACTGCACAAAAGGCGGTATCGACTTTTTCAGATAACACGAGATCAGTTGCCAGCACTGCTGAACCCGCTGCGCGTAATGCCGCATTCAAAGTAAATGGATTCATTGCCGTATCTGCATCCAATGCAACAAGCCCAGTGTCTGGAGCCGCCTGTCGAATACTCTCAATATATTCGCGCGTATGCACTCGCGCCAATTGTTCAATACTCGCCATCGGCGCTTCGTAACGCACAAGTTTTTTCAATAAGCCTGTTGCCTTTAGTTGATTCTCAATGGCAATCAGCCTTTGAGGACACTCCGGATGATACTTGCCCATGTCATGCTTGAGACAGTCCGGATGGGTGATATAGGCAGTACGCATTATATTTTCCAACCCCATGAGTTCACGTAACTCTAATGATCACTTTGTAAGCTACTGAAAAACCATCGGTATTACCGCTACATTGGAGGCTTCTTACTGTATTTAAAAGAACCTCGGCTATTTTCTATCAGTGTTCATGACCATGCGGACCATGAACATGTTGATGAGAGATTTCTTCCAGAGTGGCCGGACGAACTGCAGTCACTGTGCAGGAAAAATTCAATGCCATTCCAGCGAAAGGGTGGTTGCCGTCAACAATGACAGTATCGTCATCGACCTCAACAACTTTGTAAATGAGAACGTCATCCGAACCTTCAGCACCGCCCTCGAAATACATACCGACGGTTACATTATCCGGAAATGAGCTGCGCGGTTCTTTGCGAATCAATTCGGGATCAAATTCGCCAAAAGTATCTTCAGGTTCCATCGAAACGGAACACGAATAACCGATTTCCATGTCATGCAGCGCTTCTTCGACTGCGGGGAAAATACCACCATACCCTCCATGCAAGTAGCTGATCGGAATATCTGTTTTTTCAAGAATTTTTCCCGTAGCATCTGACAATTCATAGTCAAGTGAAACTACAGTATTTTTTTCTATGCGCATAATAGGTTTATCCTTGTTTAATCTATTGAACACTCATATTGCCCAAGCAGGCTTTTAAAGCTAAAACCAAATTGGGAAAATGCCATTATACGCACAAAGCAATTTTTTTCCTTTGAGGGAAGAAGAATATCTGCTTAAAAATCCGATCTTATACCCGCTACCAGCGCTCTTCCTGGCAGCGGCGCAAAATTCTTCAGATAAGAGGAATGCAAACGCATTTCTTCATCCAATAAATTTCTTCCTTGAATAAATAATCGAATGCCATCGGATCGAGTTTGCCTTAACAGATAGCTTGCCTCTAGATTGACGAGTGTATAACCATCTGTATTGGTTTCCAGTGCAGCAGTCTTTTTCTGGGATAACACGTGAATGGTTGTCAGATTAGATGCAAATCGCCCCGATCGATAATTCAATTCAAATCCGAATCGCTGTGGTGTTACACGTGGAACATTCCCGTTATTTTGGTCCAACTTTGCACGCACATAATCGGTAAACAAGCGTAAATCTAAATTCTCGGGTTTGAGCGTAAAGACGGCTTCTGCTTCGACACCGTAAAATACTGCATCGGTTTGCGCCAAATTCTGTAACAAAAATTCACCGTTAAGATCAACTATCCCATCATGACTGACGCGATCGGCAATACCATCACTATTCGTATCCGCATTTTTATAAAAAATATAATTGTTAAAACGATTATAAAAGGCATTGACTTTCCACGTCATTAATCCAGAAGTTTTACGCAGCGAAAAATCTAAATTGTTATGTGCTTCCTTGCGCAGGGAATTATCTCCAACCTGGAATGTTGCCGTACCGTGGTGACCGCCATTGACATAGAGTTCTTCAATAGCGGGCGCTCTTTGACCATGAATTGCTGCAAAACCCAATCCATAATCTTTAAAAAAATTCCACGTGGTGCCCATAGAACCACTGAATAGATTATATGCTCGTGATGGATCAACATTATTCTGCGGATTGCGCATTGCATGTTCGTAACGGCCACCGAACTCGAAACGCACATTCTCCCAATGTTTTTCTTCAACTATAAAAATCCCGGTAGAACGTGACTTGGATACCGGTACGATGGCTTCTTCTCCAAGCGCGGAAAAGGTTCTATCCTGAAATTGCACACCAAATAATCCATTTAAGGTCGCAACCGGTGCATGCATAAATTCGACGCGGGTCTCAAGTTCGCGGTTCTTGAAACGGGTTGCCACTTCCCCGCTGCTTTCGATCTCCTTATGCTTATAATCATTATAACCCGTACGTACTTTAACTTTTTCTATCCCTGCAATGGGGTTATCCAATTGTCCGGACAAGTTATAACGCGCTTGCGTTTGGTCAATACTGGCCATTTCAGGAGTCGGTATGCCGTATATACTTTCCATCAACGCAATCGATCCACCCAGAAATCCTCGTTCTCCAATATATGAACCGCCTCCCGATAATCCCTGAGTATCGACTGCGCTGTTTCTGACAATATTCTTGTTGCTGAAAACACTTTGAGTATTACTTGAATCGCGTTCATCTTCATGATTAGTATGCTCATCACGAACAGGTGTCAGACCGCTGATATCTGCTTGCCCTGGAACTGAATAGTTATCGGTTTTTCGCTTAAAGGCGGCTAAACTCCAGGTCATTTGACCGAAACTTTTGTTGACGTTAAACGAACCTGCTTTTTCCTCCGTAGCAGTATTACCACGTATTTCCGCATTACCCTGTGGATTTTTAAATAATCTTGTCGGAATACGATCAGTTATAACATTGACAACGCCACCTGTTGCTCCACCACCGTAAAGTAAAGTTGCCGGTCCGCGGAGAATTTCAATCTGCGAAGCATTCAATGTTTCTACCGTAACGGCATGATCCGGACTGAGCGACGACACATCCAGCGCACCAATCCCATTTTCCAAAACTTGAATGCGCGGTCCGTCGAGAGCCCGGATAATTGGACGACCGGCACCGGGACCAAAAAAACTGGAGGTAACGCCTAATTCATTGGATAAAGTATCTCCCAAACTTATTTCGCGTTTTCGGCGTAAGTTATCACCTTGTAAAATGGTAACCGGCTGAGCCATATCAAGTTCAGTACGATCCTTAAATGGCGATGACTTCACTGTGACACTTGGTAGTTTTATAGTTTCCGGAGGCTCTGCTGCATGAGTGACTGAAGCTGGCAATACCATCAATGTAATCACCAGAATAAAAACATACCAAGTGCAAAGGTAAAAACAGCTTACACATATTGATTTGCGTCTCATACTTTACCTTTTCTGCATTTCATAATCGAGACAAGTGATTGAAACGATGCCATCATGAATTTTTTACTGAAAGTCTATTTATTATGGTGTTATGTTATATCATATCTTATTTCAAAGATAGATCAGATCAAGTAATCGTTCTATTTAAGAACAGTCGTTGCGAATAAACCAAAAAAGCACGCTTATACTATCGTTACACAGTACACTATAATCTTGTTCGTTTTTACTTTAATTTTTATAGGGTTGGAATAAAAATGCCTGACGATATTGATCGAATCATTCAAAAATCTTATGAAGCATGCGCTTCAGCTGGTGTCAAACTAACGGACAAGCGCAAAAATGTGTTGATGGTCTTACTAGGGTCTTCAACTCCACTTTCGGCATATGAAATTGTTGAAAGGTACAAAATCCAATTTGGAGAAACATTACCTGTAATGTCGATCTATCGAATGCTGGATTTTTTGATACAGGAAAAACTAGTGCACAAGTTAGAAACTGCGAGTCAATATATGTCTTGCGCCCATATTGCTTGCGAACATCAACATGAAACGCCACAATTTCTGATATGTGATCGTTGCGGTAGCGTAAAAGAAATTGCAATCAAAAAACATATCATGACCGAGCTTGAACGTAGCATTCAAAGCACGGGTTTTACTCTGGCTCACCAGCAGTTGGAGTTGCATGGCGTTTGTAAACATTGTCAAGACAATTCAGTGCCAGCAAATTAACAACTAATGCACAGAGTTGACTAAATTAATTTGACTTGAGATCGATACCAGAGATAATTTGTAGCAACCTTAAACTAAAGGCACATAGTAATAATCGTTGCTTACGCTGCACTATCTGCTCATCATGGCAGCGCCACTGAAATAAAGACACCGGCATGATCGGATACGCTGTTCTGGCTGGAATCAACGAGATTATTGAATACCACGCGGCTTTCACGCACATTCTTCATTTGGTTCATGAAAATATAGTCAATTCGCCTGGCGGAACCTCCGATATCCAACGTAGAAACACCAACCGTGCAATGTGCATCGGCTTGCTCAGTATTTGTACACAAGCTTTCCAGTGGTCTATTTTGCGCATAGGCGTCAACAAAGCCAGCGTTTACAATCCTCTCATAGAAAGGCCGCTCCACAAAAGGGTTCACGCGAAAGCGGTCAATATTGAAATCGCCACCAAGAATTGCAAAATTACCGCTAGGAAAAGATGCTTCCAATTCACCAATAAAAGGCAGCATGACATCCATTTGCGCACTTAATTGCTCTGCAGTGCAGGCTGCGCAAAGATGAGTATTGTAAATATTCAGTTTTTTGGAATTAGGAATATTGATACGTGTCATCATCACATTTCTTGGCAACTTAATATCATGCCCGCGGAAATTCAATTCAGTCGCATGAGGTAAGCGCTTGGTTGTCCTGAAGTCAATTTCGCAACGGCTCAATATAGCATTTGCGACACCGATTAAACCAGGTAATCCAATTTCAAATGCCGTATACAAATCATAGTCTCGTTTGCGCGCACGAAGCTTTTTCTGTAAATCTTCCGCACTATTTTCAGTCTTAACCAATGCACCGCCCACTACTTCTTGCAAAAGAATCACATCAACCGGAGTTTTTTCCGCAAACTCAGCGACGGCTTCCAAGCGTTGATCACGCGTTTCAATTTCCTTGAAGAGTAGATTAACCGATAACACATTGAGGTAATTGCGGTTGGCAACATCTTCGCACTGAACCCGTGGTTCATTACCGCCACCGCCGCTTTTAGCACAACCCGTTAATACAAGAATACAAAAAATTATTAGGAAACCAATACTTCTCATGACGTTATTCCTCAATAACGCTACTAAATGAAATCTCAGCAACATTTTTTCAACTAAAGGTCTATTCGTTTACACATCGATATTCGTCGCACGCAATGCATTTCTCTCAATAAATGCACGGCGAGGCTCCACTACATCGCCCATTAGCGTGGTAAAAATTTCATCCGTTAAAATACTATCTTCAATCTGTGCACGCAGTAAACGGCGGTTTTGCGGATCCATAGTAGTTTCCCATAGCTGGCTTGGATTCATTTCACCTAATCCTTTATAACGCTGTACGTTAACACCCTTTTTGGCTTCTTCCAGTAACCAATCCAATGCTTGTTTGAATTCACGGATATTGTGCTTATGCTCACCGCGTTGCACATAGGCACCTTGATTAAAAAGCCCTTCAAACAATTGTGCGGTTTTACGTATTTGCGCGTAATCGCCGCTATCCAAAAAATCGTTGTCGAGATAATTAGTCAGGATATTACCGTGCGACAACCGCATTATTTTCAATCGGAAACGCTCATGCACATCATCGTATTCTGCAGCGACTTCCACGTCTTTTACCCGGAATGACAGCCTGGAAGCACTATCTATAGCTGCTTGTTCATTACTTAAATCAATATCTGGCTGACGTAGCAAGGCATACATGACGTGGTTATCAACCACATGACTCATACGCTCAATCACAGCTTCAGCAAGAATGTATTCATTGGCAAATTTTTCCAGTGTATCACCGGTCATTGGCATTTCTTCGCCACCGGTATACAGTGCGGCGCCATCTAAAGCGAGACTCAGCATGTACTGCTTTAACTCGTGATCATCTTTGACATAGCGCTCCTTTTTACCGTGTTTTATTTTATAGAGCGGCGGTTGCGCGATGTACACATGGCCACGTTCTATTAATTCAGGCATTTGCCGATAAAAAAATGTAAGCAGCAATGTTCGGATATGCGAGCCATCGACATCAGCGTCAGTCATGATAATAATGCGATGATAACGCAATTTATCAGGATTATATTCGTCCTTTCCTATACCGGTGCCTAGTGCGGTGATCAGGGAAATGATTTCCTGAGAAGAAATCAGTTTATCGAACCGGGCTTTTTCAACATTCAAGATTTTTCCTTTCAATGGCATGATTGCCTGAAATTTTCGATCACGCCCTTGTTTGGCGGAACCCCCCGCTGAATCACCCTCAACCAGATAAAGTTCGCATAATTCCGGATTTTTTTCCTGACAATCGGCCAGTTTCCCCGGCAATCCCATGCTATCCAATACACCTTTGCGGCGCGTTAATTCACGGGCTTTACGTGCAGCTTCGCGGGCTCTGGCAGCCTCGATAATCTTATTACAAATCGTTTTGGCATCGATTGGATTTTCCAGCAAATATTCAGACAGTTTTTGCGCTACGATTTCTTCTACCACCGGTCTTACTTCCGAAGAAACCAATTTTTCTTTGGTTTGCGATGAGAACTTGGGTTCGAATAATTTTACCGATAAAACACATGACAAACCTTCACGCATGTCATCACCGGATGTTTCAATTTTTGCTTTCTTAGCCAACTCATTTTTTTCAATATAATTATTCAACGTACGTGTCATGGCAGCGCGCAAACCCGTCAGGTGTGTACCGCCGTCCTTTTGCGGAATATTATTAGTGAAACACAGCACTTGCTCGGTATAACTGTCATTCCACTGCATTGAAACTTCCACCACAATATTATCTTTTTCACCGCTGGTGTAAAAAATGCTTGGATGCAGCACTGTTTTACTGCGATTGATATATTCGACAAAATTCTTGATACCGCCGGTAAAAGCAAATTTTTCCTCTTTACCAGTACGTTGATCAATCAGTTGAATTTTTACACCATTGTTTAGAAATGAAAGCTCGCGCAAGCGTTTGGCAAAAATGTCATAGTGATATTCAACATGACCAAAAATTTCTTTACTAGCCAAAAAATGCACTTCTGTACCATGCCGTTCACTTTCGCCGGTTACTTCCAGAGGCTTGACAGGAACGCCCATACGAAATTCCATTTGATGAATTTTTCCATCACGCCGAATAGTAAGTTTTAACCATTCTGATAATGCATTAACTACTGATACGCCGACGCCGTGCAAGCCGCCGGAAACTTTATACGAATTATCATCGAACTTACCGCCAGCATGTAATTCAGTCATTACAATTTCTGCAGCAGAACGTTTCAGCTCGTCATCTTGTTTGATCCCGGTAGGAATGCCACGGCCGTTATCGAGCACACTAACAGAATTGTCTGAATGAAGTGTGACTACAATCTCGTCACAATGGCCAGCCAAGGCTTCGTCAATGGCATTATCTACCACTTCAAAAACCATGTGGTGTAAACCCGTGCCATCGCTCGTATCGCCAATATACATGCCAGGACGTTTGCGTACAGCATCCAAGCCTTTCAGTATTTTTATACTTTCAGAATCATAGCCGCTCTGATTCTCATTGGATAAATTCATGTTGTGGTTGCTCATTAGGCTAGGCGTTTAATAGAGTTAAAATAAAAAGTTTCGAGATTTCCAGCTGCTTCAAGATCGTGTAATGCGCTTAAATCCTCATGGGCATAACAATGTATTTAAATTCATCATTGTTAGGCACAGTTATCAAGACACTGCTATTGGCGTTTTCAAATGCGCATTGCACCGTTTCACTGTCAACATTATTCAGTAAATCAAGTAAGTAAGTAATATTAAGACTAATATCTATCGATTCATTTTCATACTTAATTTCCAATTCTTCTTGAGCTTCTTCTTGTTCGTTGTTTTTACAGATAATGCATAAATTGTCTTTGTTAATGATCAAATGTACACCTCGAAACTTTTCACTTTGATTAGAAAGAATAGAGGCGCGTTGTAAAGCTTGTAAAAACTCTAAGCGATTAATATTGAATGTCTTAGAATTTTTAGTTGGAATAACTCGATTGTAATCGGGAAATTTGCCATCGATGATTTTAGACGTCACTACAATTTCAGAAAAAGAAAATCGGATTTTGTTTTGAAAAAACTCGACCGTTACAGAATCCTCACTGTCGCTAAGCAATTTTGATAATTCAAAGACTGTTTTTCGAGGAATTATAACCTCATGTTTTTCAAAAGACTTATCTAATATTGCAGAAATATAAGCAAGGCGGTGTCCATCCGTACCGACAGCTATTAGCTTGTTTTTTTCAATATGCAATAAAAGGCCATTGAGGTAATAGCGAATGTCTTGTTGTGCAACAGCAAATTGAACCGAATGTAGTAAGTGCTTAAATTCTTTTTGCTTGAGTGTAAGGTAAGTATCTGATTTTGAATCTTCTGCAATTTGTGGAAAGTCTTCTGCTGGCAGTATTTGTAAATTAAAAGTGCTTTTGCCTGATTTTACATACAGATAATCGTCTTGTTGTGATAAGGATATTTCTGCGTTAGTCAACAATGAACGTAAAATGTCTTGCAGTTTTTTCGCTGAAACCGTCAAAGAAAATTTCTGCATGTTTGAAGCATCTCTTGGAGCAATGGTTTTGATCTGTATTTCCAGATCTGTAGTCAGAAAAGATATCTTTTCGTCGTCTTGTTGAATCAAGACATTTGATAGGATTGGTAGCGTTTGCCGGCGTTCGACAATTCCCGTTACGGTCTGCAAGGGTTTTAGCAATGTATCTCTATTGGTTTTTATTAAAAGCATTTATATAAAAAAATAATAATAATTTAATAATATCTTTAAAAATTAAGTATATCTCAAAATAATTTAATAAAATTAAAAAGTTAGATAAAAATATAAT
>SSFV01000076.1 GCA_008015565.1 Nitrosomonas sp. | reverse complement strand
GTTAGCGGTATATGGTCTTCCGGCAGGTACTTATGGATACAGCTTCAATGGTGAACACACCGGCACATTCAGCCTATCCGTAGATAATACGCTATGAATATAGGCTATAAAACGCCATCTTTACGCTCGAATTTCATCGAGTATGATTATTAAGCGTTAAGCCCGCAGCATTGAAAAAGAATGTAGCGTTAATACCATTCGCTCTCCAGTTTAATTATAAAACTACAAGTGTCTCAAGACAGAGTTATTGATTGAATTTTCTTTATTTAGAAGTTTTATCATGATGGGTGCCTACGCCATATTCATATACCAGTTTCCCGCCCTTCCACCCTGCACTGCAAAGAAAAATAAATCCTGCAATTGAAAAAGAAATAGCAAGCAATCCTGGTTGCTCAAGTTGAGTACCATTCAAACGCAAAAATAGACTGACCGCATACAAAGACCAACTTATCATGATAAGTATCATGTGTTGGTTGGCTATTTTTATCACAGGACTGTGCTGGTCAATTTTTCCAAGTTCTATAAGACCTGTCGTCATGGCAAGCAACGCAGTAATTGTACCAACAACTAGTAACACCCCACCAACCCAGCCTATTTGTTCATTTGTAAATAAACTGGCGATGTCTGCTATGGTCGCAAGAATCCAGGTTGCAATAGGAAAATGAACTAACATCGGGTGAACAGGGTGTTTCATGGATGTTTTCCTTTAAAATCAAACAAACAGACTCAACAACGTCAGGAAACCCGCTACTGCCACGCCTGCATGGATCAGGACAATGTTTTTGGGCGCAACATTACCTTTTACATGTATGGAGGCAAGATAGAATCCCCCTAATGCTGCGACAACCAGCAAACCCAAAGCCGCCGTTAGCCGCGCGTCACCTGAACCTTCCAGCACTAGCATGATCAACATTATCAAGCCGGTGGCACCTAATAGAGCATGAACGATCGATAAAGGCCAAGGTGCCAGCTGACCGGCAAACACTTTCATTGCTAAAACCACACCGCCGACAGCAGCAATGGCCAAAACTATGATTAAATATGTAAGCATTAATCTCTCCTCTCTTTTTATGATGTAAGGCATTTATACTTTACTTTATGTTTTAGGACTTTTGCAATATAAATATGTTAAAACTACTGAACGCAATTGGCAGCAAAAATTAGAATGTCGGCTTTATCATTACTGGGTCAGAGCCAACAATCCCTAGTCACAGCGTTACTTCAAAACCGTGACGGACTTACGGTGGATGAGCTGTCACATTTGCTATCCATTTCTCGAAACGCGGTCAATCAGCACCTTTCCAGCCTTGCAAGCAGCGGTTTTATTCAGAGCGCCACACTGGAAAGTACTGGAGGAAGACCAAGTAAAATTTACACACTATCTCCCAGCGGACTCGAGCTTTTTCCCAGAAACTACTCGTTTATTGCAAAGCTGTTGTTTGCCTGGATCGATAAAAATCTAAGCGAACATGAATCGCAAGCATGCTTACAATCACTTGGAAAACAAATGGCGGAACAGTTTGAAAATCGCGTCATGAATCGGCTATCGCCAGCTGACAAACTTCGTGAAGTGGTAACTATTATGTGTGAGTTAGGCTATGACGCAAGTATGAAGCAAGTTTCTAAAGATTACGCTGAAATCATCGCAAATAATTGCATTTTTTATAAAATCGCTAATGAGCGCCAAGGATTTTGCGCACTTGATCTGAGTTTTCTAGCCACTTTGTTAAAAGCGAACATCGAGCACAAAGAATGTATTGTCAAAAAAGGGAATTATTGCTGCTTTGCGGTTGCAGGCAGCACAGAATAAAAATCAATGCGCGGCAAGAATTATTTCAGCAATGCCATCAATCCCGCCTCATCAAGGATTGTTATCCCTAAACTGATGGCTTTATCATATTTGCTACCCGGGTCAGCACCGACAACGACATAATCTGTTTTTTGGGAAACACTGCCACTGACTTTGCCGCCCAGCTCTTCGATTTTTTCCTTCACTTGTTCCCGGCTCATCGTCGGCAACGCTCCCGTCAGCACGAAGGTTTTACCACTTAAAGGTGCCGCTGCAACGGTTAACACGGATTTTCCTTCATATTCATCCCAATGCACACCGCTGGCGCGAAGCTGCTCGATCACCTCACAATTATGCTTTTCGGCAAAAAAATCTACAATACTTTGGGCCACTACCGGCCCAATATCCGGAATCTGTTGCAGGCATTCGCTATTGGTCGTCATCAAGCGATCCAGGCTGCCTAAGTGAGCTGCCAAATCCTTTGCGGTTGCTTCACCAACATTGCGAATACCCAACGCATAAATGAATCTCGCCAACGTAGTTTGCTTGCTTTTTTCAATGGCACGTACAATATTATTGGCCGATTTTTCCGCCATGCGCTCCAAATTTGCCAATGCAGCCAATCCCAATCGATATAAGTCTGCCGGTGTGCGCACAATCGCCAGGTCGACCAATTGATCGACGAGCTTATCGCCTAGTCCATCAATATCCATTGCGCGGCGTGACGCAAAGTGCAGAATTGCCTGCTTGCGCTGTGCCGGACAGAACAGTCCGCCCGTGCAACGCGATACTGACTCATTCGCAAGCCGTACCGCTTTGGCACCGCACGCCGGGCAATGCGAAGGCATTATAAAAGATGTAGTGTAATCCGGTCGTTTTTCCACGATTACCGATACTACTTCCGGAATTACATCGCCCGCGCGGCGTACGATCACCGTATCGCCAATGCGTATATTTTTGCGCTCGATTTCATCGGCGTTGTGCAAGGTTGCATTGGTCACAGTCGCTCCACCGACAAACACCGGTTTTAAGCGTGCTACAGGTGTCAATGCACCGGTTCTGCCCACTTGCACGTCAATCGCCAACAACTGCGTAATTGCCTCCTGAGCAGGAAATTTATGCGCAATCGCAAACCTCGGCGCACGCGACACAAATCCAAGCTCATTCTGCTGTACTAACGAATTGACTTTATAAACCACACCATCTATATCGTAAGGCAGACTGGCACGTTGCGCGGCAATACCTTGGTAATACTTCAACAATTCCGGCAATCCCGTAACCGTCGTACATTCTTTAGCAACGGGAAAGTGCAATGCGGCCAGATAGGCCAGTACGTTACTATGCTTATCCTGCGGCATATGCGGATCTTGATACTGGCCCACGCCATAGGCGAAGAAAGTCAAACGCCGGCTGGCGGTAATACTGGGATCAAGCTGCCGCAACGATCCCGCGGCCGCATTCCGCGGGTTGGCGAATTCTCTCTCGCCCTTCGCTATTTGCCGTTGATTCAATGACACAAAATCGGTTTTCAGCATCAATACTTCCCCCCTCACTTCCAGTAAAGTTGGAGGATCGCCAACCGGCAGTGACAAGGGAATTGATTTAATCGTTTTTAAGTTGAGCGTAATATCTTCACCTGTATACCCATCTCCACGAGTCGCGCCCGATTTAAAAACGCCGTTTTCATAGCACAAACTCACAGCAAGCCCATCAAATTTGGGTTCCACGGTATATTCCACACGCGCAACCGCCAAACCTTCACATAGACGCCGGTCGAATGCAGTCACTTCTGCCTCATCAAACGCATTGTTCAGCGACAACATAGGTACCAGATGGGTGATTTGAGAAAATGCTTTAAGTGGCGCCGCGCCAACACGCCGGGTCGGTGAATCAGCTGTAATCAGTTGCGGGTATTGCTGTTCGATTTGTTGCAATTCACGAAACAGCTTATCGTATTCGGCATCGGGAATGACCGGATTGTCCTGCACATAATAGCGGTAATTATGCTCATCAATCTCAGCGCGTAATTTCTGTGCATAGTGTTTTATTTCTTCGATTTTATCATCCATAAAGTATTTCCATGCGCAGCTTTTATGCCGGCAGATCCTCTGCATTATCCACATTTGCCATGCTCAATGAAGTGCACAATGTTGTTTATAAACCCCAGCCATCATTCGGAGTGCCATAAATTACATTAATTCAACAAGTTCCAAGCATACTTTATTTTCTTAAAGGTAACAAAAACTGTTATCAATGTTAGCAAAGCAAGATGCTACGATTAACAAAAAATCCTTTATACTGACGCCGCCAGAAAAAAACATTCAGACATTCTTTGTCTTACAATATTTGCTATGAGTGAAAATACCTTAAAAATCCGCATTAACATTCAACAATCGCCCCAGCAAGCCATCGAAGAGGTTTATCCCGATTTAAATGAGCCAGAGATTGAATACGAGCAATCATGGGATTGGAAAGAAATTGCTATGGCCATTTCATCATTGCTTGTCATTGTTGTATTAATCGGCGCAATCTTATTCAATACCGCCGAAATTGAATCTTCTGCCACAAAGTATGAAAATACAGTGACCGGAACCGATCAAGCCAATGTTTCACAAGACAAAGAATCCATGGCAGAACGGCAAACAATTGACCAGACCACTGCCGCCAATAGCGCCAATGCGCCCGAATCCAGTTTTTCACCAATCATGGCTCAGCCAGAAGTTACCATGCATTCCGAAACAGCCACCAACTCATCCAATCCGGTTACTACGCCCGCCGCGAAACCCAAACCTGAACCAAAAACTCTAAAATTGATAGTCATGCCACGTAGAAAACCTATAATTAGGCCAACACTCAAGCAGCAAGACACTTCAGATTATCCGCAAGTTATCAGAGCACAACTTAGTCATGCAATAAAAGCGCGCGAACCTATCGACGACATCGACACGATAACTTTGCGGCACGGAGAATCCAAGTCCATTTATTTTTATTTACACGTAAAGGATTTGCAAAAAAAAAAGGTTAATATTTTGTGGTACCGCAATGACAGGTTAGATTCACAACTACCTCTGCAAATTTATACTAACAATTGGCGGACTAATGCAAGTAAGCAACTGGATCATGAAAGGCTCGGTGCATGGCGCGTAGAACTGGCCGATGAAACTGGTAATCGTCTTGCAACGCGGCACTTCACTGTCACACAATACTGAAATTCACTCAACGTATTTGAGAGTTTCTCATGAAATACTGTAGTAACTGTAGTGCCACTGTCGAATTGCTGATACCTGACGGCGATATCCTCCCGCGGTACGTATGCACTGCTTGTCACATCATCCACTATCAGAATCCCAAAATAGTCGTGGGGTGCATTCCAGAATGGAAAGATAAAATTTTGTTATGCCGGCGCGCGATCGAGCCGCGACTGGGCTGGTGGACATTACCCGCCGGTTTCATGGAAAACAATGAAACACTTGCCCAAGCCGCTGCCCGCGAAACATTGGAGGAAGCCAATGCGCGGGTAGAAATCGGCGATTTGTACGCCCTCTATAGCCTCCCTCATATCAGCCAAGTTTACGTACTATTTCGCGCTCAACTTCTGGATCTCGATTTCAGTCCTGGTATCGAAAGTCTTGACGTGAGACTCATGTCTGAACATGAGATACCTTGGGAAGAAGTGGCATTCCGAGTCATTCATGACCCCTTAAAACGGTATTTCAAAGAACGCAGCGATGGCAAACCGGGATTTCACTTGGGAGTCATTGACGGGCCATCTAATAGCGGCTGACATTGACATGTAGCAGCATATAAACCGAAGAGTTATTCAAGTTGCAATATATTTTCGCAAAATGGCGGCGAATTCCATAAAACCAGTCAGTTTTTTTATTTACAAACCAATATATTAGATGAATCTTCCATCACCTTAGCGCACAAGTAGAAAGTTTCTCAACTTACTGTTAGATTCTCGCAGGGCAAGATATAATGTTTTTATTTTCTAAAGATTATCCATGAAGCATTTATTCCTCACATTGCTATTGTGCCTCGTTATGTGTTCCGCGATTGCTCAGCAGCAAGGCATATCCATCGCAGCCAAAGCTTACATGCTGTCAGATTTTCAAACCGGGCAAGTATTGGTCAGCCAGAACGAACACGATCGCATAGAGCCTGCTTCTCTTACAAAGTTGATGACCGCTTACGTCGTATTTTCAGCTTTAAAGCAAAATCGCCTGGCGTTGGACCAAGTGGTGCCGGTGTCACAAACTGCCTGGAAAATGATTGGCTCGCGCATGTTTATCGAACCCAACAAAAAGGTTACTGTAGACGAACTGATTCGAGGAATGATTGTGCAATCCGGCAACGATGCATGTATTGCATTGGCAGAAACCGTTGCGGGTTCAGAAGGCAATTTTGCCGAACTCATGAATAGCGAAGCCAAACGCATGGGCATGACGAACACGCATTTCACCAACTCAACCGGACTGCCTGATCCCAATCATTACACCACAGCGCACGACCTAACGTTACTGGCAACGGCCATTATCCGGGATTTTCCCGAGTTTTATCCGCTCTATTCGCAAAAAGAATATACCTACAACAATATCACGCAACCCAATAGAAACCGGTTGTTATGGATAGATCCGCATGTAGATGGCATGAAAACCGGATGGACTCAAAATGCAGGCTTTTGCTTGATTACGTCGGCGATACGCGATAAGAGGCGGCTCATATCAGTAATTATCGGCGCAAAATCGGCCAATGCGCGTAGTGTTGAAAGCCAACGCCTGCTTAATTACGGTTTCCAGGCTTATGATACGTTGCATCTCTATAAGAAAAACGATGCATTAACAACTATTCATTTATGGAAGGGCACTCAGAATGAATTAAAAGCTGGCTTTGATCGAGATGTTTATTTTACCGTGCTCAAAGGCCAATCCGATAAATTGAAAGCCACCATGGAGTATAAGCAGCCTTTAGTAGCTCCCATCGAACTTGGCCAGGAAGTCGGAACCGTAAAATTTACTCTTGACGACAAAGTCATAGAAACTTATCCGCTGGTTGCTTTGGAACAAGTTGATCTGGCGAATATTTTCGGGCGCGCATGGGATAGTGTAAAATTGCTGTTAAATTAAGTGCATACCACTATTTTTTTACAGCTAGCATAGAAAAAGGCTTATATGATATTTCTGAATGGCAAATTCATGCCTATTGAAGAAGCGTGCATTCCTGTTCTGGATCGCGGCTTTATTTTTGGCGATGGCATTTACGAAGTAATTCCCGCTTATTCGCGCAAACCATTCCGGCTAGCCAAGCATTTAAGCCGGCTTCAGCATAGCTTGGATGGAATCCGCCTAAAAAATCCTTTCAATAATGACGAATGGAAAAATTTACTGGAACAAGTCATTGCTAATAATGACGCGGAAGACCAGTATTTATATTTGCACATTACACGTGGGGTAGCTAAGCGGGATCATGCTTTTCCGATTGGTGTCCCACCTACTGTTTTTATTATGAGTAACCCGCTATTGCCACCACCGCGCGAATTACTAGCCGGTGGCGCATCTGCCATCACCGCTTTGGATAATCGTTGGATCCGCTGCGATGTCAAAGCGATATCGTTATTACCCAATGTATTATTGCGCCAATTAGCTGTGGACGTGCATGCCCTTGAGACCGTTTTGATTCGTGATGGTTTTCTAACCGAAGGAGCTGCCAGTAATATTTTTATCGTCAAAAACCAAGTGCTGTTGGCACCCCCGAAAAGCCATTTAATGCTACCGGGAATTACATACGATGTGGTTCTAGAATTAGCGGCAGCCAATCGAATCCCGCATGAAATCCGGGAAATTTCAGAAACCGAAGTGGTCAGTGCCGATGAAATCTTGCTGACTTCTTCCACGAAAGAAATCATGCCAATCACATCGCTGAATAATCAGGCAGTTGGCAATGGAAAACCAGGCGATATGTTTTTTCACTTATACGCTTTGTACCAACAGTACAAAGCCACTCATATGCGCGGCAAACCTGATGGCATCGCAACGAGCTAGCACTGCTTCAAGCAATATTCGCATTCAAGCAATGCACTATTACAATTATGGAAGAACAACCTTCACTTATCGAATACCCTTGTGATTTTCCCATCAAAATAATGGGTAAAGCACATCAGGATTTCACGCAAATAGCACTTGCAATCGTTAAATTTCACGCGCCAGACTTTGATGCAACAACCATATCAGTGCGAGCAAGCAAAAATGGCACGTATTTAAGTATTACCTGCGCGATTCGCGCCACATCGCGGTCTCAATTGGATGAACTATATCGAGCTTTATCGAAGCATCCGTTAGTGGCGGTTGTATTGTAGCTAATCATGCAGCCAATCCATGTACCTTCAAGGATGGATCCACCTTCCTGTATCATCAAAAAACTGGGACTTTCAGACTATCAGGCAACCTGGCAAGCTATGAAAGATTTTACCGAGCATCGCACTACAGCAAGTTGCGATGAAATATGGCTGTTACAACATTTACCTGTTTTCACGCAAGGTATCGCGGGGAAACCTGAGCATCTATTAAACAATAACCACGGCATTCCCGTGATAAAAACCGATCGCGGCGGACAAATCACTTACCATGGCCCCGGACAACTCATTGCTTATTTATTGCTCGACATCCGCCGTTTAAAAATTGGCGTACGAGAATTAGTCAGATGCATGGAGAACGCAGTGATAGACTTGTTAGAAACCTATCGGATCCAAGCATTCAATCATATAGAGGCTCCTGGAGTCTATGTCAACAATGCTAAAATCGCTTCGCTTGGACTTAAAATTAAAAAAAATTACTGTTATCACGGTATTGCGCTTAATGTCGATATGGATTTAACGCCATTCTCGTTTATCAATCCATGCGGCTACCGGAATCTTCAAGTAACGCAAACGAAAAATCTCGGTATTACCGATGGCATGGAAATACTGAGCATTAAGCTCGCAAATTATTTACAAGAAAAACTTCTCAAAGGATTATCATCTGACCATCATGACCACTGACACCCGCCAAAAGGGCGCTGATAAAACTGCACGCAATCCCATTAAAATCACACCGCAGTCACGCGAGAATCTGCTGCGCAAACCGTCATGGATCCGCGTACGTTCTTCCAACAGTGAAAGCTTTTACGAAGTAAAACGGCTATTGCGTGAGCATAAATTGCATACTGTCTGTGAAGAAGCATCCTGCCCCAATATCGGTGAATGCTTTGGCAAAGGTACCGCAACTTTTATGATACTAGGCGATTTATGTACACGCCGCTGTCCATTTTGTGACGTTGCGCATGGCAGGCCAAAACCACCCGATGTCAATGAGCCGTTACATTTAGCACAATCAATCGCTGCCATGAGACTGAAATATGTCGTAATAACCAGCGTCGACCGTGATGACCTACGCGATGGTGGCGCACAACATTTTGCCGACTGCATTCGTGAAATTCGTGCTCATTCACCACATACAAAAATCGAAACGCTAGTACCCGATTTTAGAGGCCGCCTTGAGATTGCACTGGAAAAACTCGCCGCTTGTCCACCCGATGTATTAAATCACAATCTTGAAACGGGGCCGAGATCATATAGGCAATGCCGTCCTGGGGCCGATTATGCACATTCACTAAAACTGTTGAAAGATTTCAAAGCGGATTTTCCCCACATTCCTACCAAATCAGGATTGATGCTTGGACTTGGGGAAACCGACGAGGAAATTATGCAAGTTCTACGCGATCTACGTGAACATAACGTAGAAATGCTGACTATTGGCCAGTATTTGCAGCCAAGCATTGGCCATCTTCCTGTCATGCGTTACGTCAACCC
>SSFV01000135.1 GCA_008015565.1 Nitrosomonas sp. | reverse complement strand
GTAAATATATACATTAATATTACAAATTTTCAATCATCCATAAAGCTTAGTAAAGAAAAATTGTGCTTAAAAACCATTAAGGTAATTTTTTATCTGAATGTAAGAACAATGCCTACAAGATATAGACACCTGATTACCAAATCCAGCTATCATAGAATTAAGTCAGAGAAATCAGAAAATTCACAAACTAACCACCGCCATGCAAAAGGTGAGTGAATCGACGGCGCTAGGAACAAATCTTATCGCTTCTCTTTCCAATGAAAGAGATCCAATTTTCTCACCTTAATCAGCCCGGATAGAAAATACAGGTTAAATTGTGCATGAATACACGTATTAAGGAATCTTTATAGCTACTAACAAAATGAATACCGCCATTAAAATAAAAAAAATACTCGCTGATATATTAGGATTAGATGAACGAATCAACTTCATGACAACAAATACTGTTTTACTAGGCAATATTCCAGAGCTTGACTCAGTTGCCGTGGTAGCCATTATCCTGGAACTAGAAAAAAAATTCTCAATTTCAATTCATGACGATGAAATAAGCGCTCAAACATTTCAAACACTCGGTACTTTAATTAATTTTGTCGAAAATAAATTAATCAGCAAAAAACACAATAGTGAAAAATTGTTCAAAGCTGACTAGTCTATTTAACGAAACTTCCCATTCATGTTGTGTTTTCATAGCATTAATGCATAATCATGATTATTTAAGTTAGCGATATGGAGTAGACTGTTGAAATTACATCTTGCAAATTTTGCTCACCAATACGTTTTCACCGGATATGGTGATAACTATGTGCAGATAAATCAAACACGCTATGACAAAAGTTTAATCGTATTACCCGATTATCTCCTTGACGAGTGGACGGCAACGCTTGTTTCACAATTGGATGTCCAACATTTTGAAAATCTCTTTGCACATACACCAGAAATCATCATCCTAGGCACGGGAAACAAGCTTCAATTTCCTAATCGTGCTTTACTCAATCATCTAGCAAAATTAGGTATCGGTGTTGAGATTATGGATACAAAAGCTTGTTGCCGCACTTATAATATTTTGGCTGAAGAAGGGCGTCGAGTCGCAGCCGCTATAATAATTGAATCCGCATGAGAGGAAAGCGCATCGCTCCTGCCTACTGAGAATCCACACATATATTCTTTCTAACTTGCGGTTTACAAAGTCCGATTCTGGTAACGCTTACCCTACTGAATATATGAATACTGATTGTTAGTCTAGTTAAAAAACTAATGTTTTAAAGTGCACTAGAACAACATGAAGTGTGCTATAGTTCCCAGGCTAAAATATTAGATTTTCAAAAAAATGGCCATGATATTTATGATTATGATAAATTCATGTTTCGAATGGTTAGTGTGTAACAGCTGACTTCCTTAATAACACATAATGGAGAAGTTAAAATGAAAAAATTTCTTATTACAGTATTTGCTTCCATATTTTTATTGGGCTCTTCCGTCACGTTCGCAAGTGGAAACAAAGAGTCTGCGTTGCCTCCTGTTTCAGCGCAAGACATCTTAAATAGAATGGCGTGCGAAGGTAAAAAAGACGGTGAAAAAATTAAAGATCGCGTCGATGGTGAAATGGTTACATGCCCTGCAAAAATAAAGAATCCTAGACCCGGTGGACCCACAGCAGGCTCTTCTTACTAATTAGCTTTTACTTTAGAGCCAAGCTGAAAAGCATCTCGTGCTATTGTCAGCTTGGCAAATTACAACATTCACTTCCATTATTTCATTCAATTTTCAATTCAGAGTCGATCATATCCTTATAACAATGGCAAATTACCGGCTCATAAATTAACTATCTGAAAACCTTATAAAACATAACGTGCCAAATCTTCGCTCTGCGAAAGATTATTGAGGCGCTCATCGACATACGACGCATCCACTACAACCATTTCTCCACTGCGTTTGGGTGCGTCATAAGAAATCTCCTCCAACAGTTTTTCCATGACAGTATGCAAGCGTCTTGCACCAATGTTCTCAGTCTTACTATTCACGGCATGAGCAATTTCAGCCAAGCGTTTAATGGCATCACCTGTAAATTGCAGTTGTACATCCTCTGTTGCTAGTAGGGCCTCGTATTGACGCGTAAGACACGCATCCGTATTTGTGAGTATTTGTTCAAAATCGCTAACACTAAGACTAGCCAGTTCAACCCGGATTGGAAAACGTCCCTGCAACTCGGGAATCAAGTCTGAAGGCTTGGACATGTGAAATGCGCCACTCGCGACAAATAAAATATGATCAGTTTTAATCATGCCGTATTTGGTTGACACAGTTGTGCCTTCCACCAGAGGAAGCAGATCGCGCTGCACACCTTGCCGTGACACATCCGCACCTGAACTACTAGCTCGGCTGGCAATTTTGTCGATTTCGTCCAGAAATACGATACCATTCTGTTCTACATTGTGCACTGCAGCCAACTTCAATTCTTCATCATTGACCATTTTTGCAGCTTCTTCTTCAAGAAGCATCTTTCTAGCTTCGCGAAT
Organism: Nitrosomonas sp.; assembly: GCA_008015565.1. Taxonomy (GTDB): domain Bacteria; phylum Pseudomonadota; class Gammaproteobacteria; order Burkholderiales; family Nitrosomonadaceae; genus Nitrosomonas. The sequence goes on along the minus strand of SSFV01000135.1, from coordinate 5,583 downwards.
TGTCATTTTACGGGTTCTCTTTTTTTCGCCGGTCATATTTTGAAACATCCCTTGAATCTGGGAAGTCAAATCTTCCATGCCGGGGGGCGCAAATATTTCCATATTAGCGCGTGGCGCTGCTACCTCAATTTCAATTTCCTTATCATCCAACTCACCTTCTCGTAACCGTTTACGAAATTTTTGCCGAGTAGCACTGTCTTGGTCGTCTGCATTCAGCCCCGTACCGAAATCCCTGGCAACTGGAAGCAAAGCATCTAGTATCCGGTCTTCCGCGCGATCTTCCGCCAATGGTTGCTTCTTTCGGGTCTCTCTTTCCCGTAACTCTTTAATAGCTGTTTCAATTAAATCACGAATAATCGAATCAACGTCGCGCCCAACATACCCAACCTCAGTAAATTTGGTTGCTTCGATCTTTATGAAAGGGGCATTGGCAAGTTTTGCCAAGCGGCGCGCAATTTCTGTTTTACCAACTCCGGTTGGGCCAATCATGAGAATATTTTTCGGGGTTATTTCTTGGCGTAATGGATCTGCAACTTGCTGTCGGCGCCAACGGTTTCTAAGTGCGATAGCTACGGCCCGTTTTGCTGAATTTTGCCCAATGATATGCTTATCCAGTTCGTGAACAATTTCTTGTGGAGTCATTTGAGACATGATTTAAATTATGTGATTGATGTGAAATAAACAAACAATTTTTTTTAATTTTATGATCGATAACTATTTTTCAATCCGTAATTGACTTGCTCTATAAAAGCAACTTATTTCATTGATTGTGCAATGATTTAATCGATCGTTTCGATAACATGATCCTGGTTGGTATAAATACAAATATCCCCGGCAATCGTCAGCGCTTTTTCCACAATCTCCCGGGGCGGCAAGTCGGTATTTTCCAATAATGCGCGTGCAGCAGCCAAAGCATAGGAACCGCCACTTCCGATCGCGGCTAAACCCCATTCGGGCTCAATCACGTCTCCAGCGCCTGTAATGATCAAAGTCGCATCCTCATTAGCAACAACCAGCATCGCTTCCAATCTGCGTAATATTCGATCGGTCCGCCAATCTTTTGCCAATTCCACTGCGGCGCGCATTATGTGCCCCTGATGGGCCTCCAGTTTGGCTTCAAAACGCTCAAACAATGTAAAAGCATCTGCAGTGCCACCCGCAAATCCAGCCAGAATCTTGTCGTGATAGAGTCTGCGAACCTTACGCGCAGTAGATTTTGCAACCACGGCACCTAAAGTGACCTGTCCATCCCCGCCCAATGCAACCTGACGGCCACGCCTAACTGATACAATCGTTGTCATGAAATTCTCTAGATTATCTTGTCACAAAATGCAATTATAGCCTATAAAACATTGGAAATTCGGGCAGAAAATGCAATCAACTTTTTTTCTTGGCGCGCGGATGCGCTGAATCATAGACTTTTGTAAGATGCTGAAAATCCAGATGTGTATAAACTTGTGTCGAAGTTATGTGAGCGTGCCCTAGCATTTCCTGAACTGCCCTTAAATCACCACTGGATTGCAGCACATGAGAAGCAAAAGAATGCCGCAGCATATGCGGATGTACATTTTGACGTATACCTTGCAATCTGGCTCTCCATTTTAACCGATAACTAATCGTGCGAGCACTGATTGCCTTACCATGTTGGGATAAAAATAGCGCCGTTTCTCCCTGTCTTATTATCAGCGCGCGTTGCTTAAGCCAAATTGCCAAAGCTTGCAATGCACGCTCGCCAACAGGCACAATCCGGACTTTTCCTCCTTTACCCCAAACCCTTACCGTCCCTTCATCAACACTGATATCAACAGGTTTAAGTTGTGCCAGTTCTGCCAAGCGGAGACCGGAAGAATAAAACAATTCAAACATTGCACTATCACGTGCCAACAAACAACTATCGGATGGAAAAGCCAGCAATTGCCTGGCTTCATCAGGAGAAAGCGCGCTGGGTAGTTTCTGCGCAGACTTGGGCACACGCAAACCAATGCATGGATTATGCTGATAATGATGGTCGCGAATTAAATAATCATAAAAACTTCGCCATGCCGACAACATTCTCGCCAGGCTCCGGCCGGAAAGTCCTTTGCCATGTAACTTCGCAATGACCTGACGGACATCTGCAGATTGAAGTATTCCTAAATTTATTTCACCGGAATAGCTGAGTAAAACGCCAATGTCGCGTGCATAATTTTTGCTTGTCAGAGGCGACAAACGCCGTTCATAAAGCAAATGATGTATGAATGCTGCTGCCAGTAACTCAGCTTTGCTGCTCATTGTTGACAGAGTTTTGCTGCTTTCCATCGCTAGGAGCTTCTATCTGATCGTAGCGGGCAATACCCGTACTCACAAGTTCTCCCAACCGCTTCAGATGTAGTGTTCCCATCTCCGGATAAAACCGTTCCACATCGGGACTGCCAAGAACGAGCAAGCCAATGGTTTGCGTGGAATTCAGGGGAATCATTGCGAAAGAATTCAGGTGTTCGGCGCTATCACCGAACCACTGTTTGATTTCAGCAGCGATATGATTTCCACAGTAGGGTTGCGCCAAGCTCTCGGCAATCGTACGGACATCCTCGCTCACAGAAGAAAACTCTATATTGCGTTCACCGCTAACGGAAATATTCCACAACCGCAATGCAACGAGCGGAACAACGAAATCTTCCTTTAAACTGAAGTACAGCGCAGTTAAAAGTTCATCCAATGTGGAAACAGACAGCAATGCGATCACTAAGCGGTGCATTTTCTCGCTGATCGCATCATTTTCTTCACCGAAGCTAATCAACTCAAGCAACTTATCTTGCAGCACATGGTTTCTTTCTCTTAAAGAAATTATTTGTCGCTCATTGAGCGAAATCACTTTGTGATCCTGCGGATGAGAAATTTGAATATCCGCCAACAAGTCGGCATATTCATTGAAGAATTGCGGATGTTCCTGTAAGTACTGCGCGACTTGTTCTGGTTTCATCATTCTTCCTTGCTTGATTATAAATTTATCTCACCTTCAAACACTGTCACAGCCGGGCCCGTCATCCAGACCGGTTGATCGTTACCTTGCCAGTTTATCGTCAAATCGCCCCCTCGTGTGCTGACAATCACCTGCTGGTCCAGTAAACCCAAATTAATACCTGTCACGACCGCGGCACATGCTCCAGTCCCACAAGCCAGGGTTTCGCCTGCGCCACGTTCGAATACACGCAGTTTAATATGATTACGATCAATCACTTGCATATAGCCAACATTTACTTTTTTTGGAAAACGAGGATGACTCTCAATCAAAACACCTTCGGATTCCACCGGCGCGCTATCTACATCATGCACCACTCGCACCGCGTGCGGGTTACCCATCGACACAACGCTTATCGTAACCAGATCATGCGCTATTTCTAGCAGATAAGTCAGATCGTAGCGTTCCGCAATGAAAGGAATTTTTTGCGGATCAAAAACCGGCTTACCCATATTGACCGTGACATCACCGCTGATTTCAAGCTTTGGAGATATCACACCGCTTAGCGTTTCGATACGAATCTCGTTTTTTTTAGTCAAACCATGATCATGCACATAACGAACGAAACATCTCGCGCCATTACCGCACTGTTCTACCTCACCGCCGTCACTATTAAAAATACGATAACGAAAATCAGCTTGACCCGCCGGCTTCTCAATCAGCAGAATTTGATCGCAACCAACGCCAACATGCCGGTCTGCAAGGAAGCGAAGTTGTTGCCGGTTCAGCTCGATGGATTGATTGATACCATCCAAAACAACAAAATCATTACCCAGACCATGCATCTTAGTAAATCTTAATTTCATCGACTAGGCCTTCCTTCAGCTCAATTACATAATTTTGACAGGGTCATCAAGTAATCATCCATGACAAATCCTCCTCCAATATCCACCCTACTTTCATCCGTTATGTCGAAACCATAATGTAGATAGGCCCGTATTGCCGGGTGATTGCGTTTATTAACAGTAAGACTGAGTGAATTCAGGTCGTTTTGGCGCATGATTTGTATAGCATCTGCAACCAGCAAGGCACCGAGCCCTTTACGGTGATAATCACAATGAATATATAGTTTGTCAATTTTTAGTTCATCAGCCCTTTTTGTGCGCATACAGCATGAAAAACCAATAATTACATCAGCCAGAACCAGTTTCCGCCACCAAATACTGGTATTCTTCAATTGCTGAGCAATAAATTCAGGCTGGTAGCGTTGCACCAGCATGTAATCGATTTGTTCTGGTGAAATGATGTCCGTGTAATGCTGCCGCCAGATGGTTCCTGCCAGCAATGAAATCGTACTCACCTCAGATTCCTCTACTGTTGAGTCTGTCGGTAATATTTAAATTTGATTTTTATATACGTGTTAGAACAAGTTATGAATTCTGGAAGATTAATCTGTAAAACATAAACTTGAATTTCAATAATAAAACTTCAAGCCCGAGACGAAATCATTCCAGATCTAAACCTTCCCATTCAATACGTTAACCTTATTTGATAATTACTCATTAAATCCGCTTTCTAAATTCATTATTATGCGGATCGATTTCAATCTTGTCGCCGATTTCTACAAAAGCAGCCACAGGAATCTCGAATCCTGTTCCAGCAAGTCGGGCTGGTTTCATAATTTTTCCGGTAGTATCGCCGCGCACTGCAGGTTCAGTGTATTCAACTTCACGTACGATCGTATTTGGCAATTCAACAGAAATGGCTTTATCATTATAAAAAGTCACTTGGCAAACATCTTCCATACCATCGATCAGATAATTCAACACATCCGCCATATTGTCCGCTTCTACTTCGATCTGATTAAAATCGGCATCCATGAATACGTAGAGTGGATCGGCAAAGTAACTGTAAGTACATTCTTTTTTATCCAGAACCACCATATCAAATTTTTCATCGGCCTTATACACGTTTTCCATCGTCGTATTGGAGAACAAATTTTTCAGCTTCATTTTAACAACAGATGCATTACGGCCCGACTTAGTAAATTCCGCTCGCTGCACGACCATAGGATCATTGCCAATCATTACGACCTTACCTGAGCGAAGCTCCCTCGCGGTTTTCATAGTTCAATTCCCAAATAATAAATAAAGTTAATGAATGTTGCTTTCATCAGCAACCACCTAGTTTATAAACGTTAAATTATAGCTGATTCATACTAAACTGCACCAGATTGGTCGCCAGGTCATTTTGCTTCGATATCTGCTCCCTCCAGCGGCCGTTATAATGTTCCAAAGACTCGAGAACAGATAGGAAGTTCATCCAAACGCCATGATTTATTTCACCGATGCCATTCCAGCAAGTCCACATTTCACGCAGCACGACCGCCAAATCCATCGTCATGTTCGAGCAATACAAATCCATAAATGCGTGCAATTTCTTCCAATGCACCCCTTCCTTTTGCGGATAAATATTCCAGATAAATGGGTTACCTCCCCACTGCGCGCGTACAAAGGAATCCTCTCCCCGCACAAAATTAACGTCGCAACACCACAACAAGCGGTCGTAATCTGTTTGTTCCATAAATGGAATAACTTGAACGGTTAAATATCCACACTTTAGCAATGCGTTATTATGGAAAG
>SSFV01000044.1 GCA_008015565.1 Nitrosomonas sp. | reverse complement strand
GCACCGTTTGATGCGGAGTAATTTCTGTATCGTAGTTAACGGGAACCAGTTGTTTGAGGATCGCCTCGGCTTGTGTGACAGTATACAGTGGCGCCGCTTCTTGAGAAGACCAGCCGTGACGGCGTGATTTGTTGCGCCACTCAGTTTCTTTTTCCTGAATATAGGCGCTGTCTTTCAACATGACTTGCAGAAGATCGGCGGTTGCTGTGGTGCAATAAACCGGGCCGCGAAAACCCCATGCGCCTAAACGAGGCAATAGACCGGAATGATCGATGTGTGCATGTGTCAACAATACAAAATCAATGTCTTGTGGATCGAATGTAAAAGCGGTACGGTTTTTTCTATCTGCTTCACGTCCGCCTTGGAACATCCCGCAATCGACCAGCAAACGGATTCCGTCGTACTCAATTAAATAACTGGATCCGGTCACCTCTCCAGCAGCGCCTAAAAATGTCAATTGCATGATATTAACTTCCCGTTGCTGCAGTCATAACGAATTCAGCACATTCAGGGTGCCGCTCACCAGCAGGTTGATTTCTTCTTCATTAATGACATAAGGCGGCATGAAATAAATGGTTTTCCCGAGCGGGCGCAACAACAATTGTTGCGTCAAGCCTGCCTGAAAACATTTCGCGGTAAAGTCGGATATTTCGGTTTCTACTTCAAAAGCCCAGATCATGCCGCAATTGCGGAAATTTTTAACGCTAGGGTGCGCTATAAGCGGTTCAATTAGGGAATTCAGATAAGCTGCCTTGGTTTGATTGCTGGCAATGACTTGGCCGCGGTCAATTAAATCCAGCGTTGCCAGCGCCGCCCGGCAGGCCAGCGCATTGCCGGTGTGCGAATGCGAATGTAAAAAAGCGCGTGCCATGGTGTCGTCGTAGAAAGTGTCAAAAATATCATTGGTTGTCATTACGACCGACAATGGCAAATAACCGCCGCTCAATCCTTTTGACAAGCATAGGAAATCCGGTGCGATATCGGCTTGATTGCAGGCAAAGAGTGTTCCCGTGCGGCCAAAACCGACGGCAATTTCATCGGCTATCAAATGTATTTGGTAGTGATCGCAAATTTCCCGGGCGCGCTGCAAGTAAACCGGATGATACATGCCCATGCCCGTTGCGCCTTGCACCAGTGGTTCCAAAATGAACGCGGCGATTTGTGCATGATTTTTAGCAACATGATTCTCCAGCGCTGTTGCTGCCCGAATTGCATAGTCATAGGCGGATTCACCGCTTTCAGCATAACGCCAATCTGGGGTGGGGACATGCGTGCACGGACGCAATAACGGCGCGTAGGTTTGTTTGAAAATAGCCACGTCAGTCACGGATAACGCCCCCAATGTCTCGCCATGGTAGTCGTTTTGCAGGCTGATAAATTGATTTTTTTGCGGTTGTCCGGATAGCAACCAATAATGAAAACTCATTTTTAGTGCAATCTCGACCGCTGACGCGCCATCGCTGGCGTAAAAGCAATGTCCAAGCGAATCCGGCGTAATGCTTTTCAGCCGTTCCGATAATGCGACCACGGGTTCATGGGTAAACCCTGCCAGCATGACATGTTCTATTTTTTCAAGCTGATCGCGGATAGCCGCATTGATATCCGGGTTGGCATGCCCAAAAAGATTGACCCACCAGGAACTGATGGCATCCAGATAGCGCTTGCCATCAGTATCGTAAAGCCACACGCCTTTGCCGCTGGCGATGGGAACAAGCGGATAGGTTTCATGCTGCTTCATCTGCGTGCAGGGGTGCCATACGGCTTGCAGGCTCCTGGTCTGAAGTAATGACGAGGATAAAGCGCTATTAAGGTTACTATTCAACATGTAATTGGGAAAAAGCAAAAAATAGTCAAGCATAAATTGGGGCACAATCATCAATGCTTACTTGCATTCGCAAGTGAAAATAAAAGAAACAGGCAATACCGGTTGTGCTCCTTGCGAATCGATCGGCGGCTATTAGCTTCTTACTTCAAATTCTCACTTTATGAACCGGGTTATGCTAGCATTCATTTCGATTGGGCTATCCCCCGCAATCTAAACTAGATTTCTTACCGAAGCAATGACAGTGCAAAATAATGGTGTGTGGATACTTGAAGTCGTATTAAAACACTCTGTCTATACTGGAAAAGACATCTTTTAAGGATTACGAGTAGTTATAGTAATTCATACGATCATATCAATTTTGTTAGTTTCTTCGAGTTTTAGGATTTTACTTATTTCACATTGTCTTAGCGAATATTATTCAGACTGTTAGAAATGGATATAACTATATTTTTAGCTTCTTCATCGGAATTAAAGGACGATAGGGCGGAGTTCACGAACTTTATCGCATTGCTAAATGAGAGTTGGCGTGACAGGAATATTCATTTTATCCTTAATAAGTGGGAGAATTTTATCGACGTTATGTCGAAAGATGGTTTGCAGGAAGAATATAATAAAGCTGCTGAAGGTTGCGATATTTTTGTCATGCTTTTTTTTACAAAGGTAGGGAAATATACATCGGAAGAATTTGAAGCTGCTTACAAGCGGTTCAAGTCAAATGAGAAACCGCTCATATTTACTTTTTTTAAGGAAGATATCATATATACCAGTCAGATAAATGATCAACTGACTACCCTATTAGAGTTTAAGAAAAAGCTTGTTGAGCTTGAGCATTATCCAACGATATACAAAAATATGGGTGACCTGCAATGGCAGTTAACCTGGAAATTGGAAGAACTATGCAACAAGCGTTTTTTAATAAGTAACAATATTAAGAAGCTTAGTAATAGAGCGGAGATCGACTCGCGTACCATCGAGAATGTATGCAAACTACTTTCGCCCCAAACAGATGATCGGACCATTGAGGAGCTGGTTGTTCAGTTACAGGAATTGATCAGACTTGCTTCCGATTTCGCCAAAACGGCTGTATTTCAGCTGGCTAAGGTCAACCGGCGTTCCAATAGAAACACTGACAGAATATTGATGGCAAGATCTATCCCGATTTTTGAGGTTCTCATAAATTCCAATAAAAGAAAAGATAAGCATTATTATTTTGGCCAACTTGCCTATGCCTTAAAAGACAAGGATGATGGAGACTATGAGAATGCATTGGAAAATTTTAATATCGCTATAGACATTAGAGATAACTTTGAGCCTGAATATTTTTATGAATTTAATCGGGCCATCTGTAAGGTTCAGAATGATAGCAATTTCAAGTCAGGGGCTTCATCGGATGTAATTATTAGAAACCAAATACTACAAGATCTAAAGTATTCGAAAAGTGGATTAGGAGTTAAATTGGAGAAAATAATTGAAGATGAGACTGATAATAGGGTATTAATCAAGTGGTTTAAGCTGAACAGTGTTGATTTCAATACCTTATGATTGGTAATGGAGTCAAGGTACAAATCATTATTTGTAGAAGTGCATACCAGACGTGCAATTATCGTGCTGCCTAGGTATTTGCATATAATTGCTGAATTTCGTTATATCTTGAACTGTTCCAAACTAAATATTTCTCCAGACGTGATTCTTCAGATTGATTTCCGCGCACAGAACATAATTATAAAATCTAATTTGTTGAGCAATTGAACTTAAGACTGGATCGATATTTATGGCGAGAATTCCAGGTTTTTTTATCCGGTAAGATTCACTATAGTTGATGTGGCAATATTAGGAAAACTTGGAATTTCAGCTAATGATGGCTTACAAAAATCAAGGATAATCGCAAACCATGCACCCCAATATTCATCCCGTTATTTTATCCGGCGGTAGCGGTACGCGGTTGTGGCCGCTATCGCGCGCCAATTATCCCAAGCAATTGCTGCCGCTGGTCAGCCATGAAACCATGCTGCAAGCTACGCTGATGCGCGCGGCTGCTTTAGATAATGCGCAGCCTCCGGTTTTGATTTGCAATTCCGAGCATCGTTTTCTAACGCAGGAGCAGTGCGAAGCCATCCATATCAAACCGGAAGCCATTTATCTCGAAGCAATCGGCCGCAACACGGCTCCGGCTATTGCATTAGCCGCATTCCATCTTGCCCAGGCAGATGAAAATGCGATGATGCTGGTGTTACCGGCTGATCATGTAATAGACGACCAGATTGCTTTTGCACAAGCGGTAGAAACTGCGGTAATGGGGGCGCAAGCAGGTTATTTGATGACTTTTGGGATAGTGCCGAGTATGCCAGAAACAGGATATGGTTATATCAAAGCTGGCAATCCCATTGCATTTCCAGCTATGACTAAGCTTGCTGCTTATCATATTGAAAATTTTTATGAGAAACCAAGCTTGGAATTGGCTACATCCTTTTTGCAGGAAGGCGGATATAGCTGGAATAGCGGTATGTTCGTTTTTACCGCAAAGCGTTATTTGGACGCCTTGCAGTGTCATCGGATGGATATTTTTTCCGCTGTCCAGGAAGCTTGGCAAAAACGAACCGTGGATCTTGGTTTTATTCGTCCGAACCATGATGCCTTTTTGGCATGCCCCGCCGATTCAATCGATTACGCCATCATGCAAGTAACTGACCGGGCTGCCGTCGTGCCTGCGCAATTTGGCTGGAGCGACGTAGGATCGTGGGATTCGCTTTGGCAGATCGCACCAAAAGATGCACAAGGTAATTTTACCAGCGGCGATACGCACATCATGGATACCCAGAGAAGTTACATTCGCGCAGAAAACCGTCTGGTTTCCGTGATAGGCCTGGATGATGTGATCGTCGTCGAAACGGCCGATGCCGTGCTGGTCATGCACAAAAGCAGAGCGCAGCAGTTGAAGACCGCGATACAGCACCTCGAAGCCAGTCAACGTAAAGAGCATTTGGAACATTTGCGCATCCATCGGCCCTGGGGCTGGCATGAAGGCATCGACAGAGCGGAGCGCTTCCAGGTCAAGCGTATCATGGTCAAGCCGGGAGAAAGGTTGTCTTTGCAAATGCATCATCACCGGGCGGAACACTGGGTGGTCGTGAGTGGTACCGCAAAAGTGACGGTAGAAGATAAAGAAATGCTGTTTGCAGAAAATCAATCGACGTATATCCCCCTCGGAAAACCGCATCGCCTTGAAAATCCAGGAAAAATACCTCTGCATTTGATCGAAGTGCAATCCGGGGCTTATCTGGGCGAAGATGATATCGTGCGATTCGAAGATTCCTACGGGCGCACCCCTTAGCGATAACTTTATCGTCAGTTTCTGATTTCATGAAGCCTGATATGCCCTTTTCTTCCTTAATTCGATATCGCGAAGTCATTAATGGCGCCTATTTGGCCGAAGAAGCCGCTCACCTGAATACATTGCTTCCATTAGCCGAATTCAGTCGTAGCGAACAAGCGCAAATTGACGGTTTGGTGCGCCACTGGGTCACCGCAATTCGCAATAACGTGTCTAAGCAAAGCAGAATTGAAGCATTGTTGCATGAATACGATCTTAGCACGCAGGAAGGCATGCTGTTGATGTGCTTGGCTGAGGCATTGCTGCGTATTCCCGATGCGGCAACAACCGACCGTCTGATTCATGACAAGCTAGCCAGTGCGCAGTGGGAGCGCCAGTTGGGTCATAGTGCATCATGGCTGGTCAATGCCTCGACATGGGGATTGTTGCTTACTGGAAAATGGGTGCAATTGGAAGACTCGAATTCACTATTTGCCCGTCTGATCAGCCGCAGCGGCGAACCGGTAGTTCGTGCGGCGGTTAAACAGGCCATGCGCCTGATCAGCCGCCAGTTTGTCATCGGAAATCGTTTGAATGAAGCCCTTGCGCGTTGCACGGAGGACGGCCATAAAGCCTATCGCTATTCTTTTGACATGCTGGGCGAAGCGGCGCTCACTGCAGCGGACGCGCAGGGCTACTGGGATGCTTATTTTGATGCCATTGCCACGCTTGGTAAACAAGCTGGAGCGGAGAAATTATTCGATCGCCCGGGGGTGTCAGTGAAACTCTCGGCGCTGCATCCGCGTTATGAGTATACTCAGCGGCAACGGGTGATCGATGAACTAGCGCCACGGCTCTTGGCGCTGGCATGTGCCGCCAAGACCGCCAATATCCATTTGACCATAGATGCCGAAGAATCGGATCGGCTCGATCTTTCGCTCGATTTGTTTGAAATCGTATTCCGGCATGACAAGCTTAATGGCTGGAATGGCTTCGGTCTGGCGGTACAGGCGTACCAGAAACGGGCCATACATGTGATCGATTGGCTGGCGCAGCTCGCTACCGAATATAAACGTCAAATTCCGGTTCGTTTGGTTAAAGGCGCATATTGGGATACCGAGATCAAGCAGGCTCAGGAGCGTGGCTTGGACAATTACCCGGTTTTTACCCGCAAAGCGGCAACTGATGTGTCGTATCTGGCTTGTGCAAGGCGCTTGTTAGCAAGCGGAGATTTGTTTTATCCGCAGTTTGCTACCCATAATGCCCATACCGTTGCCACGCTCATTGTTATGGCAAAGGAAAGTTGTTTCGAGTTCCAGCGTTTGTATGGCATGGGTGAATTGCTCTATTCCGATTTGCTGGACGAATACCCGCAATCTAAATGCCGGGTTTATGCACCGGTTGGCAATTATAAGGAATTGCTGCCCTATCTGGTGCGGCGGTTGCTGGAGAATGGCGCCAATAGCTCGTTTGTCAACCAGATTGCCAATGAGAGCATTTCAATCGAAGCAATCATCAGTGATCCGGTAAATCAGCTTGACTTCAGCCCGCAATCCATCCCTGCTCCACGCCATCTTTACGGGAAGGAGCGGCTGAATTCGGGTGCTATCCATTTCGCTGACCGTGCATCACAAATGCATTTCGATCAGGCGCTGGCTAGCGCGTACCGACAATCCTGGCAAGCTGCGCCAGTTGTTGACGGTCAGATTCTTGCCGGGTATACGCAAACACTTATCAATCCAGCGAATCACACTGATCGTATTGGAGAAATTGCACTGGCTGATATGCATGCCGCCGGCGCTGCGCTCAATGCGGCGCAACGTGCCGCGCCGGATTGGGCCAATGGCGGTGCAAGTGGACGTGCTGCCATTTTGGAATGCGCTGCGAATTTGCTGGAAGCTGAACGCGTTGAATTGATGGTTCGAATCATTCGTGAGGGCGGACGAACCATCCAGGACGCACTCAATGAAGTGCGTGAAGCGGTTGATTTCTGCCGCTATTATGCTGCACAGATACGCCAGAATTTCGAGCATGCTATGACATTACCCGGTATTACAGGCGAACACAGTCAGCTACGCTTAGTGGGACGTGGTGTGTTCGTCTGCATCAGTCCTTGGAATTTTCCGGTGGCCATTTTCACAGGCCAGGTGGCCGCCGCACTGGCGGCGGGGAATTGTGTGATTGCCAAACCTGCTGCGCTGACTCCGTTATGTGCCGCCTATGTCGTGTCGTTGCTGCATAGAGCCGGTATTCCGGATCAAGTGCTGCATTTTATTCCTGGCAGCGGTAATGAGATAGGTGCGAGACTGGTGGGCAGTTGCCGCATTGCTGGCGTTGCCTTTACCGGTTCACTCAGTACCGCTCGCCAAATTAACCGGGTGCTTGCTCAGGGCGAGCGTATTCTTCCATTGATTGCCGAAACCGGTGGTCAGAATTGCATGATCGTCGACAGTTCTGCGTTGCCTGAGCAGGTGGTGAAAGATGTGATTGTTTCAGCATTCAATAGCGCCGGGCAGCGTTGTTCGGCGTTGCGTGTGCTCTTTCTGCAGCAAGAAATAGCGCCGCAAATCCTGGAGATGCTGAGCGGTGCGATGGATGAGCTGCGTATTGGCAATCCCATGCACTTTGATACCGATATGGGTCCGGTGATCAGTGTTGCTGCCCGAGAAGAGCTTTGCCAGCACGGCGAAAGAATGAAAAATGAGGCACGTTTGATTAAAGCGATACCGCTACCGCAAAGTGGTCAAGGCAGTTATTTTGCGCCGCGCGTTTATGAAATCAACAAACTCGAGCAACTGCAGCATGAGGTGTTTGGGCCTATCCTGCATGTCATCCGCTATCATGCCGATCGATTAAATGAAGTGCTGGATTCCATCAATAACAGCGGTTATGGCCTGACTTTGGGCATTCATAGCCGTATCGACGCCACCGTTGATTTTATTACCCGTCATACCCGCTGTGGTAACACTTATGTCAACCGCAATCTGATAGGCGCGGTTGTCGGTTCCCAGCCATTTGGCGGCGAAGGATTATCCGGGACCGGGCCAAAATCCGGCGGCCCCCATTATTTGCAGCGCTTTGCAACCGAACGCGTGGTGACCATCAATACTGCAGCGGTTGGTGGCAATGCTGGTTTGTTGTCGTCGCGGAAAGATATCGGTTGAAATGGATTGTGACTGGGGAAACAAAAATTACTTGGTGCTATGCCCGGCTACTTCAAAACCTGCATCTAAAATGGCTTCTTTAATCTGATCAGAGCTGGTATTGCCTGGATCATGCTGGATAGTTGCAAGGGGAGGATTGAGCGAAACTTCTACCTCGATTACGCCCGGCAGATTCTTGAGAGCGGTTTTGACGCTATTGACACAGCCCATACAGGTCATTCCCACTATGTTGATTGTGGTTGTTTGCATAATGATAACTGTTTTCCCTTTTGAATGATTTAATGATTGGCCTGCCAGCGTTTCAATAACAACGAATTGCTGACGACAGATACCGAACTCATCGCCATCGCAGCGCCTGCAATGACTGGATTGAGCATGCCAATCGCCGCTAATGGGATTCCCAGGATATTATAAAAAAATGCAAAAAACAAATTTTGGCGGATTTTCTTGAGCGTTGCGCGCGATAAGGAAATGGCGTCGGCGACACTCATGAGATCGTTGCGAATCAGCGTGATATCAGCCGCTTCAATGGCGACGTCCGAACCGGCGCCAATGGCAAAACTGACGTCTGCGGCTGCCAATGCCGGCGCATCGTTGATGCCGTCCCCGACCATTGCGGTAAATTTACCTTGTGTCTTCATTTTCACAACTTCAGCAGCTTTATCCTGCGGCAGCACTTCGGCCCGATAATGGATAATCCCGGTACGTTTGGCTATAGCCGCAGCCGTTACGGTATTATCGCCGGTGAGCATGACCACTTCGATGCCCATCGATTGCAGTTGTTTAACCGCTTTAACAGAAGTATTTCTGAGCCGGTCCGCGATAGCCAGATAACCAAGAATTTGCGGATTATCGCCGGAAATTCGAGCCACACCGATGACAGTTTTGCCTTCCGATTGCAGTGCGATGATTTGTTTCTCACCCGGGATCAAGCCTTGTTGCGTAAGAAATTTGGGTGAACCTAGCAAGTATTGCGTGTCACGAATATTTGCGCGGATGCCGCTACCGGTAATAGCTGAAAAATCTTGGATGGGCTGTAACTGCAGCTGCTGTTTTTTGGCGCTTTCTAAGATCGCCCGCGCCAAGGGATGTTCGGACCCTTGCTCCAAAGAAGCCGCGATTTGCAATAAATCTTGTGCATTGATGGATGCAACCGGGGCAATATCCGTGACTTCCGGTTTTCCTTCAGTCAGTGTACCGGTCTTGTCCACAATAAGTGTCTGAATTTTCTCGGCATGCTCCAGAGCAGCCGCATTTTTGACCAGCACGCCAACTTGCGCGCCACGTCCGGTTCCGACCATGATGGCGGTAGGCGTTGCCAATCCCAATGCGCAAGGGCAGGCAATGACCAATACGGCCACAGCATGAATGAGCGCGGCAACAAAGTCATTCATAAGCCACCAAGTGATTGCCAGTGTCAGCACACTGATTGCCACGACAACGGGGACAAAAATGCCTGAAATCGTATCGGCCATGCGTTGAATGGGCGCTTTGGAACCTTGGGCTTCTTCAACCAAATGAATGATGGCCGCCAATTGGGTATGCGCACCGACGCTCGTTGCGCGGCATTTGAGCAAGCCCTGCTGGTTTAAAGTTGCGGCAAAAACTCTGGCTCCGGCTTGTTTGCTTACCGGTAAGCTTTCGCCGGTTAACATGGATTCATTGACGCTGGACGAACCTTCAACCACGACACCATCCACCGGTAAATGCTCACCCGGACGTACGATGAAGATATCATCAACTTGCAGGCTGTTAGCCGGAACTTCGACGATTTCACCATTGCGTTCGATGCGTGCAGTTTTGGGCTGTAATCTAATTAATGCTTCAATGGCTTCGGAAGTTCTGCCCTTGGCGCGTGCTTCCATCAATTTTCCGAGTAAAACAAGGGTGATAATCGCTGCGCTGGCTTCAAAATAAACATGCTGATCCAGTTCGAAGAAGGTCACTGCAGTGCTGAAGAGATAGGCCATGCTGGTTCCCAAAGCCACCAATACATCCATATTGGCCCCACCGCCACGCAGCGCATGCCAGGCTCCAATATAAAAACGCTTTCCAATCCAGAATTGTACTGGGGTTGCCAAAAGCCATTGCACCCAGTTAGGCAGCATGTCCATTTCGTGACCTGAAAACATGGCACCCATTTGCAATACCAAGGGTAGCGTGAGAATCGCTGAAATCCAGAATAAACGTAATTCTGCCTGGTAAGCCGCCTGGCGCCGCGCTTTTTCTTCCACGTGATTCAATTCACTGATTTCGTGAGCATCGTAGCCAGCATTGACCACTGCTTCGATCAGTTGACCAATTGTCACTAATCCTGGCTTGAAAATTACACGGGCTGTTTCGGTTGCGACATTGACAGTAGCTGTAACGCCGGGCAGTTTGTTCAGCGCCTTTTCAATATGTCCGGCACAAGCCGCGCAAGTCATTTTTCCGAGCTGCAGTTGTATCGAGCGTGGCGCAATATGAAAACCGGCTTTTTCGATGGCGCGGATTAGCGTATCCGTCTTGACTTGTGTTTCGTCATAATTGACATGCGCTTTTTCATTGGCAAAATTGACGTTTGCTTCGACGCCGGAGAGTTTATTCAAATTCTTTTCAATACGAGCCGCGCAGGCAGCGCATGTCATGCCTTCAATGGGCAGTTCAATGTGTTTGAGGGTTGAAGAATTCATTATTATTTTCCAGTGAGAAGGACATTGTTGTAAATGTTTTAATAGGATTGACCGGTTAAATGCGCGTAGCTTGTCTATTGACGATCCAGTACGATGACGCCGTCAATCAACTGAATCCTATCTCCTTGTTGCAGACTGGATGCATCGGGAAGAGCGATAATAGCCTGTTTGCCATCGCTCATCGTGATACCGACTTGATATTGATTATCAGGGTGGACAATGATTCCACCCTGATGATTCATTATATGGGGATGATGTCCAGGCACATGCGGCGATTGGCGCAGCACTTCTCTTGCTACTGTGCCAGCTACGACGCCACTTGCTATGGCATTTAAGCCGGAACCCTGGGTGATTTTATTGACAAAATCGATAATGCCGCAATTACTGCATCCTGCAACCGGAGGAAGCCGGCGTATATGGCCAGCATCTGTGCTTTTGATACTGACGGCATTCTGAGGAGCTGGTATGGCTGTGCCGATACGATGCATCTTGCGTTGCACTTTGTTGGGATCGGACAAATTTTCTACAGAAGTCTGGGGCGGCAGATTGCTGGATTGAAGCTGCTGTTGTTGATTGAGATCACTACTCAGCACTTGGGCGGCCGCAATATGGATACTCTCTAACGCTAGTATCGTGACCGGCACAATCACCTTTAGATTTATCCAGCGGTTATCATTTGCCATTGTTAATCTCCATCGACCTATTCGATCATCGCGCTCCCTATAAATTGGATTGCGGGTTTATCGCGTTGGTTTCATAAAATAATTTGAAGCTGATATATTGATCCTGCAGCAGGGATAATCAGTCAGGTTTGCCCGGCGTATTTTCTTCTTCTGCAGGATTTATTTTGGATTGATTTTGTTTATTTTGGTTCTTCGCCATAATAGTGACAATGATAATTCCTAGCTCATAAAGGAGACACAAAGGCACTGCCAGCATAAATTGCGAAATTACATCGGGCGGTGTGAAAATGGCAGCAATGACAAACGCCCCAACAATGACATACGGACGGATTTCTTTTAATTTCTCAACGGTAATGACACCCGTTCTGACCAGAATGATGACAAATATCGGCACTTCAAAGGTAAAGCCAAACGCCAAGAACATCGACAAGACAAAGCTTAGATATTTGCCAATATCCGTCATTACCGCAACGCCATCTGGGGCGAAATAAGTAATAAACTCAAATACCAGTGGTAACGCAGCAAAATAGGCGAATGCCATGCCAAAGAAAAACAACAGGCTGCTGCCAACAACTAAAGGTAAGGCCAGGCGTTTTTCATGCGCATACAGACCTGGCGCTACAAAAGCCCATATCTGATATAAGGTGTGCGGTAACGTGATTACAAAAGCCATCATCATGGCGACTTTCATCGGTACGAAGAAAGGCGTGGCCACATCCGTTGCGATCATTTGCCCGCCTTGTGGCAATTTCTCCAAGAGAGGTTGTGCCAGCAGCGAATACAGTTCACGGGCATAGAAAGCGCAAGGAATAAAACCAATCACGAGTCCGCTTAACATACGGATTATTCTGGCACGCAATTCTACCAAGTGTGATAGAAATGAACCTTCAATCATGGCTTAAGTGAGCGGCAGGTAAAGTGAGCCAATCCACATGATTGAGGTAACCGGCAAACGGTTGCTATTTTTCTTTTTCTTGATTACGAACTTGTGGAGATTCATAAGTACTTGATCGAGGCTGCTGAACTTCATTGCGAGATTGTGCCGGCGATGAATGCTCAGAGGGATTTTCATTATTTTTGTCATTTGTAAGGGTAGTTTCCAATTGGTTAATACCTTGTTGTACTGAGCCTTTCACCGATTCAATCGTATCTTGCACTGAAGATTGCATTTTTTTCAATTCTTCCATGCGCATTTCGTTGTGAATATCGGTCTTAACGCTGTAAACAAAATTCCGACAACGTCCATATAAATGCCCTAACGTTCGCGCAACAGCAGGCAACCGCTCCGGACCGATTACAATCAAAGCTACGACCGCAATAATCAGTAACTCCATGAAGCTGATATCAAACATATTGTTTCGGTCTCAGCTATTTGTAAAGCAAATATAGATCACGCATGAACACGCCCGATTTATGGAAATCTGCAGAAAGCCACGTGTCAGTTAGCGCTTTTCTCTCTGCTGTCAGCTTTAGCATCAGTGGCCTGACTATTGACACCCGTTGATTGCATTGTGTTGTTTTGTGAAGTGGTATCGGCGTCCTTGGATTGGTTAGAAAAGCCAGACGACGCATGGTAGTAATCTTCTTTGTTGCTTTGATTAAAGGTATTGGGCGTGGTTTCCTTCTTTGCTTCCACGTCAATGATTGTAGCGTTGGCTTGAGTTGATGGTTGTGGAGCATTTTCAGCATCCGATTCTTTCATTCCATCCTTAAAGCCTTTTATTGCGCTACCCAGATCACCTCCCATATTGCGCAATTTCTTGGTACCAAACACTAAAACCACGATGATAAGTACGATTATCCAATGCCATATGCTGAATGTGCCCATTACTTCCTCCTGTAAAATGGAACAGTACTAGCCTAGCTTTGATGGATCATACCAGGCAAGCGTTCTCTACCGCCGATGATGTGAAAATGCAAATGAGATACTTCCTGCCCACCTACACGCCCGGTATTAATAATAGTGCGAAAGCCATCTTCACAACCCTGCCCTTTTGCTAGTTCAGGGATTAATAATAACATTTTGCCTAATAAACTCTGATGGTTATCTTGAATATCTGTAAGTGAATCAATATGCAACTTTGGGATCAGCAAAAAATGCACAGGCGCGGCAGGATTGATATCGTTAAAAGCAAGAATCTCATCATTCTCATAGATTTTGTTGCAGGGAATTTCTTTTCTGACTATTTTGCAAAAAATACAATTATCCATATCTCAGCCTTTTATTCGCGATGCTTTTTCTTCAAGTCCAGAAATGCCTTCCCGCCTTGCCAGTTCTTGTAATACATCGTCAAGAGTAACTTCGTGGTATGCAAGCAGTACTAAACAGTGAAACCACAAGTCAGCCGTTTCATACACAACTTGATTGGCATGACCATCTTTTGACGCCATCAATGTTTCCGCAGACTCTTCTGCGATTTTTTTCAATATTTTGTCGTGTCCGCCATGAAATAGTTTCGCTACGTATGAATTGTTTGCATCAGCGAGTTTACGTGCCTCAATGGTATCAAACAAACGGTGTAGTATGGTTAAGTCCGTCATTTGTTATAAATTTCTTCCGGTTTTTTGATGATAGGGGCTGCAACGGTCCACTCATTGCCTTCTAGCTTCTGAAAGAAACAACTATGCCTGCCGGTATGGCAAGCGATACCTCCTGTTTGTTCAACTATGAGCAGGAGAACATCTTCATCACAATCCAAATATATTTCCTTTACTTTCTGGCTGTGACCAGATTCTTCACCTTTATGCCACAATTTTTTGCGTGAGCGTGACCAATATACTGCTTCGCGTTTCTCAACAGTAAGCTTGAGCGCTTCACGATTCATCCACGCAAACATAAGGATTTTTCCACTGTCAACTTCCTGAGTAATTACTGGTATCAAGCCATCTTCAGACCAGTTGATTTTGTTAAGCCAAGTGTCAGGAGGCATACATTAAGGAATACTTAAAATGTTAAGTTTGTGTATTTTGTAAACGATTTTAGCATTATAACCGCACTTCAATACCGTGTTGAGCCATATATTGTTTTGCTTGCTGAACGGTAAACTCACCATAATGAAAGATGCTCGCTGCTAAGACTGCATCTGCATGCCCTTGTAGAATGCCAGCAACCAAATGATCCAGATTGCCAACTCCACCACTGGCGATGACCGGTATATCGATGGCATCCGAAACGGCACGTGTTAGGGCGATATCAAAGCCATTGCGCGTGCCGTCTCTATCCATACTGGTAAGTAAAATTTCGCCAGCCCCTAAGGATTGCATTTTTTTTGCCCATTCAATGGCGTCAATGCCTGTTGCTTTACGCCCGCCGTGCGTAAAAACTTCCCAGCGGGGTGAGTTATCATCGGACGGATTGACTTGTTTTGCGTCAATAGCTACTACGATACATTGTGATCCGTAATGATTCGCTGCATCGGCAACCAATTGCGGATTCAGGACCGCCGAGGTGTTCATGCTGACTTTGTCTGCGCCAGCATTTAATAGCCGGCGGATATCTTCGACTTGGCGTACACCGCCGCCCACAGTCAATGGAATAAATACTTGCGCCGCGACATCCTCGATGATGTGCAGAATGAGGTCGCGATTGTCGGAACTGGCTGTGATATCGAGAAAAGTGAGTTCGTCGGCGCCTTGCTCATCATAGCGGCGTGAAATTTCAACCGGATCGCCGGCATCACGCAATTCAACAAAATTGACGCCTTTAACTACGCGTCCATTGGTTACATCCAAGCAGGGAATAATTCGTTTAGCGAGACTCATCAGATTTTAAGGCTGATTGTGAAAAATAATAAATTGCAGCGGTTGTTGTAGTAGTGCGTTATTAGGAAATGCCATTTGCTTTACTGAGTTTGTCGGCTAGAATTTGGGCTTCTTTGAAATCCAGTGAGCCTTCATAGATCGCGCGGCCCGTTATAGCACCTATAATTCCTTCTGATTCAATTTCACAGAGTTTATGAACATCGTCAATATTAGTAATGCCGCCGCTGGCAATGACTGGTATGGTGAGCTGTTTGGCTAATTCAATCGTTGCTTCAATATTGACACCACTCAGCATGCCATCTCTGCCAATATCTGTGTAGATAATGGCCTCTACACCATAGCCTTCAAATTTTTTAGCCAGATCAATGACATCATGTCCAGTCACTTTGGACCACCCATCAACAGCTACCTTTCCATCTTTGGCGTCCAATCCGACCATTATCTGGCCTGGAAAGGCATTACAGGCATCTTGCAGGAAGCCCGGTATTTTGATGGCGGCAGTCCCAATGATGATATATGTAATTCCGTCATCCAAATAGCGTTCGATCGTATCAAGATCACGGATACCGCCACCGAGCTGGATCGGAATCTGATCATCCAAAGACTGAACAATTTCACGAATGGCTGCTTCATTTTTCGGCTTTCCAGCAAATGCGCCATTTAAATCGACCAGATGAAGTCTACGTGCGCCTTGATTTAACCAATGAACTGCCATTTCTGCAGGTTCTTTGGAAAATATTGTCGCGTCTTCCATGACTCCTTGTTTGAGTCGGACACATTGTCCGTCTTTGAGATCTATTGCAGGAATAATCAGCATAATTAATCTAGGTTACTAATTGATAATAAATGATAATTGATTTCTTGCTAATGTTAGCAATAGGGTGTCCATTTAGCAAAATTACTTAATAGGGTCAATCCGGCTGCTTGGCTTTTCTCAGGATGAAACTGTACTGCAAAAATATTATCCTTTGCGATGGCACAAGTAAATGGAAAGGGGTAATTGCTCTGTGCTGCGATCGACGTTATGTCTGTTGTTTCGACATAATAGCTATGCACGAAATAAAAACGCGCATCTTTCGCTATGCCTTCCCATAAAGGATGATTGATAGTTTGGTAAACTTGATTCCAGCCCATATGAGGCACTTTAAGTTTTTGCCCATCCGGTGTTGTCATCGCCGAGGGGGGGAAATGCACGACTTTCCCAGGTAGAATATTTAGTCCTTTAACATGCCCTTCTTCACTTTCTTCAAATAGCATTTGCAAACCAATGCAAATACCAAGAAATGGTTTGTGCGCAGCAGCTTCCATGACAACTTCACGGAGTCCGCGGGTATCAAGTTCTTGCATGCAATTACGCATGGCGCCCTGTCCTGGTACTACAACACGCTTTGCTTTACGTACGATACCCGGGTCGCTGGTGACCGCAATCGATGCCGCTGGTGCAATATGCTCGAGCGCTTTGTGTACGGAACGCAAATTACCCATACCGTAATCAACTATTGCAATATCAGTCATATCGGAATGTTTATAAATTTAATTACTATAAAGTCCCTTTGGTCGATGGGATAATATGCGCCGCGATCGGATCACGTTCGATAGCCATACGAAGTGCTCTGCCGCATGCTTTAAATATTGTCTCAGCCTGATGATGTGCATTCCTGCCTGCTAGATTGTCTATATGCAGGGTTACCAGGGCGTGATTGGTGAATCCCTGGAAAAATTCATGTATCAAATCTACATCAAAATCACCGATTCGTGCCCGGGTAAAGTCGACGTTAAATGCGAGGCCCGGACGTCCTGACAAGTCTATGACGGCGCGTGATAAGGCTTCATCAAGAGGAACGTACGCGTGCCCGTAACGACGTAACCCTTTTTTATCGCCCACAGCTTTTGCAAAAGCCTGGCCAAAGGTTATACCAATATCTTCGACAGTATGATGCGCGTCGATGTGTAAGTCGCCATGTGCAGAAATTTCCATATCGATCATGCCGTGGCGAGCAATTTGATCAAGCATATGATCCAAGAATGGCACGCCTGAGGCTAAAACGGCATTACCCGTTCCATCCAGATTGAGATTGATGCTAATTTGAGTTTCTAGCGTATTTCTAGTTACCTGTGCATGGCGCATAGATTAATTGTAGATAATTACAGGAATTTGAAAGAGGATTTATACCGTGTCACAAACTATGGTATGTAATGCCGAACAAAATTGCTTGTTTTCATCGGGTGTGCCTACTGTTACACGTAGACAATTTTCCAATAGCGGGTGCGTACCATCAAGATTTTTTATTAATATTTTCCGCAGCTTAAGTTCCTTAAAAACTTCGCTTGCAGCAGGAATACGAAAAAGAATAAAATTTGCGTCCGAGGGAAACAATTCTATTTTCTTGATTGTGCTAAGAAATTTATACATTTTCGTGCGTTCAGCTTTAATAGCTTCTGCTTGCTCCAATAATACATCCGTATGCTCTAATACTTTTTCTGCGATTAATTGCGTCATTATGCCAACATTATAAGGTAACCGCATCTTTTCAAAGTGCATTAACCATTCGCGCCGGCCTGCCAATAGCCCTAATCTTAAACCAGCAAGACCCAGTTTGGATAGTGTGCGCATTAATAATAAATTGGGATATTGCGCTAACTTGCTCATTAAACTGACGTTAGCAAAGGCATGATACGCTTCATCTATGATCACAATACCGGAAGTCGCCTGGATGATTTTCAAAATTACATCAATATCAAACAAATTGCCAGTCGGATTGTTAGGGTAGGCCAAGAAAATAACAGCCGGTTTATATTTTGCGATTGCCGCCAGCATGGTATCTTGATCAAGCGTGAAGTCTTTTGCCAGAGGAACGCCAACATACCGGATGTTTGCAAATGTTGCGATCATCCGGAACATTACAAAAGCAGGCTCCACACTCAACAAAACTGCATCGGGCTTAGCAACGGCCATAGCGATAATTTGAATGAGCTCGTCTGAGCCGTTGCCAAGTAAAATATCCATTTCATCAGAAATCTCCAATGCTTGGCGTAACGCTTTTTTTAACGCCGCGGAACTGGCATCGGGGTAACGATTGAGAGGCGCGTGTAGCGCTAATTGCGCAATTTCATCGCGTAAAGCCGGCGGCAAAAGGTAAGGATTTTCCATGGCATCAAGCTTTATCATGCCTGTGGCAGGTGGCACATGATAAGCTGAGAGCGCGAAAATTTCGGGACGGATAATTTGGTTGGGATCAAGAAAATTAGACATACGGGTTTATTCTATCTCAACACGGACTAAATGTTGAAGCTGAAGCAATAATTTTGTTAGATTATTCATAGCAAACGGCTCATATCTCCACGTTTAAATCCAATTAACGGGTTGGAAAAATTTCTGCCAAATGCGATGACCTTAAAGAGCTCTCCCATTTCAGCCGGGCTTACCAGTTTTTGCAGTTGATTGGCTTGCTGTAAATAGCGAGCCGTATCTTCCACGGGAGTTTGTGTCAGAATTTCCGTGATGCCACAATTAATCAGGAAGTGAGCTTGAGTGGTATAACCTAGAAGCGTTAATGCGGAATTTCCGGCGGCTGATGCAATGGCGCTAAAGTCAACGTGACTGGTTATATCTTGTAATCCCGGAAGATAAAATGGATCGCCATGTGCATGGTGACGATAATGACACATCAGCGTACCTTGGTTGCGCTGAGGATGATAATATTCCGTGCGGCCAAAACCATAATCGACCAATAAAATGATGCCTTGTCGCCAGCTATTTGCCAAACTGCGAATATAATGGCCCGCCGCAAGATTGATTTCACTGACGTAAGCGTAATCGCTGTCATTGCCGGGATTGATTTGCAACGTTAGCTGCTGAGCGATAGTGAGTAACTCTGTATCCTGAATGGGGCGATCTTGCCATGCAAACTGATCGTTTTGCCAGACTACCCCGCGTTCAAGAGGGATGGCGCCTTGCCAATTAACGATATGAACCGGCATGGCATCCAGTACTTCATTGCCTAACATAACCCCGGTGAATTCCTCAGGTAATTGCTGCAGCCATTCAATTAAATGCATGAGATGCGGTATTTGATTATTGAGTAGTATTTGTTGCCGTTGGCGAAGCTCTGCGCTAACTTCAAGAATCAAATATTTTCTTGGTAAAGCATCCAGTTTCTCCAGCTCAAGCAGCAGATCGAGCGCTAATTTTCCGGTTCCGGCCCCAAATTCAAGAATGTCGGCAGGATTCGTTTCCATGAAAAATTGTGCCGCTTGCTGTGCCAAGGTGCGGCCAAACAGCGAAGAAATTTCAGGTGCCGTGACAAAATCGCCCGCATTGCCCAGCTTGGTTGCTCCGCTATTGTAGTAACCCATTCCCGGCGCGTACAGCGCCAAATTCATGAATTGCTCAAATGGAATCCAGCCGCCCGCAGCAATAATGCTATCCCGGATCATTATCTGTAAAGAATGGCTGTGTTTTAGCGCTATTTCGCTAGCTGGCGGCAGAACCTCTGGTGAAAACATAATAATGATTGTTTGTGGTAAATTGGCAAAAATCGCAAAAAGCTGGCTGTAGTTTAGCAGCACTTTGACGGAGGTGTGTGTGCAAGAGAAGGTAATATTTATTACAGGTGGAGCAAAGCGTGTTGGGGCAGCTATTTGCCGCAGGCTGCATGCGCAAGGCGCCCGGTTGGTAGTGCATTACCGGTCGTCGCTGAATGAAGCTAAGATATTGCAAAACGAATTAAATCTAAAACGTGCTGATTCGGTAGCTCTGGTGCAGGCTGATTTGCTGGATACAGAATTATTGCCAGATTTAATTGAAAAAGCAGCCCAGCGCTTCGGTCAACTGGATGTGTTGATTAATAATGCGTCAAGTTTCTTTCCAACGCTGTTGCAGCAATTTACACTGGAAGATTGGCATGACCTTGTCGGCAGTAATCTTCGGGCACCTTTGTTCCTGGCCCAGGCAGCAGCGCCTTATTTGAAGCGGCAGCATGGTTGCGTCGTGAACATTGTAGATATTCATGCCGAACGGCCATTGAAGGATTATGTGATTTACAATGCCGCTAAGGGTGGATTGTTATCGCTGACTAAGTCACTTGCTGTGGAAATGGCGCCCGCAGTGCGGGTCAATGGCGTGTCACCAGGGCCAATTTTATGGCCCGAAGACGGCGAATGGAGCGATGAAGCGGCGCGTCAGCAGATTATTGCCAGCACCTTGCTCAAACGTTGCGGCGAACCGGACGATATCGCTAAAACCGTTCAGTTTTTAATCTCTGATGCCCCCTATATTACCGGGCAGATTATCGCTGTAGACGGAGGGCGCAGTATTCACTTGTAGCGATAGGGCTGCTTCATTTTTATTCGGTGGAATAAGACAATTCAAATACACATTACAAGCGTGACCATTCCCAATGAGATTGGATTGAAGTATCGATGTTAAATTGCGGGCTTTTTGTAATCCAACCTTCTGGGGATTTATAGAGGATATAGCCTTCGAGTGTTTTACGTGGATATGAGTGTGCGCCATCGGGTGGAAGGGGAAAGAAACCTTGATTGTTGATCATAATTGTATATTCTCCATCTTCATAAGGACCTAGGCGCCACTCGACTTTTAATTTCTCAAAATTTAAACTCACTGACAATTCCCGATCGACTAGTCTGTTCCGGTAGTCTGTAATCTTATCTGTTACTGATGAAGTTACATTCTCTATACAGAGGCAATGATAGCTATAACTCCATACACTATTAGTCGTCAGATCGATCGTTGCTAACTGTTCAATGTCGGGAATAATTCTTGCCCGATCAGGACTTGATGGCAACAAGTGCTTCTGTGCTGCTACCGCGCCTGGCAGGACTGCACCAAAGTAATAGTCGAAGTCCGGTGCAATATATACTTGATTAGCATTGCTGTTTAACATGAACTGGTAAGATTTTTCGGTTGGCGCCGCGACTTTCGATAAGTTTTGTTGCTCAATGCGGGAATGCGCCAAATTTATGCTGACTAATATGCCACATGCGAGCCATGCCCAATTTTTATTGACTTTATTAGCGCAAAAAGACAACGAACAGGCTAACAAGATCGATAATCCCCATCCTGCCAGAAATAAATAACGGTCTGCTGCGGCGACACCCGGGAAGCTTACTAATGGAATAAGCGGGAATAAAATTGCACCCAGTGCTACCAGTGCTAATTTCCAGTTGATTTGCCTATAGCTCATGAGCAATAACATGATTACGATCGTTATCGCAAGTTTTCCAATCAGATGATTTCCAAATAACAAAAGCGGAAAATTGCCGAATGTTTCGAGAATCAGAAACAAATCATAACTGCCGTGCAAATTGTAGCCGCCGAATAACCGACCAAGCACGTGAAAGCGCCAGAAAATATAGATGAGAAACACGACAAGAAAAGCGATAGAAAATCTTAATCGGCTTTTAAGTGTTCCTGCAGGCAGGAAAGGCAAAATAACAATGAGTGGAACATAAATTTCTTTGCAGGTCACTGCGAGTAAGAAAAAAAATGCACCGATAAGCGCATACCGGTTTTGCTCAAGACGTACTGCACATACAAAAGCATAAAGCGCGATGACAACAAATAGCAAGCCGCTGGAATAATGGCCGGTCATTATTTCATTAGCAATGTGAACCGTTGGTGCGCCAATCATAAATACTACCGCGCCGATTAAAGACCAAACGGGAGCAATCCACAGCCTCAAAAGAAAAAAAGTAGCGATGCTAGTCAAGCCTATTATGATCAATTGATGAATATAGAATCCACTAGGGTTCAATCCAAACAACGATAAATTG
>SSFV01000082.1 GCA_008015565.1 Nitrosomonas sp. | reverse complement strand
TTTTGTATTGTTGACACATGCACACATCGATCATTCCGGCCTATTGCCTCGTTTAGGCGCATGGGGTTTTCGCGGCCCGGTTTATTGCACCGCGGCAACCGCCGATCTTCTGCAAGTCATGTTGAAAGACAGCGCCTACATTCAGGAAAAAGAAACTGAGTGGCGCAATAAATCACGCCGTCACGGTTGGTCTTCCCAAGAAGCCGCGCCACTGTATACCGTCACACAAGCCGAGGCGATCCTCAAGCAACTAGTTCCCGTTAACTACGATACAGAAATTACTCCGCATCAAACGGTGCGTTGCTGCTTCCGCGATGCCGGGCATATTCTGGGTTCAGCCATCATAGAATTATGGGTTGGCAAAGGCTCAGATTGCAAAAAGTTTGTGTTTTCAGGTGATCTTGGACAGCCTGGCCACCCCGTTGTGCGCGATCCCACCCCCATCTCGCAGGCTGATATTTTGTTGATCGAATCGACCTACGGCAACCGCTTGCACCGCAATATGCCGGATACGATTGATGAATTGGTCGGCGTCATCAACGATACGTTGATACAAAAAAAGGGTAATGTAATCATTCCGGCTTTTACGGTTGGGCGTACTCAAGATTTGTTATTTCTGTTAGTCGATCTATACCGCCAAGGCAGACTGGCGGATATGGATATTTATGTCGATTCGCCGATGGCCCGGGCAGCAACTGAAATTACGCTGAAACATATTGCATTACTCGATCAAGAAACTTCGGAAGCGCTCCAATGGATGAATAAACATGTTCAGAAACCACGCATCCATTTTGTGCAGGATATTGAAGAATCCATGCAGCTTAATCATATCAAGCACGGTATCATCATTATCTCGGCCAGTGGCATGTGCGATGCCGGCCGCATCAAACATCATCTGAAATACAATCTTGACAGACCGCAATGTAGTATTGTGATAACGGGATTTCAAGCGGAAGGCACGTTAGGAAGGCGCCTTGTGGATGGCGCCAAGCAGGTCAAAATATATGGTCAGGATGTGCGCGTGAGAGCAGCAATTTATACCATCGGCGGACTCTCAGCGCACGCGGATCAAGCCGATCTCATCAATTGGCTGAGTCATTTCAAGAAAAAGCCCAAGAAAATTTATGTGGTGCATGGTGAACCCGGTAATGCTTCAGCTTTAGTCAACGCGATTGAGCAAAAACTGAATTGGCAAGCCAGCGTCCCGGAGCATTTGGCAACCGTCACTTTGTAGCCGTTCCAAGCCAAGCCATAATGCTCATATGCCTTGCACGTGATTGATATCGAGCTGCCATTTGAGCGGATCTTCAACATTTACAATGTTATCTGTTCCTTTCGATAAATCCAGGATCTCGACCGGTATATGTGCGTTGGCACGTGTCGAGAAAAAAATTTTAACAATCGGCGTAGTCAGATTTTTCTTAGATTGCTCAATCACTACGCCGAGACGGCCCGACTTGAGCTTTAGCAACGTCCCGTTGGGGTAAATACCAATTGAGACCTTTGCAAAAGGCTGCGATTTTCTCATCTCAGTGTAATTGAGGCTTAATGTTTAAGGAATCGATAATTTTTTAACCATTTTCCGCAAATGAACTAGGGATTATTACACCCGACCGGCGATTTTTGCTCAAGAGGGCGCAATATCCCTATGTTTGCGTAATCATCCGGCGGTCAGCAAAGAGTTTGGGTAGTCTCTTCAAGTTATACGCCATGGCCAGCAGCAAATGCCAGGCATGCGCTTTCGCCAAACCGCTGTAACGCAGCATTTTGCCATTGAACCAACGTGCCTGGCTGCCGAAGGTGCGCTCCACGACGTAGCGGGCTTTCGTGATCAGGCTGTTGCGTTGTAACTGCCGCCGCGTCAAAGGATTGTTCCTGGCAGCCTTATCCTGAACACCGTTTTTGATACCACGTGATTTCAAAGCATCGCGATGCTTTTGGCTGCTATAAGCCTTGTCGGCATGAACACGAGTTCCCGGCCGGATATCGGCTTTATCGAGCAGATCCAGCAACGGCTTGCTGTCATGGTAATTGGCCGGGGTGGTTGCAACCGCCAGCACCAACCCGTTGCTATCGACCACCGTATGCTGCTTATAGCCAAATACCGGGTGGCCGCCTTTTCTAACCCAGCGTGCTTCAGTATCCACACCGGGCTGGACCACTTCAATGACTTGCATCGCTGTCCGGGCATCCGCTTCATCGTTCCGTTCTTCCCGGTCACTCACGATTTCGTAAGCAGGTTTGGTTCTGGGTTTGCGCGGACTTTGCGTAATGCTCGCATCGACATGGCAGCCTTGTCTGACCATGATGTCGTGCGCTTGTATCTGCTCATTTATTCGTGCTAATAATCCATCCCAAGCACCTGCCGCCGTCAGCCGGGTTCTGAAACGCGATAACACGGAATGATCCGGTACATCGTCTTCCAGCGACAAACCCAGAAATCGCATTACATGCAGATTCGAGTTCGCCATGTCTTCCACCGACTCATCGCTTAAACCGCCATTCCAGATTCCTGTCAGCAGCATCTTGAACAGCAGCAATCCCGGATAAGCCGGACGACCTGTTGCATCCGATGCCGGTGCGTAATAAACTGCGATCGCTTTCTCTATCGAGTCCCAGTCGATCAACTGATCAATCTGCTTCAAGAAATTCCCTTTCCGCGTGCGGCGCGTTACATCGTATTCCGAGAAACTCATAGTCAACAATTCAATGCGGTTGTTTTAAAACATTATTGTAACAACAGATTCATACTCTGGGGACGTTGCCGTGCAAAGGTCTCTTCTCGATTTAATTGGAACTCAAGCCGCCAGACTTTATCTCTACCATTCCAACCAGCTTTCTTCCACAACTCATGCAGATAGAATTTCTTCGATTGTTTTTCTATTTCCAGTGTTTTGTCATACAGGCGGCAACTAATAACACCACCCGCCCCAATGACCCAGCCGGAGAAGGCTCGCTCGATAGAATAAGTATTAATCGCTGAAGCGCGCGTTACCCAGGCATGACGATCCCAGCTTTCCATATTCTCTGAACTGACAAAATCTACAAACAGATCAATGCGGCTGACGTTAGCCGATTCATGAACCACCCCCAATTGATTCAGGACAGCTTCTAGCGCTTTCTCTGCCATTGCAGAACCCACATGGGTCAGATATTCGCTGGAAATCTTTACATAGGCTAATGGAACCGATTGACTTCTGGATAGCTGAATACGGAAAGCATTATCTTCCAGAATATAGGGAAATAATCTTGCACCTTTGTCTTTGACTTCGAAGATATGGCCATTAATGGGATATTGCGCTTCGACCTGTTCAAAGGGTTCTGGCGATTGTGCGATTTGCTTGAGTTCTTTTAGCTTGTCATCTACAGCAGGTAATATTTCACCTGGATAAGATAGATAAAGACTATCAACCCCAAATCTTAAAAGCTTGAAATACTCAGAATTGCAGTTATTGGGTACTGTGTTACTAGGCGACGTACCCTGTGAAGATAATTCGGATAGATGCAATGCACTTGCCAAATCTTGTTCCACTTCGCCATCACGCCACGCGGCCGCGCTCTCGCGCGTTGCATCGCGTGTTGGCTCAGCGGATTCGGTTTGATTTAATGATTTCATTTTTGAACTCCTTTGTTATTAAAGAAGCCCCTAGGATGAAATCTATCAATCAAGCAAAAAACGGGTTAAACAAAAAACAATAATTAAAAAAATGGGTATGTAGGTATTTTTAAGCGGCCTGCTATAAGGCTTTACAGAAAAATGAAAAAAAATAAACCTAACTTTCTTCACCTCCATTTTTACGAGGACGACCTCGTCGATTTCTTACTTCAGATGGCGCGACTTGTTTTATCCATTCGCGCACCGTATCTTCTTCATATGAAGCTGCACCACCATATTTCTGGATTAATTCATTCTTCACAACCGATGCAATCGTTGGATTGCGGTCATTTTTCCAGATGATGCTGGCTATCTGTTGACAGGCTATTTTGATGCGCTGATTTGTCCGTAAAACTTCCTCCTTTTCCGAGAAAGGAACAGAATTCTGTGATAAAACATTGCTATTGCGACTGACTATACCGACTTCACCTTGCTGATCCTTACTTTCTTCATCTACTCCGCCAGGAGAAAAAAAACCAATATGCACGCCGCCTTCTTGCTCGGGTTCTATATGAAATGCTCTTAACGCATACGTTCCCAATTCAGGCATTTCAAAATCCAATTTCCACCCAGGAGGAAACCAAAATTCTGGTAACGGAATACTCCGACTTTTACACCAATCGTGAAAATCCATTCTATTCAGGACAGCCCACTTCAATAACTTACGGTTATATCGCTTACCATGAATACAAGCATAAACATCGTCAGTATAAGTCCTAATATAATATTTGGGATCTGCTTTTGAATCTGGTGGGCGTTTAGCAAGCGTCATGGTTTCGCAAACAATTTCGCCATGCAGAATGGCTTGCATTAATAGACGAGAATTATCTTTAACAGTCAATGGCAAGCGAAACCAGATTTCGGTAGGGTCGTAACCTGACCAACGAAAGGAAATATCCCAAACTGTTAGTTCATCGACGATTAAAGGCATTGTTTGATTCCTTCTTAATGAAATAGCAAACTTTGGTAGATACGGCAAGATTTGATTTTTCTGTATTATTCTTAATTGGCACAACAGTTTTTCTATTGTGCAAAGTATGAAAACAGACTGGTTTTACCAGACTGTTAAGCCAGCAATTTTGAGGCAACCAAGCATTTAAACATAATTTGTGTTACGAATTGACAAACAGGGATAACAAGATTTATTCCTTATAATCAGTAATCTGATAAACAGAAATCAAAATGTTCTTTGAACCAACCTTACTTGCTGCACATGAAGGAAAATCCGGTCCATTTATTATGTGGCTTGAAAAACTCGGGCTGGCTGATTTCCTCAAACGATACCCCCTCAAACAATTAATCGAATGGGGATGGATTATTCCGCAATACCGGATCATTTTTCCAAAACAGTTTTTTGATAGCTGGGAATACTATCCTGGTTCATACATAGAGATTCCAACTGAACTAGAGAATTACGCTGTACTTTGGGATTATTTTTGGAAACTAGACGATGAGTCAATGCCTCTTTGGTATCTTGATCCAATTTCTCATCCTGATGAGGAAACAAACCAACTGCTACGTAATAATACCTACAAAGCAGGTAAAAATGATCTACCAGAAACTTTTGAACATGCACGTGGAAGAACAATTACGCCATATGCGGACTATTTTTACCGATGGCAAGGATACGCGTTAGTTGATGTGATTCGCTGGGCAGATAACATAGAAACAATTTTATCTACGCCTGATGTAATAAAAAAAGCTGAAGGGGTTTTGCGTATTGCCCAGTTTCTTACCTCAGAAAAGTTAAATAATCCAGAAAGCATTTTAACTACACCGAATAGATGGGGTGGGCTAGCATCACCCATGACTTGGCTTGATCACTTCAGATCATTCCGGTCAGTCTGTTTTAGTGATCATCGAAAAAATGACGACGAAAAACGCAATACCTACCGGAAGGGCGCTAAATTACTTGCACAGTATTTTGAAATTACTCCCGAATCTTTAGCAGATTTTATAAAAAACAAATTACTTGTACTGGCACAAGAATGGATTCAACTAAATGAAAAATCTGAAAAGCGCTCAATTTGGATAAAGCGGGCATGGCCCTATTTGCAAGTAGATATTCAACTGGCGATACAATGGTTAATGGTTCTAACCAATGAACCATTTGAAAAATATATTGCTGACTGGCGCCCACTTTCTATGGGAAGTCGAAGCTGGGCTACTCTTGATGAAGCTCTGCCTTATGGGTTTATCAAACATCAAGAGAAATTCATTCTACTTGTCCCAGAATACTTAGAGCCCTTCAATAAAACCTGCAACGATCAAATAAAGTTTGATAAAAACACTCTTCCAGAGATTGTTTATCGATTATATAAGACCAATTATCCTTTTGCCGGTTTCTTGGCCGCATTTTATGAACTACATGAACGTCTTAGTTACAAAGATTTTGATAAATATGGTTTGGATTTCCGAGAAATTCGTCCACTTGATCATTATGCTTTGCTGGCCATTCATGCGGAGGGGTGTTTACGCAGAAAATCTGAATCATTAAACACAAGTAACAACCAAGGGCTTATAGCCTATATTAAACAGCTAGGGAACAAACAAAGTCATTTGCAAAAAGTGATGGACTGTTATTCGCAAGAATCAAAAAGGAAGCTAACGCGCCTTCATGCAAAACAGAGCGACCCCATCGGTGATATTCAGTCGATCCCAAAAGAATTATCACACACAGAACATCAAATATTGCAAGCTTTTCTTTGCTGTGAATTAGCACGTAATTATTTTGCTCACCATGACTATCTTAGTCATGAGCTGATTCGATCCGAAAAATCAGAATTCTTGCTAAGAGGGATATTGCTAACTATTCTAATTTTATTAGAATAGTTGTGTAGTTATAGTCACCTCGGAAATTTGACCAAGATTTTATCGAAATTGGACTGATGCAATTCGTGCCCTCAAATCTCCTAACCAACTACAAAAAACGTGACAAATCTGATGAATATTTGCGCGTGCAATATTAATAAAAACAGTGAGTTAAAACACCTATTAATCCATATGCTTTAGATTCAATTCTTAGTCGAGGAATCAAAGGACAGCACAAAATTGGATTGTGTCAAATTTGTGCCAAACTACGCTGTAAGTGCAACTGTTTGTGCTTGTTTGGAACTGTTTTTATGCTTGGAAAGCATTGTAAGTTATTGTTTTTATGAATATTCTATTACTCGTTATGTTTCGTAATCAATAAGTCAATACAAATCAAAATTTATGAACTTATTTTTACACGAAGTCACTGATAGATAACATTATTATGAAATATCCAGCCGTTCACATGAATTTCTTCGGGATCATCATGTGTCCAATGAATGACTCCACCTTTATCATTCCATTCATATTCCCCAAAAAATTCAATTTGATCATTTAAAGAT
>SSFV01000109.1 GCA_008015565.1 Nitrosomonas sp. | reverse complement strand
GTATTTGCCCTACTACATTGCGTTGCGCCAGCAATTGATGACGCGAACAGTTAAAGCCGAAGTCATCGACGCAGACCCGCTCGCCGGCATTAAGTTCGTTGAAGCCGTCCGCCCGCCGGAGAACGTCACCGTTCCCGTCAATGCGCAGGCTTTTGGCATAGAGCTGGATACTGATACACGTTGGCCGGAAGCTATGTCATGCCGCTTGAATATCATCGATCAAGAATCGCATGACGAAGCGATGACACTGATCAAGAGTCTCAAAGCTCCGCTATTGCTCGGCGTTGCAGCGCATCGCTTGCCCGATCGCGGCGTGCAACGGCTCGTCAAGGAATTAGTCGACAGTGCTAATGAAAAACCGTGGCTGATCCTATTGAGCAAACCGTCGGTTTCAGTGACCAGTTCTCGTGAATTGGCCTGGTTCCGCTTGGCAGAAACATGCGGAATTCCAGCAGAACATGTCATTACGCGATAAACACCATGACTACCCGAAATACTCGTCAACCGGATATGCATACATTGTTGAATGTCGCCGTGGTTGGGCATACCAATACGGGCAAAACGTCGCTGATCCGCACTATGCTGCGCAGTACCGAATTTGGTGTCATTGAAGATGCAGCAGGTACCACGCGGCATGTTGAGCAAGCAACCATCTCCGCCGACAGCGAACCCATTCTGAATGTATACGATACACCCGGACTGGAAGATTCAAGGGCCTTATTTGCACACATAAAAAAACTGCAGGCGCAGTCAAGATTGATGCTGCCAGCACAAGTATTGGAGCAATTTGCCATGCATATTGCTATCAATGATCCCTTGGAACAGGAAGCAAAAGTGATTCGCCAGGTATTGCGCAGCGATATACTTTTGTACGTCATCGATGTGCGTGAACCTTTCCTGGAAAAGTACCGTCTGGAACTGGATATCCTGACGCAAGCAGCAAAACCGATCATTCCCGTTTTTAATTTTATTGCCGGACACCATACCGAGCTGGCCAAATGGCGGCAGAACTTGGCAAACTATCACATGCACGCAACATTGGAGTTTGATACGGTGGCTTATTCCTTCGAAGCGGAAAAGCGGCTCTATCAGAAAATGCAGACATTGATGGAACTCCATTACAGTTCGCTGCAAAAGTTGATTGATTACCGTTCCAAGTTATGGAATCAGTTATGTTTATCTGGCGCCAAGCGTATCACTGAGTTGATTGTGAATGTCTCGTGTTATC
Organism: Nitrosomonas sp.; assembly: GCA_008015565.1. Lineage (GTDB taxonomy): Bacteria > Pseudomonadota > Gammaproteobacteria > Burkholderiales > Nitrosomonadaceae > Nitrosomonas. The sequence goes on along the minus strand of SSFV01000109.1, from coordinate 6,640 downwards.
GTGAAAGCAAGGTGACCAGTAATCATCTGATCGCTGATTCTCTGGTTGAGGACCGTCTGCATAATTTTGTCCGTAAAGCTGAACAAAAATGCTTACATGATCTGCTGGCTATTTTTAATTTTTCCGATAAGGATGTGGAGATTCAGAAAATTCCCGTCAACAATGGTCAATGGCAACTGGATATCTTTGCACCTGGTATACTCAAGGCGTATGGTCTGGATGTCGGCAGTGCTGCAGCCAAAGGCGCAGCGGCTGGCGCCGGAATTGATTTGATTGTGGGTGGTATGAGTTTGGGCGCCGCCAGTGCATTGGGTGCTCTTGCAGGAGCCAGTTGGTCGACATTTAAACGTTATGGTGATGAAATCAAGGCAACTGTCAAAGGTATGAAATGGCAATGCGCCGATGACGCCACATTGAAAATCCTATATTTGCGGCAGAAACTGCTGTTGAAAAAGCTCATGCACCGCGGGCATGCCGCGCAGGATGCACTGCAATTGGATAAAGCCGATAGCGAAAAATTACCTGATGATTGGAACAAACTAATCAGTGCGTTACGGCAAAATCCAGCCTGGCAGGAACCTTCTGTTGCACGCAACGCCAATTCGCACTATCAAAGTATAGAAACCAAGCTGGTCGGGGCCTTACTGGAAGGAGATTAAATCAAGCGATACAGAATACAGCGCCAAGCCTAATCAAGGTTTGCGGCCGACTACGATACTGTAATAACCAAAGGCTTTGTGAAGTTGAATGTCCTCGAAACCAATTTCTTTTAGCATCGTCGCCAATTCCAACCCGGAATATTGTCTGCCTTCAGTCCAGCCCATCATGATCATGCTGTAAGCAGCAGGTGCGAAAGGGCCGGTTTTCTGATCGTTATAGAGCATTTCATGAATCACTATGCGCCCGCCGGATTCAAGGCTATTGAAACTTTTTGCGATCAGAAAATGACACTTCTCCGGCATCCAATGGTGATACACATCTGAAAAGAAATGCAGATCAGCTGGCGGCCAATGGTCACTCCAAATATTGATTTCTTGTGTTTTAATTCGCTCCTGCAGGCCATATTGATTGATATATTCTTGAGCAACCTCGCATACCTGACGGAAATCCAGAAATATCACTTTTAAATTTGGCAACTTGGATGCCGCACCAATCGAATGAGCAGCTGAACCGCCTGCGACATCGAGCATCACCCGGTGCTGGGAAAAATCCATCACCTCCGGCCAAGCGAATGCTGATGCTATACTGAAGCTGTGCATGCCACGGGTAAAGCGGCGCAGTAATTCGATCTGTTCCTCATGGGATTTGAAAATGTCGCCACCGCCGTATACTTGGGGAGAGTCCGTAAGAACTGCTTGCTCCAGTGAGGAGAAGGAACACACTTGATAATTATCTATCATCAGATCCCAAAAAAAACCGAAGTAATTCGGGCTTTTCTCCAGCAAATATTCTTCTGTCACTGCAGTTAGAGAATAGCGCCCCTGCTGTAGTGACAAAAAGCCGAGCGATGTCGCTATGGTCAAGATCGCTTCGGCGGGACGCTCCTTGATATGCAAAGTATTGCAAATATCAGTCAATGAGAGCGGTCCATCCGTTAATAATGCAAAAAACTTTAGCCGATGCGCTAATAAGAGTGCCGGATAGCCATACACCGCAAAAACCACATCCCATACCGGACGATCATCTACTCGTGGTGACTGAATATTGGAAAAAGCATCTTGTGTCATTAATTCTCCTTTAGCTTTTATTAGCTAACATAATACTCATTGCACACGCAAGTTTTAGCAGATGCGTAAACTGCTATATCCAGTGTTTTAAAGCGATTCCTGATTATTAACAGCTTGCCTGGATTGTTCTGCTTCAACCAGGCGCTTAATATTTTGCACAGTCCGTTCAGCACCATCTTTTATGGCCACGCGGACAAGCGCTTCGAAAGGCCGCATGATTGGCAGAATTTCAAGCAATTCAAAAGAAAACGTCAACCGGGTTGAGTTCTTGGGATTAAGCTCTTGTAATTCATAGGTGCACCGAAAAGGATCGGATATGCCAATCAGCGTTAAGCGCCCGCCGGGTTCATAGGTCGAAATTTTAAATTTGGATTCGGTGCGGCGTCCCTGATCGACTCGCACTTGGCGTCCTTCGGTTCCTAACATTACCTGGCCAGGCGTGATTTGCTCAAGTTCTTTAACTTCTGGCGACCATTTCGGATAATTCTCAAATAAACCCTCTCCGAGATAATGAAAAAGCGCGCTAGCTGAGCAATTTACAGTGATATGCGCCTTGCCTATGACTGGGTCGTTGGAGCCCAAATTGAGCATGGAACCTAAATTAAACATAATACTTAGCTTTTTTTGACTGATGGATGCCAGTCTTGCTGACTGGTTGGCGATTATCTTGGACGTTAAACGAATAAGGCGCCGATTTCAAGTACTATGTTGTAGAAGTTATCTTCCTACAATTTTTTAAATTGCAGGTAGTTACTCAAATTCATAACATTACCGCCGATATTAATCACCAATGTGGCAAGAATATTCTAGAAAGATTGGAACGGATCAGGGTGATACCGTAAAAGATTTTTTGAATTTCTCACGCTATTCAATTTTGCTGCTTTAAATACTATCTGATTTGTTGTTTAATTATTCCTGACTCGATGAGGCTCAAATGGATCCGTGTGCGATAGTTACCAGTGTTCGATCGATTTTTTCACTACCCGATGTGGTCATACGCGTTAACGAACTGATTGATTCCGGCGATGCTACCAATATCGAATTGGAGCGGGTTATTCTCAATGATCCGGCGTTAACTGCAAAATTACTGAAATTTGCAAACAGCTCTTATTTCGGCCTTTCCGGAAAAGTGGAGAGTGTCTCAAGAGCGATCGCTATTATCGGCCATAAAGAACTACGTAATCTCGTTATCGCATCAACAGTAACCGCTACTTTTAAAGATATTCCTGCCAATCTGGTCAATATGGATGTGTTTTGGTATCACAGTGTTACTTCTGGTGTGACTGCACGTCTGCTCGCTTCGAGCGTTGATAGCAGAGAGCGCTTTTTTATCGCGGGGCTGTTGCATGCTGTAGGCAGATTGATACTTTTCAGTCAGTTTCCACAAGAATCTGCAAAAATCTTGACTGTCATGAGTCAGGGTGAAAACACCGCGATTGAAGCTGAACGGAAAATTTTTGGTTTTACGCATGCGCAATTGGGTGCTGAGTTGTTACGGCAGTGGCGGTTGCCCCAAAATATCTGGAAAATGGTTGAATTGCAATTCGACCCAATGAAAGATGCATTGCATAAATTTGATGCTTCCACGCTTTGTGCAGCCGTCAATATCGCAAATTTTATTCAACCGTGCACAAATCAAAAAGTAAACTCCGAAAAAGCAATACCTGCTTACGCATTTGAAGCATGGGATTTGCTTGCTTTATCACCTGAACTAATCGAATCAGTCATTGCAGTAGTAAAATCACAAGTGGTTGAATTACTGAATATCGTTAGATAATTCGGTCTTGTGCCTCAGAAAGTTTTGGGATAAAAATTTCAGAACCTGAAAGACTTATCCCAAACGTAGTGAAAATTCTATGTTAATGCGTACTCAGTCAGATCCGATCGCTATGTTTGGTTTTTATGTCATTTCTCACTATTTGTGAGAAATAGAAATGACTTCCAAAATACTCAAAACTGCCAATTTTTCATGATGATTTTTGGATATCGCTAAGAATCTTAAGAAGTGATTGGTAGAGATAGCCGGAAGGATTCAAAAAAATCCCCCCGGCATTCAGTGTAAAGAGAAACTATGTTGCGTCCTCATAAAACGCAATTATTATATCGGCATTAAGTGTATGGTCTTTAATTTCTCCAATGCACGAAAATCTAATCAATGCGGATTGCCACATTCATGCTAGCTTCAGATTACAGATTCTTGACAAACAGCGATATCCAGAAAATTTTATTACTTGCGTGTGTTCATCGCAAACGATAGCGATGTATATACGAATCTTTATCACCTAATCAGCGATCTGTTACCCCACTGTATTAGGAGCCTGAAGCATTGTTATCAAAACAATATGCTTTGACGGGTGGTTCACAATGAGAAAAGAGAGACGCACCGATATTGCAGTCGATTTGAAATTCTTGCATGTTATATATACTCTAATAAAATTGTTTAAGTTAATTTTCGATTATGTACCCTCAGCGCAACTCTGAGGTATTTGTTAGAAAATATTCTCGATATTAATTCATTGATTCTATTGGCGCCCTGAACACGAATCGAACGTGCGACCTACCCCTTAGGAGCCCCTTTTAATACTGAAAAGCCAAACGGTAACTTTTTAAATTCTAACACATTTAAGTGTTATAGTTTTGTCAAATATGCAAATTAAAGTTTACCACTGTACCGAAAATGTACCGATAAAAAACTTATAATGTTAGAACAAAAGGGGCAGCAGGGGGGGGCATACCCCTGCCTTATCTTAATTGCAATCGGTAAAAATAAAATCTCCAAAAAATGTTAAGGTTGGATGTGCTTGAAAAACTAATTAATCGAATTAAAGTTAATTATCTTTGGCATCGTTATTGATGGATGAAATCAAAGACATCATTAATCTTTATGTGAATAAATCATGAAAAAATTAGTATGCGCTTTATTAATTGTTCTTATTTCTGGATGCTCGGTTTTTATGGCTGCAAAACAGCCGGACGCGAAGAATGTTGATTTATTTAAAATTGGAACTCCAAGGAATATGTTATTGGCTGAATTTGGCTTGCCGATTGTGAGTGAAGTTAGAAATGGTAGAAAAATAGAAATTTTTAAATTTATTCAAGGCTATAGTGCTGGAGCTAAAGCAGGCAGAGCTGTTTTTCATGGAGTAGCAGATGTAGTGACTCTAGGATTATGGGAAGTAATTGGTACTCCTACCGAAGGTGTTTTTAGTGGGAATGAAGTGGTTTTTGAAGTGAGCTATGATGAAAATGATAGAATTGAACAAGTTATTGCTTTGAAAAAAGGATAATATCGCTTAATAGACTAACTTAATTAAAATACAAAATTCATCGAAATTCTCCTAACTAGCTGCAATGAAACCAGACTACCGAATTACGATTGCTATTGGATCATTACTGATTGTTACCTCATTATTTTTTCCTCCTTGGAAACATTCATTTACTGGGCAATTCTCAGGTTTTCATTTTTTGTTTTCTGATGCAAAAATTGTGAATTTGCTAGAACTTGATTATGCAAGGCTAGGAATGATTGTCTTGGGAATAACCTTGCTAACAGTTGTAGTACACTTGCTTCTGACTTTAATTCGTGTGAAGCCCTTTTTCGATATTTCGCAATACCTTCTAAAGAAAGTGCAACCCAATGTCAATAAGAAAATTGACTTAGTTTCAAATAACTATATAGTAATAAAGTCAATTATTATTTTTCTTCTCGGTGTCATGGTGGTAATACTAGACAAATAGTTGGAGAATAAATGGCTGAAATGAATATCACTTGAAAACAAGTTCGGAATCATTCGGAATCATCATTATGATTTTTAAAATGCTTTGGGCTTTTCGTAGAACATCAAGAGGAAAAAAATTTGGCAACGAAATAGCTGACTCTATGGCAATTAGTCGTAGTCTTTTTCACACAGCCATAGAAGAGGGAGGATTAGGAATGCACTTAGTCATGCTTGCCTCTTTGAAAGACCAAGGGGCAAGTGTCATAGAAGCGAGAGATATTTGTCTTCCCATCTTAGCTAATGGTATTTTATTGCTAGAGAAGCGTCTTGGTTCACTTGATGTAATCTGTAAAGCAAAACCTATTATTCTTGATTTATTAGAGGAAATTCAGAGCAAAGAAAAAGATGAGTCTACATTGACAAATAGTTGAGGGTGATTAGCTTTATCATTTGCTAATGAAATAAATATAAAAATTCATAAATAAGAAATTAGAATGAATTCAATTCGTATCGATAGTATTTTCTATTTATATAACGAAACTATGGAGGATTTTGAACCAATCCTTAATGATATTGGTTCTATGGTACATAAAGATGTGTTGTGTGAGAAGGATAAAGCTTTATTGAAGGCTATCATGCTTAACCAATATAAAATAAAAGAATTAAGTCCAGCAGGACATGAATATTACCGCAGCGTAGCTATAGACTCAGATATAGAAATATGCCTTTCGCTTTTGGAAGAAATTCTAACAAATACTTGGGGCTGGCGATTTATAACGAGAAAGCAAGCTAAGAGCTGCATTACAAATATCAGGCAAAGATATTTTTTAATAAAACAAGGAATACAAATATTAGAAAATAGACAAAAAAACTGTATTGAACCCAAGTTAAATTGAATTATCATTCATTCGCTATTTTTATATTGTATATGTCGATAAATTTATAGCCACAAAAAATAACCTCTTAGTAATGGAGGAGGAGGAAGGAAATCCTCCTCTTCTTAGAATATATATTAATAGTAAGTACTATATACCTAATTAAAATAATAGATAAAGTTATTTAATTATTGGATTAAAATGTAATTTCTCTTGAAAGGCAGATTCCATTGTGTGCCTTTCAGTTCATGATAGTTTTATTGTTGCTGAAAAATATAAACTAGAACTACGGAATACAATGGAATCTGCCTTTCAAGAG
>SSFV01000015.1 GCA_008015565.1 Nitrosomonas sp. | reverse complement strand
TAAAATTTTACTGCCGAATTATGCTCTATACTAATTTCATACTATGCAACACAAGATATTGCATATTTTCGTATTATGCTTAATAAACCCTCAGCAGTAAATGGTTTTGTTAAATAATCATCGGAACCGGCAATTCGACCCTTGGCCTTATCAAACAAGCCATCCTTGCTAGATAACATAATTACTGGGATAGATTGATAAATAGGATTTTTCTTAATTAACATGCATGCTTGATATCCATCCAAACGAGGCATTACGATATCAATAAAAATAATATCTGGCGGATCATCGACAATTTTGGACATTGCTTCGAATCCGTCTTCCGACGACTGAACCACACACCCGGAGGATTTCAAGAAAATTTCCGCACTTTTTCGGATCGTGTTACTGTCATCCACGATCATGACCTTAATACCTTTCAGCGTATTGGTACTATCCACGAATACTCCTTATTCATCTATCAAAACAATATCTTATAATTCGCATTTACCGTCCTTTCGCAATACAATTGGATCAATTACTTTTCCAGATCCTAATAGAAAATTCACTTTCGCCAGAAAGCAGGTGTAAAGATAACCAGCAATGTAAAAAACTCCAATCTCCCAAGTAGCATCGCAAAACTACATATCCAAGTCTGAAAATCAGTTAGTTGCGCATAAGTATTTGCCGGTCCCACTTCACCAAGACCGGGACCTAAGTTATTGATACATGCCACTGTCGCTGAAAAAGCAGTGACAAAACTCAATCCACTCAGCGTTAATATAATTGTCATCAGTACGATGCTCACAGTGTATACAAATAAGAAGATAAGCACGGCCAGTATGACTCGATTAGCAACAATATTTCTACCCAGCCTGGCCGGAATAACTGCGTTAGGATGCATAATCGCTATCATTTCTCGATATACTTGCTGATACAAGATTCGGGCACGGATCATTTTGATTCCCCCTCCGGTAGAGCCTGAAGAAGTGCAAAATCCAGATAAAAATAACATCCATAACGGTATAAACATTGGCCACTGAGTGTAATCGGTATTACTGTAGCCGGTAGTTGTCGCAACCGAAACAATATTGAAAGCTGCATAACGCAATGCCGTCAACGGGTCAGCATAGATATCGGTAAACCACAAATACAACGCCAATCCAATACAACTGCCTAGAACAATAACCAAATACCAGCTAAGCTCAGAATCATAGCGATAAGCAGTTAAGTTTTTTGCCCGCCAGACTAAGAAGTGAGTTGCAAAATTTACCCCTGCAATCAACATAAATACAATTGCAACAGCTTCAATAAGCGGAGAGTCCCAATAGCCATAACTAGCATCGTGGGACGAAAACCCACCCAATCCCAAAGTTGTAAAGGCGTGAACGACAGCATCAAACCAATCCATACCGGCCCAATTATAGGCAATAGCACAAACCAAAGTTAGGCTTGCGTAAATAGACCATAAGCCCTTGGCAGTCTCAGCAATACGGGGGGTGAGTTTATTTTCTTTCATGGGACCAGGTATTTCAGCATTCATTAATTGCCGGCCACCGACACCCAACAATGGTAAGATCGCAACCGCTAATACAATCAAACCCATTCCACCTAGCCATATAATCTCGCCACGCCATAGATTAATCGATGGCGGCAATTGATCGAGACCGGTTAGAACTGTACCGCCACTAGCGGTTAATCCTGAAACAGCTTCAAAATAAGCCATACTCAGGTTAAGTTCCGGCAAATAAAATAGCAAAGGTAGCATAGCAAAAACCGGCAATACAGACCAAACCATCACAACCAACAAGAAACCATCTCTTGTTTGCAGCTCACGCTTATAGTGACGTGTAGCCAGCCACATCACAAAACCGATTCCCAAGGTGATCAAAAAAGATTCTTCAAATGCCGATCGCGCACCATCATCTTTCCACTCTGCCAGCGCCAGCGGAATAAGCATGGTAAGTCCGAATATCAGTACCATTTTGCTTAAGACATTGACAACAGCAAAGAGCCTATTCATGGCAATTATCTTTTATATAAATCCGACGCTTACCTGAAAGAGTTTTTCTACTTCACGAATCATTTTTCTATTGATCACAAATAAAATCACATGATCCTCTTGCTCTATAATAGTGTCATGATGGGCGATGATAACTTGTATGTGCTCGTCTGATTGACGGCTAAGCTCTCTCTCCTCGGATGCCAGATCTTCACCAAATATACTTTCAGATCTTGGCAATCCTCGAACAATAGCACCGATGGTAGCGCCTTTTGGCAATTTGATATCCTCAATTTTTTTTCCCACTACACGGGATGATTTGGCATCACCATGTGCAACCAATTCCAGAGCTTCTGCCGCTCCACGCCGCAAACTATGCACTGCCTCCACATCGCCATGCCGAACATAAGCCAATACTGAACCGATTGTCACTTGAGCGGGTGAAATAGCGATATCGATACCGCCACTTTGTACCAAATCGACATAGGCACGGCGATTGATAAGCGCGATAACTTTGTCTGCCCCCAATCGTTTGGCCAGCAAGGATGACATAATATTATTCTCGTCATCATTTGTGAGCGCACAAAACATATCCATGTCAGCGATATTCTCGCTTTCGAGCAAGGTTTCATCAGTTGCGTCACCATACAATACCAAGGCATTGTGCACTTGTTCCGCCAAGCGTTCGCAGGCCTGATAATTATGCTCAATTATCCTGACTTGATAATCGCGCTCCAGAGCTTGCGCCAGCCGTTTTCCAATCCTACCCCCACCCGCAATCATCACATGTTTAACAGGCTTATCCATGCTCCTTAATTCGCGCATGACAGTACGAATATTTTCTGTTGCTGCGATGAAAAAAACCTCATCCTCAGCTTCGATGACTGTATCTCCTTCAGGAATAATGGGGCGATTTTTTCTGAAAATAGCCGCTACCCGGGTATCGACATTTGGAACATGTTTACGCAGCTCCTGCAATTGCTGCCCAACCAAGGCACCGCCTTTTAACGCGCGCACCGCAACCAAACTTACCTTACCCGATGCAAAATCGAGTACTTGTAGCGCCTCAGGAAACTCAATTAATTTTTCTATATATTCAGTGAGGATTTGTTCAGGACTGATAGCAAAATCAACACAAAAATTATCATCCGAGAAAATCTCTGGATGCGCCAAGTATTCAGTAGATCGAACCCGGGCAATCTTTGTGGGCGTATTAAATAAGGTTGCTGCGAGCTTACAAGCCACGAGATTGGTTTCGTCATTTTCGGTGACTGCTAGCACCATATCCGCATCATGCGCGCCGGCATTCGTTAGCACCGAGGGATGTGAGGCATTGCCAACGACTGTTCGCAAATCGAAACGATCTTGTAACAACCCCAACCGTTTCGAATCAAGGTCGACGACAGTAATGTCATTTGCTTCGCTGACTAAACTCTCTGCTACCGAAGAACCGACTTGTCCAGCTCCCAGGATTATAATTTTCAATTAAACGCTCTACTCCGCTTCAAATTTTATCTCTTCGCAATTTTAATTGTTCTATCGATTTTCGCGCACCCAATCACGCCACTGAGCAAATAATCCGGGATCCAGCGCGGCAATCACTGATCGTTTCCATGGCGAACCCGCCCAATAATCATCCTGGTCAAAGCCGCACATATTCCCCCCGGCTTCCTCCAGAATAAGTGAACCGGCCGCATAATCCCATGGTTTTTGTCCACCATGCAGGTACAAATCAAAATAACCGGCTGCGGTATAACACCATTCCAGTGCGCAAGCTCCATAATTTCGCTGCGAAGCATAGGGTGGATAAGCTGCCACCTGCGCTGCCAATTTACGATCAAGCCGTTTCAAATCCACATTGGCTGTCGCGCTCTTTAAAGTGGGAACATACTTCTTGATCGGCAAAGCAATTCCATTAAGAAAAGCACCTCCACCTTTAGAAGCATAAAACATTTCATTAGTTACCGGGTTATAAATAACCCCCACTACACCCCGGCCTTGCTCCATAAAAGCAACCGAAATTGCAAAATAAGGCAATCCATTGAAAAAATTGGACGTACCATCAATCGGGTCAATACTCCATAATCCGGCTTTACCTTTATCCCACTGTTCTTTCTGTTCCGCATCGGACATTTCTTCCCCCATCGCAGCTGCGGGACGAATTTTCTGCAGAGCATCGAGCAAGGCATTTTGAGCTTCAACATCCGCCTCAGTAAAAAAACTGCCATCCGCTTTCAGTTGCCGGTCTACCTTTAAATAACGCGGCATAATTACTCGTTGCGCAATATCTTTTACGGCTGTGATAATTTTTTCGAGCACGCTTATTCTGCCCGCCACTTGATAGAGCAGCCAATGCTGGGAATTTGATCCTGCGGACCATGACCTGTCTTAGCTACTTGCAACATAGCTTCAAATAAGTCCCGGCGCACATCTGCCGGCGCTGCTTCTTTGCGTGAAGCATCCAGACGTCCACGATATTGCAGTTCCAATTTACTATTGAATCCGAAAAAATCGGGCGTGCAGACTGCGCCATATTGCTTGGCAATTTCCTGGGTTTCATCCCACACATAGGGAAAAGAATAATCCAAATTTTTGGCCACCAATGCCATATTTTCAAAAGAATCTTCCGGATAATCGGCCGGATCGTTGGACATGATCGCAATAGCATTAATACCGTGCAATTTCAATTCGCTCACATCACGAATAATGCGGTCTTGCACCGCCTTCACGTAAGGACAGTGATTACAGATAAACATCACCAGCAATCCCTTTTCCCCTTTTGCCGATGCCAGGTTATAACGTTTTCCATCGACACCCAACAAATCGAAATCAACTGCTTTCCTGCCAAAATCGCATACCGGCGTTGTTAAACTTACCATTTACCTTCTCCTACCATTGATATTAATTCTGTTACTTACCAGTGCATCGCTTACCAAATTCAATATGATGATCAGCTTTGCCGGATAAATATCGTGCTATATTATCACGAGTCCATTTATGGAAAATGTCATTGGCCACGTTCAGATTTCATCATGCATGCGCGTTTTTATCACCCAGCCGAAATCGTTATTGGAAAAAGCGTTGAGTTATCTTCTGATAACAAGCATCATGCCATGCGGGTATTGCGCCTGAAACAAGGCGACTCGATCACACTATTTAATGGCCATGGCGGAGAATATTCCGCACACATCGAAACAATCAACCGAACCACTACAACTGCTGTAATTGAGGATTATCATAATAATGAACGCGAGTCGCCGCTATCGATAGAACTTGTACAGGCAATATGCGTAAACGAAAAAATGGATTGGATCATACAAAAGGCAGTAGAACTGGGTGTAACTTCCATTCAGCCTGTCAGTACGGCACGCAGCATCGTGCACCTCTCTGATGAGCGCGCTGCCAAGCGTTTGCAGCACTGGCAAAAAGTTGTCATATCATCTTGTGAGCAATGCGGCAGAAACCTTGTTCCCCAGGTACTGCCATTAAGCTCCCTACCCCACTGGCTCAGCCAAAAAAAAACGCACTCCATACACGAGATTCGACTCCTGTTAACAACTTCTGCTACTACTCGATTGCGTGATATATCCAAACCGGCAGGTAATACCGGCACGTCGCTGCTTGTCGGCCCCGAAGGTGGATTTACATCAGAAGAGGAAGCTGCAATTTTACATTCTGGTTTTGTTCCAATCCGATTAGGTAAGCGTACTCTTCGCACGGAAAGCGTTGCTCTGGCGACAATTTCAGCCCTACAAACGTTATGGGGTGATTTCTAGAAAACGAGCGGGTTGCTCACCGATTTATTTCAACATTTACCATGCACATCAACATTCCTACTGAATTTGTCTCTTGGTTCCGTTCCGTTACGCCTTACATCAATGCATTCCGGGGAAAAATTTTTGTCATTGGTTTTAATGGCGAAATGATTACCGATGCAAAATTTATTAATTTTATTCACGATATTAATCTGTTAGCCAGTCTTGGCGTCCGCTTGGTGCTGGTGCATGGCGCACGGCCGCAAATTCAATTGCGCCTGGATGAATCGCAACTGGAAACTCAAACCGTAATGGATATTCGTGTCACGGATCCCGCCGCATTGCAGTGCGTCAAGGAATCAGTAGGAAGAATTCACCACGAAATCGCTGCCTTACTGTCGATGGGTTTACCCAATTCCCCCATGGCAAACGCCGCAATCAGGGTCTCCAGTGGCAATTTTGTCATCGCTTGTCCGTACGGTGTAATTCATGGCGTCGATTTATTGCATACCGGGAAGGTTCGGAAAATCAATGCACAAGCCATTACCGCTAATTTAGAACAAGGTAGTGTAGTGCTTATTTCCCCACTCGGTTATTCCCCCACCGGAGAAATTTTCAATTTAACCATGGAAAATGTTGCAACCGAAACCGCTATTGCTTTACGCGCCGAGAAATTAATTTTTTTCTGGGATACGCTGACTCAGCATACCTCAACCGCTGCGGAAAAAAAACCATTGCCGCGCGAACTAACCGTAGAAGAGACAAAATCGCTATTAGGCGAAAAGCAAATAGCCATTCAACTGTCCGAAGAAGTTCAGCTTTTTCTGCAATGCGCAATTAAAGCTTGCGAAATGCCGGTAGCCCGCGTGCATTTGATCAATAGCCATACCGATGGCGCGATTTTACAAGAACTTTTTACGCACCATGGCATCGGCACAATGATTTCCAAGGAAACGCTACAAGCCATCAGAAAGGCCAAAATTGATGATGTTGGTGGCATTCTAAAACTGATTGAACCGCTCGAAACCGAAGGTATATTGGTCAGGCGTGGCCGTGAACTACTGGAAATTGAAATCGACCGCTTCGTTGTATTTGAACATGACGGCGTCATTCTGGGTTGCGCGGCACTTTATCCGTTTCCAGAGGAGAATTCCGGCGAACTGGCTTGTTTGGCGATTCATCCTAATTATCGCGATTTTGGGCATGGTAACCGCTTGCTAAAATATATCGAAGCCCAGGCTGTCTCTGAAGGAATTCACACCCTTTTTGTGCTTACCACGCATGCTATGCATTGGTTTATTGAGCATGGCTTCAGCGTAATCACCCCTGCGGAATTACCCAAAGCCAGGCAGAATTTTTATAATTATCAACGCCGTTCAAAAGTTCTGGTCAAGTATCTATAGCATTTCCTAGCAAGATTCACGGCCACTGTTTACGCAAAGCCAGGAACATTTCATAATGGCGGCTTTTTTTCTCACTGAGTATTTTTTAATAAATTAGGAGTATAAATGGCGAGAATGGTGAAATGTATTAAACTGGGCCACGAAGCCGAAGGCCTGGATTTTCAAACCTACCCTGGCGACCTCGGTAAACGTATATTTGACAATGTTTCCAAAGAAGCCTGGAATCAGTGGCTCAAACTCCAAACCATGCTGGTCAACGAAAATCGCCTCAATCTGTCTGACCCCAAGGCGCGTAAGTATCTGGCCGAACAACTAGAAGCACATTTCTTTGGCGCAGGAGCGGAACAGCCAGTAGGTTATGTGCCTCCGGAAAAATCAGCATAAGCAAGATCTTGGCAACTCATGCTGAAATGGCTATTCATGTCATCCAATCAACAGCCATAACACGAAAACACGAAAACTCGAACCAGATTGAATGAATTGCAATCCGATAGTAATCCCATTACCGATGATACTCGCCAGATCTCTCAGGCTGATAAGTGATCTCTTCTATACGAACATTCAGCAATCCACCGTTTGGCTTGGGCCATTCAATTTCATCACCTTGAGAAAGCCCTAATAGCGCACTTCCCACAGGAGTCAGTATGGAAATCTTCCCCTTCGCAGCATCCGAATCCTTTGGATATACCAGAGTCAACAGAAATTCACTGTTCAAAGATTCGACCTTAAATCTCACCGTTGAATTCATCGTCACAACCGTAGCAGGAATATCCTTTGGATCGACTACATCAGCACGGGCGAGTTCTTCTTCGAGATCATTTATGCCTGGAAAATTATCATCAGTCATTGATACCAGGATATTTTCAAGCCTTTCAATATCCAGTGATGAGAGAATGATTTTAGGTTTCATAAGCAACCAATCCTTTTAAAAATGTCTTCTGCCAATTCAATAAATAAATAGCGATTAAAAACTAATATACGTAACGATACAGATAAGATGAGTCTGACTAAAGGTCAGTCAGGCATCGATTTGAGTACTAATAAATACCCGTTACAGAAAGTCAGTGGATTAGCGCAACTTGTATGCACGTTTACGTTTACCTTCACCAATCTAAATGCACACAAGGCAACGCATTTAGAGTCAAACTCACCGTCTGAATACGCAGATGGTTGTAACCAAATTTTTGAAAAAAACGAACATCTATAAATGGCGCTTTTTAAGCAAGCCCTAGAGCCTAATCGAGTGATGAAATAACAAGAATGCGTTGCATATCGAAAACGAGATACACTGAATCACTGTTAATTAATCCTATGATTGATGAAATCTATTATCCAATCATAGGATCACAAACATAAAAAATAATCTATTTGATCACCGCATTCAATTCACCTTTAGCATAGCGATTTGCCATGCCTTCCAGTGAGATCGGTTTGATTTTACTGGCTTGACCGGCACAGCCAAAGGCTTCAAAGCGGGCCTTACAAATTTCTTTCGCAGCGGCAGTTGCTTCTTTCAGGTATTTGCGCGGATCGAAATTGCTTTTATCTTGTTCCAAGCTACGGCGAATTGCCCCAGTCATTGCTAACCGGATATCGGTATCGATATTCACTTTACGTACACCATATTTGATACCTTCCTGAATTTCTTCCACAGGCACGCCATAGGTTTCCTTAATATCGCCGCCGTATTTACGGATGATTTCCAGCCATTCTTGCGGTACTGAACTGGAACCGTGCATTACTAAGTGTGTATTAGGAATGCGTGCATGGATTTCCTTGATACGCTGAATCGCAAGAATATCGCCTGTAGGTTTACGGGTAAATTTATAAGCACCATGCGAGGTACCGATAGCAATCGCCAATGCATCCACACCGGTTTTACGCACGAAATCGGCAGCTTCTTCCGGATCTGTCAGCAACTGATCATGCGATAACACACCTTCAGCGCCATGTCCATCTTCCGCTTCCCCCATACCGGATTCCAGTGAACCTAGACATCCCAGCTCACCTTCCACCGAGACACCGACGGAATGGGCAATATTCACCACATCTGCCGTTACTTTGACATTGTAATCATAAGTAGAAGGGGTTTTAGCATCTTCTTTTAGCGAACCATCCATCATGACACTCGAAAAACCGCTGCGGATAGCATTCACACAGACTGATGGAGAAGCGCCATGATCCTGATGCATTACGATCGGAATATGCGGATAAGCTTCAACAGCAGCAGCAATCAGGTGCCTCAAGAAAGCCTCACCGGCATATTTTCTTGCACCGGCGGAACCTTGCATGATTACTGGGCTGTTACATTCATCAGCTGCTTGCATGATGGCTTGGATTTGTTCCAGATTGTTAACATTAAATGCTGGCAAACCGTAACCGTTTTCCGCCGCATGATCGAGTAGTTGTCTGAGTGATACGAGTGCCATTTAAATCTCCTTTAAAAAAATTGTCATAACAAATCACGTTCTAGTATAAGCCATTATCTTTAGTCAATATCTTTTCACTTTTTATTGCACGGCCGATGTTCAAAGTTCAGGCATAGTTGCCGCTAACAATTCACGAAACCTCATCAATGCCATGCCTTAATTTCCATTCGCCCACTTTGATAATTTTCATGGTATTAGTACCACCGGATTTACCGACAGGCTCACCAATCGTCATAACCATGATATCACCATTGCGGACAACGCCACGGTTGAGCAATTCTTCTTCAGCCAGATTGAGAATAATTTCAGGATCGCTTAATCCTTCGCCAAATTCAACTGGATATACACCTCTAAACAACGTTACCCGCCTGCGGGTGTCTTCATTTGGACTTAACGCAAAAATAGGTACCTTGGAACTTCTACGCGACATTAACAATGCGGTGACGCCACTTTGTGTCAGTGCCGCAATCGCGCGTATCTGTAGGCCACTGGCTGTAAACATGGTTGCACGCGCAATAGCTTCTTCGATAGTCACCTGATTTACTGTTATCGCACGCCGGTCATGACTCACCAAATATTCTTTTTCTGCTTCTTGGCAAACTCTTGCCATTGCTTCTACAGCTTCTACCGGGTATTCACCGGCAGCCGATTCTGCCGACAGCATCACCGCATCGGTGCCATCCAATACAGCATTAGCAACATCCGATACTTCAGCACGCGTGGGAATTGGATTAGTAATCATGGATTCCATCATCTGTGTAGCGGTCACTACCAATTTATTATTGGTTCTTGCCGCGCGAATCATTCTTTTCTGCAATGCAGGTACTGCCGCATCCCCGACTTCGACAGCCAAGTCACCACGCGCCACCATAATGGCATCGGATGCTTCCAGGATATCATCCAGCGCAAGAATTGCCTCTGAGCGTTCAATCTTGGCCATAATCATGCCCTTACCGCCGGCCTCCTGCATCAACGAGCGCGCCTGCCGGATATCGTCGCCAGAACGTACAAATGACACAGCTAAATAATCAGCGCCAAATTCTGCAGCCGTTTTGATATCTTCCAAATCCTTGGTAGTTAGTGCTGGAGCACCGAGTCCGCCACCCTTGCGATTAATGCCTTTGTTGTTCGACAGTACACCACCTTGCTCAACCACACAAAATACTTGGTGCTCTCTAACTGCGGATACACTCAGCACAATGCGGCCATCGTCGAGCATCAGAGTCGCGCCCGCTTCCAAATCATTCGGCAATTCCTTGTAATCCAGTCCGACCCTCTCTTGGTTACCTAATTCGCAGAAAGAATCGAGGATAAATTGATCGCCGATTTCCAGCCTAATTTTACCGTGTTCAAATTTGCCGACGCGTATTTTGGGGCCTTGCAAATCGGCCAAAATACCCACGGTTCGACCGGCTGCTCGCGCCAAGGAACGTGTCAGATCGGCAAATTCGATATGCTGTTCGCGTGTGCCATGCGAAAAATTGATTCGAACAACATCGACACCTGCCATAATCATGCGCTCCAATATTTTTGGATTAGTACAAGCAGGTCCCAGTGTCGCTACAATTTTTGTTCTTCGAATCATAGTCGGTATAAATTAATGAGCACGCTTTTCCAAAATTTCCACTGCAGGTAATTTCTTGCCTTCCAAAAACTCTAGGAAAGCGCCACCTGCTGTTGATATATATGACACCTTGGCATATATATCGTATTTCTGAATTGCCGCAATCGTATCGCCACCGCCGGCCAGCGTGAAAGCACTGGTTTCTGCAATTGCCCGGGCAATTTTCTCAGTTCCTGCACCAAACTGGTCAAATTCAAATACACCCACGGGTCCGTTCCAAACTACGGTACCAGCTCGCATAATGATGTCCACCAGCTCTTGCGCACTCTTTGGGCCGATATCAAAAATCATGTCATCGTCGGCGACATTACTGGCTTCCTTTAATACAGCCGGTTCGTTAGCATCAAATTTCTTACCCACTACAACATCGACAGCAATCGGTATCGAAGCATTACGTTTAGCCATTTTATCCATTAAAGCCTTAGCTGTTGGCACTAAGTCATCTTCGCATAACGATTTTCCAACATTTTTTCCAGTAGCCTTTAAAAAAGTATTGGCAATACCGCCACCTACCACCAATTGGTCAACTTTTTCAGATAGCGATTCGAGTACCGTCAGTTTGGTAGATACTTTCGAACCTCCAACAATCGCTACCATTGGACGTGCCGGATTCAACAGCGCTTTGGTCAGTGCATCCAGTTCTTCTGTGAGCAGAATGCCTGCGCAAGCTACAGGTGCATATTTGGCTATGCCATGCGTTGACGCTTCCGCACGATGCGCGGTGCCAAATGCATCCATCACGAATACATCACACAATTTCGCGTACTTTTGTGCTGTTTCCTCCAAATTTTTCTTTTCACCTTTATTGATGCGGCAGTTCTCTAACACCACCAATTCGCCATCGGCTACTTCAAAGCCCCCATCCACCCAATCCCGGATTAACCGTACCGGCTTAGTCAGGCGATTGGCAATATTATCTGCCACAGGCTTGAGCGAATTTTCTTCGCTCCATTGCCCTTCTTCCGGGCGGCCAAGATGCGATGTCACCATGACTTTAGCGCCTTGTTTGAGACAATGATTAATTGTAGCCATTGAGGCGGTTATTCGTGCATCCGAGGTAACCTTACCATCTTTTACTGGCACGTTTAGATCAGCGCGGATAAATACCCGCTTACCTTTTAGATCAAGATCTACAACTTTGATAACTGACACGGCAAACTCCAGAATTGACTTTAAAAATATAAAGGATAGCAAACGCTACCCTTTATGTGCGATCTTATTTTGAATTGAATATCAACGACGCTATGTTAACCAGGATTGTCAACCTATTTCCTAATTGAACAACGCATACTTGAATTAATTACCTAGCAACCGTGCGAACCATCTCCAGGACTTTAGTAGAATAACCCCATTCATTGTCGTACCAAGCAACTACTTTGACAAAGCTTTTATCCAACGCCATACCGGCTTCTGCATCAAAAATCGATGTACAGCTTTCACCGCGGAAATCAGTTGATACCACTTTCTGATCGGTATAACCCAACACGCCTTTCATTGAGCCTTCTGAAGCTTCTTTCATTGCCTTGCAAATTTCATCGTAACTTGCTTCATTTTCCAGTTCACAAGTCAAATCAACCACTGATACATCCGATGTTGGCACACGGAACGCCATACCGGTCAGTTTCTTGTTTAATTCCGGAATTACGACGCCTACTGCTTTGGCAGCACCGGTTGAAGAGGGAATAATATTTTCCAAAATACCACGGCCGCCGCGCCAGTCTTTATTGGACGGACCATCGACAGTTTTTTGTGTAGCAGTTGCTGCGTGAACGGTAGTCATTAGACCGCGTTTAATTCCCCATTTATCGTTCAATACCTTGGCAATCGGCGCTAAGCAATTGGTAGTGCAGGAAGCATTCGAAATAATGCTTTCACCTTTGTAAGATTTGTCATTTACACCATATACAAACATTGGCGTATCATCTTTGGATGGCGCTGACATAATGACCTTCTTTGCACCCGCAGTCAGGTGTTTTTCACAAGTTTCTTTAGTGAGGAATAAACCTGTTGATTCAATCACAACTTCAGCCCCTACTTCATTCCATTTCAATTCTGCAGGATCCTTAATTGCAGTTAACCGAATTTTCTTGCCATTGACTACCAATGTATCACCGTCAATTGAGACTTCACCCTGGAATCTGCCGTGAACAGAGTCATGCTTTAACATATATGCCAAATAATCCGGTTCCAGCAAATCATTGATTGCAACAATTTCAATATCCGGGAAATTTTTTACTGCTGAACGGAAAACCATGCGTCCGATACGGCCAAAACCATTTATACCTACTTTAATTGTCATGCTAAAACTCCTTGAATAAAAAGCCTGTATATCAGATGAATACTCTCTTCATCTGCTTTCATCAATCATAAGTTATTAAATTAGAGAATATTTTTTACTGTCTTAATCACATTCTCAACAGTAAAACCAAAATGCTTAAATAACACATCAGCAGGAGCCGATTCACCAAAGGTATCAATACCTACTACAGCACCATCCAAACCGACATATTTTCGCCAAAAATCGGTTACACCTGCTTCTATAGCAACCCGCTTGATGCCTTTGGGCAAGACACTGTCTTTGTATGATAATTCCTGCCGATCGAAAATATTGGTACACGGCATGGAAACCACACGCACATAAATACCTTCTTGCGCCAATGCCTTTTGCGCATTCATTGCCAATCCCACTTCCGAACCAGTGGCAATCAGGACCGCTTGCGGCGTACCGTTATCAGCTTCAGATAAAACATAACCGCCTTTGTCAATCAATTGAATAGTCGTTGCATCGCGTTTCTGAAATGGCAGATTCTGACGACTGAATATCAATATTGAAGGACCCGTTTTTCTTTCTATGGCACGCGCCCAAGAAACTGTTGATTCAACCGTATCACATGGCCGCCATACATCCATATTGGGGATATATCGTAATGTAGCCGTTTGTTCTACAGGCTGATGCGTTGGTCCATCTTCGCCCAGACCGATTGAGTCGTGGGTAAAAACAAAAATATTGCGGATTTTCATCAATGCAGCCATACGTAGGGCATTACGCGCATATTCAGAAAACATCAAGAAAGTAGCGCCATAAGGAATTAAACCGCCATGCAGCGACAAACCATTCATAATTGCACTCATGCCAAATTCACGTACGCCATAGTAAATATAATTACCGCCATTTTGCTGGTCAATTCCTTTCGAACCAGACCATAAAGTCAAGTTAGACCCAGCCAAATCAGCCGAACCACCGATCAATTCAGGCAAAACGGGCGCCAACCCTTCAATGGCATTTTGCGAAGCCTTCCTACTGGCAATTGTTTCCGCTTTTCCGTTAACCTGATTGATTATACTTTGAACGTGATCATTCCAATTTGATGGTAGGTCTCCCGCCATTCTGCGGTTAAATTCGGCAGCTTCAGCAGGATACCTTTCAGCATATTCCGCAAATTTCTCACCCCATTCAGTTTCAAGCTTTTGCCCCTTTGCCCTGGCATCCCATGCACTATAGACATCTTGCGGAATTTCAAAAGGTGCGTGATGCCAGCCTATGTGTGGACGAGCAGCAGCAATTTCTGCATCCCCTAATGCAGCACCATGTACAGAATGTGTATTAGCCATGTTAGGCGAGCCCATTCCAATCACAGTTTTACAGCAAATCATTGATGGCTTGTTATTTATTCGCTTAGCTTCCTCAATTGCAGCCTCAATCGCCACAGGATCGTGGCCATTGACATCAGGAATTACGTGCCAGCCATAAGACTCAAATCGCTTTGGCGTATCGTCGGTAAACCAGCCTTCTACATGGCCATCAATTGAAATACCATTATCATCATAAAAACAAATTAATTTACCTAAACCAAGTGTTCCCGCCAAAGAGCAAGCTTCATGAGAGATGCCTTCCATCATGCAGCCATCTCCCAAAAAAACATAGGTATAATGATCTACAATATTATAACCAGGTCTATTAAAATCGGCAGCCAACACTTTTTCAGCAAGTGCCATGCCTACCGCATTCGTAATGCCTTGACCCAGTGGGCCAGTTGTTGTTTCTACACCGGGTGTATAACCATATTCAGGATGTCCAGGCGTTTTCGAATGAAGTTGCCGAAACTGCTTCAATTCTTCCATCGGCAAATCGTAGCCGGTCAAATGCAGCAAAGCATAAATGAGCATCGATCCGTGACCGTTGGAAAGAACAAATCGATCACGATCCACCCACATTGGATTACTAGGATTATGACGCAAATGATGGATCCACAGCACCTCAGCGATTTCTGCCATTCCCATCGGCATGCCGGGATGACCAGAATTGGCTTTTTGCACCGCATCCATCGCCAGTGCCCGAATCGCACTGGTCAAATTTCTAAACACCGGCGCGTCAAAATCCTTGAATGTACCCATTAATACTAACTCCCTTAAATTTTCATCAAACAGAAACGTTTACACCAGCCTACAGATTACATATTGCTGGCAAAGTTAGCATTATCTCTTAA
This sequence comes from Nitrosomonas sp., assembly GCA_008015565.1. Taxonomy (GTDB): domain Bacteria; phylum Pseudomonadota; class Gammaproteobacteria; order Burkholderiales; family Nitrosomonadaceae; genus Nitrosomonas. The sequence continues at coordinate 1,061 of SSFV01000015.1, read as the reverse complement.
GACGGGTAATACGACAACTAGAAAGCTTCATTTTGCTTATAAAACCAATCTAGTAGGAAAATTCCCCGTTTCCATCAATTCCCTCGCAACTTGATTCCCAGCAATTTTATTTTACGATAAAGATGCGTTCTCTCTAGACCAGCTCGATCAGCAACCCGGGTCATATTGCCATTTTCTTGATCGATCAGCCGCTCGAAATAAGTTCTTTCAAACAAGTCACGCGCCTCACGCAATGAAAGATCTAAAGGAATTTCTGGTGTAACGGAAGACGAAGCGGATTCAGGAAAAACCATGGCTTGCTGAACCGCATCAACTGAAATTTCATCACCTGTACATGTTAATGCTAAAGAATGCACTACGCCCGTGAGCTGTGTCAAATTACCCGGCCAGTCATAATTTCGTAAACAATTTAATGCAGCAGTAGTGAATTGCAGAGATGAAGATGCTTCACCCGACTCAACGAAACGCGACAGAATTTGGTTAGCTAATTCTGGGATATCTTCACGATGCGCTCTCAATGGCGGAATTCCAATGCTAAGACCGCTGAGTGTCTCAAATAGCTTAGGCAAATAAACACCTTGCGCCGCTAATTCAGCTAGCGGTTGTGACGTTGCACAAACCAGCCTCACGTTATATTTATCCAACTTGCTTAACAACAGCAACAAGCCTTTTTGCGCTAATTTATTAATATCGCCTATATCCTTAAGAAACAATAAACCATCACGTGCCAGTTCTAATAAATCAAGCGGCGAATCGGCCAAAGATGTTAAGGTTTCCGGTTCTACCCAAGGCGTATTAGGGCGGTGCAAAAAACGAGCGCAAATTTCCGCACCAACACCAGGTTCCCCCATTAATAACAACGGCGACTTCAAATTAATAACCTGTTCTAATTTTTTTCTTAGCTCCGCAATTAAAGCCCCTTTGCCCAAGCTAGCGAGCGAGAGTGCCATGTGCTGCTTACTTTGCCCGCCTCGCAAAGCCTTAATGACGGTCCTTAACCGCTTTTGCAGCGGTATCGGTTTCTCTAAACAACCAAAGGCACCTACACGCGTTGCTTCAAT
>SSFV01000046.1 GCA_008015565.1 Nitrosomonas sp. | reverse complement strand
AATACTCCTATCCTTAGCCATAACTTGGCATTCATCTCTCTCTCCTTTGTTTTACCATAATTACCACCCTCTTCTTCTTATTCTTCAGCGCTTCACTTCACCACCGATAATACCTCAATGACCTCGTCCGCCTCTAGACTAACTCAGCCATTTTTATAGTGTCAAGTAATTTCCTTTGATAAAAAATACTTAAAATTTAACCGCAGCTGTTCTCTAAGTAAATTCAATTAATTATGTTGCACTAACTTCAGCCAGCAAAATGCATGCGAGTAAACTAACTCGGGGCCATCATATCAAAAAGTTAAATCAAATTTTAAATGCAATATTAGGCCGACGTCTCAGTTACTTTTTTGCGCCGCAGAAAATAAAAAGCCGCGACACCACCCGCAATAACAATAAGTGCTATACCTACCATTCCAAAACCACCGCCATGACTGCCGTGACCACCACCCTTGCCAACATTAAGAGGAATACGCACTATAGTTTTAACATTACCCGCATCATCTTTCTTTTCCAGTTGAATTGCATATTGACCTTTTTCTTGTATGTTAGCTGCAACAACAATAATTCCGGAATTGTGCACTTCAGGTGGCATATAGACAATACCATGTTCAACCGCGTCATGATCTGCATGGGCTTCATGATTCATACCTTCATGACCTTCGTGTTCATCTGCTGCTGACTTTTTCTCAGCGCCATGTTTTTCACCAGAATGGCCACTATGATCTTCCTTAACAAGTCGCACAGCCAGAGGAATTTGGCGTGCTTGTTGTGGTAATTCAATAGTTAAATTAACTTTACCTATGTTTGGTAAATTTTCGCAAAATGAGTGCATCGGCGGTAACCCACCTTCTGGTACTTCATATGCACTAAATGTTACCGGAAATTCCCCCGTTTTAATTGTACAACCGCCAGCGTCATGATGACCTTCATGTGCAAGCATTAATTGCGCATATGCCGGAAATGCAAAAAAAGAAGCCAAAATCATTCCACAAAATTTTGTTGCCCAGCCACTTCTAACAACTATTTTCATATCTTCTCCAAATTTATTATCTGTAAATCAATCCGAACAGGCATGCTCAGTTATTTCGCCTAAATAATTAAGCTCGGGATTGTATAACAAAAAAATCAGAATATTAATCTGAAATGAAAAATTTACAGGTCGTGCTATAAGCTAAAACAGATTATGCTGACAACCAATAAACTTTCACAAATCTTATTGATTTCGTATAGTCTTCGGAAATGATAGTTGAACTGATCAGCACGAATTCATTAAAAAAACATCCTCATCTCAATTGTTATAACTCCTTACTTAATATCTCTTTAATGGTACGAGACACGCCTGCTTGCCAAACAGGCAAATTTAAGCCAAATTGATTTTCCAACTTACAGGTATTGAGTCGGGAATTAAGAGGACGCTTTGCTGGCAAAGGAAAATCAGCACTTGCTATTGGCAGCAAAGTATCGAGCTGAGTCTTTAATGTAAATTCTGCATGCCTTGCATGCTCTATTATAAATTTAGCAAATTGATACCAAGATATATAACCTCTGGCCACTAAATGATATATACCGTTTACTTTGGGTTGATATCTTAATGAATACAGAATATTTGCAGTAACATCCGCAACTAATTCGGCACCTGTGGGTGAGCCAATCTGGTCATCGACTACTGTTAATTTATCACGCTGCTGCGCCAATCGAAGTATCGATTTAATGAAATTGTTTCCATGGGTCGCATAAACCCAGCTAGTACGAAATATTAAATATGAACAACCCGAAGCAATAATATTATTTTCACCTGCCAGTTTAGTCTTGCCATACACATTGATGGGATCTGTAGCATCTGTTTCAACATAGGGTAGGCCGCCATTACCATTAAAAACATAATCAGTTGAATAATGTACCAAACAGGCATTCAATTCCCGTGCTTCTTGTGCGAGCACACTTGGAGCTTGAGCATTCAAAATATGAGCGTGCTCCACTTCGCTTTCTGCTTTATCCACAGATGTATATGCCGCCGCGTTAACAATGATATCGGGTTTAATTTTTCGTATCGTTTGCTTAACTCCGCTAGGATTAGCAAGATCACCACAAAAATCGCTACTCCCCGAGCTCAAAGCAATTAATTCTCCCAACGGTGCCAGGCTTCTCTGCAACTCCCAACCGACTTGACCATTTGTACCAAATAATAAAATTTTCATTGCGGCAGTTCAGCATAGTTTTTTGCTATCCACGCACGATAAGCGCCGGTTTGAACATCTGCTATCCACTGCTGATTATTGAGATACCAATAAATGGTCTTACAAATACCTGTTTCGAATGTCTCAATTGGTTTCCAATTTAACTCACGCTCAATTTTTGTTGCATTAATTGCATAACGACGGTCATGTCCGGGCCGATCCTTGACATAGGTGATTAAATCATGAGGAGAAGAATCGGGATTAAGTTCTTGCAATAAGTTACAAATTGTATGCACGATTTCAATATTCGTTCTTTCATTCCAGCCGCCAATATTATAAGTTTCACCCAAGCTGCCGGCTTCCAAAACGCGTCGAAGTGCACTGCAGTGATCAGCCACATACAACCAATCTCGTATTTGTAAGCCATCACCATAAACGGGTAAAGATTTGCCTGCAACTGCATTAACAATCATCAAAGGAATTAATTTTTCAGGAAATTGAAAAGGGCCATAGTTATTGGAGCAATTTGTGGTGAGTACAGGCAAGCCATAGGTATGAAAATAGGCACGTACTAAGTGATCGCTAGCAGCTTTACTGGCTGCATAAGGACTGTTAGGCGCATAGCGATGTTCTTCAGTAAATGCAGGCTCATCTTGTATCAATGAACCGTAAACTTCATCAGTTGATACATGGAGAAAACGAAAACTGTTTTTTGCGGTATCAAGCAGATCATGCCAATAAACACGCACCGCTTCCAATAACCGGAATGTTCCCAGGATATTGGTTTGCATAAAATCCTCAGGACCATGAATTGACCGATCCACATGACTTTCTGCAGCAAAATTTATAATTGCTCTTGGCTGACGTTCGATCAATAATTTCTCTACTAAATGCGTATCTCCGATATCACCTTGCACAAAGAAATATCTCGGATCATCAGCCAGTGATGACAAATTTTGCAAATTGCCTGCATAGGTTAGCTTATCCAGGTTTACAATTTCTTCATTCGATTGCGCTAACCAGTCTAGAATAAAATTACTTCCTATAAAACCTGCACCACCGGTAACTAAAATCATTGGGCTTCCTTAAAGAAAGTATTGATTGTGACACAATTAATGTTTTTCATAATTTCTAATATTTTTAGGAAAGCTACCGCTCAACCAGGATTCCATATTGGCAACACACCCGATGCGCCGGATTCTACTTGAAATTCACAATCAATGCCGATTCCCGGCACCCAAACCAACTTTTCGTCACAAAACAGCAACGGCATAACTGAACGCTCCCACGATGGGATCGAAGCTTCTTGTAATATTTTTTTCAAGCTTCTTCGTGGACGATTGCAAACCGGCATAAAACGTTCTCCACCTTGCCTTAATCGTATTGTAATTTTTCGATTGAGTAATTTTTGCTGGTTTATACCTTGGTTTTCCACTTGCATGAAATCAATCGTACCATTCAAGTAGCGGAGCGATGAAAATGCTTCCTCATTCCAAATGTATTGGTAGTGATCAACACATTCTACATTCTTTCTCCGAGGCAAAATTATAACCGCCCCTCTGAATGAACGAATTTCAGTATTGCCAAAGCTAAAATGAAAATTATTATCCGATGACAATGACAGAAGCTGTTTCAAAATTTCTTCCAGCTTAACTGTACTGGGTAAATCCGCACCTCGCTGTATCAAAATATAACGAAACAGATTCTTTGCACGTGCAAAACTCAGCTTGCGTAACTTCTCAATTTGCAGCTCACCTGCATATAAAAAACCGGATCCATCCATTTCCGCCAATTCGCTTAATAGAGACGATGCTTCCGCCAAATGACGGCTACTGCGAGAGAGTGTCTGAGTACAATTGGGATAGCGTTTTTTAATTAACGGCAAAATCTCATGACGCAAAAAATTTCTATCGAAGCGAATGCTGTCATTACTCTCATCATTCATCCACATTAAATTATTCTGTTGCGCGTAGCATTCAATCACACTTCGTGAAACTTCAAGCAAAGGTCGAAAAATTTTTGGCGCATCAGCAAAAGTTTGTTTCCGCACGACCGGCATCGCACTGAGCCCTCTAATTCCTGCGCCACGAAGCAATTGCAATAATAGGGTCTCAACCTGATCATCTAAGTGGTGTGCTTGTACCACATAGTCAGCACGCAAGCTACTGAAAATACGATACCGCTCATCTCGCGCAATAGCTTCAAGACTCTTGCCGGACTCTTTTCTGAGTTGTAAATATGCTACATGAATAGGAATGCCTAACGCATAACAAAGATTGCAGCAGAATTTGCTCCATAAATGAGCATTGGTGCTAATACCATGATTCACATGTACAGCAGACAACTTAATTGGTAACTGCTTGGCTAGCGTAGACAGTATGTGCAGCAATACCACCGAATCAATGCCGCCGCTTAGAGCAATTATTAAGTGATTATCTGTTTTAATATGTGCAAGTAATACTTCTTTAATATTACACACCAAGTTATTCGAGTTTAACTTCCTTATATGAACCATATGCCATGAGTCGTTCCAGGCGTTTTTCAAGAAGCGCATCGATAGAATAATCCTGGAGCTTGCGAAGAGAGTCTTGTAACACAGTTTTTACCGACTGCATAATCGCACCGTAATCGCGATGTGCTCCACCAATCGGTTCAGTAATGATGCTATCGATCAAATTCATGGCTTTTAACCGATCGGCGGTGATACCCATGATCTCAGCAGCTTCTGGTGCTTTATCCGCGCTTTTCCATAGAATCGATGCACAACCTTCAGGGGAAATTACAGAATAGGTAGCGTATTGAAGCATATGCACGACATCTCCGACAGCAACAGCTAAGGCTCCGCCTGATCCTCCTTCTCCTATAATAAGGCAGATAATTGGAACTCTAAGCTCCGCCAAAACATATAGATTCTTACCGATCGCTTCGGATTGCCCTCGTTCTTCTGCATCAATACCCGGATATGCGCCCGGAGTATCAATAAAAGATATCAACGGAATCGAGAATTTTTCAGCTAATCGCATTAAACGCAAAGCTTTACGATAACCTTCTGGTTTAGGCATACCAAAATTACGGTAAATTTTTTCTCTGGTATCCCGTCCTTTCTGATGACCAATTACCATTACTGTCTGACCATTAAATCGCGCCAATCCTCCTACAATTGCATGATCATCGGCAAAATTACGGTCGCCGTGCAATTCTTCAAAATCGGAAAATAAGCGCTCAATATAATCCAATGTATATGGTCGCTGTGGATGACGAGCAACTTGTGAAATTTGCCACGGTGTCAATTTTGCATAAACACCTTTTGTAAGCGATTGACTTTTCGCTTGAAGGCGTGAAATTTCGGCTGAAATATCCAGTGCAGAGTCATCTTGCGCATAACGTAATTCATCTATTTTTGACTCAAATTCTGCAATATTTTGTTCAAATTCCAGAAAAGTGATTTTCATTTAGGCTAAGCTATAATTCTAAAATTGCGATGATACAGGATTTGTTTACCTGTCTGCATGCAGAGTTAATCCAGGTAATGTAGTCTAGAATAATTATCTCAGACTTCGAATCAGGGTCGTTTACAATCTATTATAATTTATCCGATAAACTATTGAGCGTGATTAAGGAGTTTACAAATTTCTTATGAAACGGCGCACTTTTCTCCGTGGTATGAGTATAGTTACAGCATTAACCGCTTTTGGAACGGCAGTATCCACTCGATCAATTGCACGGAATAGTAGTGGACAAATTATGATCGAACCTCTTATCAAGACGCATAAGAAATGGCGCGAACTGCTAACATCAGAAGCTTACAGCATATTATTTGAAGATCATACCGAGAAACCGGGCAGCAGCGAATTAATTCACGAACATCGAGAAGGAACTTTTATCTGCGCTGCCTGCTACTTACCATTATTCGAAAGTCAGTATAAATACGACAGCGGAACGGGATGGCCAAGCTTCACACAACCTATCTCAGGTCATGTCAGCACCAAACCCGACATTAAGATAATTTTCCTGCGGACTGAATATCACTGTGCACGGTGCGGCGGGCATCAAGGGCATGTGTTTAACGATGGTCCGCCACCACGGGGTGAGCGTTGGTGCAATAATGGCTTGGCACTAAAATTTGTTTTAAAAACTGATCACTTACCCGCACTTAGGGAGTAATTAGTGGGTATCTGCCTTTATCGACAGCTCCACAGCATATTGTTACTAGCAGTATTAATATTGAGCGCTTGTAAACCCGATCATCATTTGACCGAAGCACCTGAAAACAAAGCAACGGAAATAATCAACGAAAATTTCGAGTTTGCAATTTTCGCAGGTGGCTGTTTCTGGTGCACTGAATCTGATTTTGATAAATTGCCGGGAGTGTTATCTACAATATCTGGTTATATTGGAGGTACCGCAGCAAATCCGACATACGAACAAGTTTCTTCAGGAGTGACGGGGCATATTGAAGCTGTAAAAGTTACTTTTGATAACACTCAAACCAATTTCTCCAAACTCCTTGAAGCATTTTGGCAAACAATTGATCCACTGACTCCTAATCAGCAGTTTTGCGATGTCGGCCCTCAGTATCGTAGCGCTATTTTTTATTATGGCCCTAGTCAGAAAAAAATAGCGGAAGCTTCAAAAAAGGCATTGGAAACATCCCGTCAATTTACCCAACCAATCGCAACGGAAATTTTACCTGTATCTGAATTTTATCCAGCAGAAGAATATCATCAGAATTATTACATTAGAAATCCGCTCAGATATGCGTATTACCGTAAAAGCTGCGGGCGTGACAAACGGCTCGAAGAATTGTGGGGAATTAAATATTAATAACATAAACACGTCTACTTTAGGAGGAATGGCCCCAGAAGACTTTTTGCGCAACTATTGGCAGAAGCAGCCCTTGTTAATTAGAAATGCAATACCTGGCTTCAATGGCTTATTAACACGCACAGAACTCATGAAGCTTGCATGTCATGAAGACGCTCAATCCCGTCTTGTTATCCAGAAAAACAGCAAATGGAATCTTAAGCATGGACCATTCAGTGATCATGACTTGATTAAGTTGCCAAAAAAAAACTGGACTCTGTTAGTTCAAGACGTTAATCACTTTCTGCCGTCAGCTTATGATTTGCTTTCAAAATTTAGCTTCATTCCATATGCTCGCCTCGATGACCTGATGGTAAGCTATGCACCACAATGTGGCGGGATCGGGCCGCATGTTGATTCCTATGATGTTTTTTTATTACAAGGCATCGGAATCAAGCTTTGGCAAATTTCTGCGCAGCAAGAGCATCAGCTCGTACCTGATGCCCCGCTTAAAATATTAAAAAATTTTCAACCACAACAAGAATGGGAGCTTAAAGCAGGTGATATGCTTTATTTACCGCCCAATTACGCGCATCACGGTATTGCATTAAAAGATTGCATGACATATTCCATTGGCTTCCGGGCACCTAGTCATCACGAACTGATAGCACAATTTCTTATATATCTAGAAGAAAATTTAGTTACAAAAGGCTGGTATTCGGACCCTGATCTTCAGCCGCAAGCACACCCTTCAGAAATCAGTACGGCCATGCAATCGCGAGCAAATTCAATTTTAAAGAAAATAAAATGGGATCGTCACGATATTGAAAATTTTCTCGGCGTTTATCTTTCAGAACCGAAGTCGCACATTTTTTTTGGTCAACCTGCCAATCCGTTATTACCCCTCATATTTAACCAAAAGATTAAAAAGAATGGCGTGCAACTTGATCTAAAAAGCAGGATTTTAAGTGGCAAGAATAAGTTTTTTATTAATGGTGAAATGTATGGGGTTAGCGCTAAAACATACAAAGAATTGATTGAGCTTGCTGATAGCCGAAAACTTTTACCACCTGTCGACCTGAGCAGTGCGGCCCAAAAAATCCTTTATCAATGGTATGTTAATGGCTATCTCGGCAGCTAATCTCAAGTTGTTACCTTGATTGCGATTTTAATTTGTCGAATTCTTCTGGACAGCATTATCTTATTCTGGTATTAAGAAATTGGTCTTTCTTGTATTAGAATGACCAAAGAGTTTTTTTACGTAATTTATTTTTCGTCAAAATTTTTATAATTTTTGAATATATAGGAGATAAATGATATGAAATACTCTATATTGATTGCTACCCTTTTAGTAACTTTTTTAATTGGCTGCGGTGAACCTAAACCCGGTCAATATCCACCTAGCTTCATGGATGAACGTGAAGGTGCACCTAAATAGGTAGTGTGATATAAAGCTGTCCGCAACAACCATCTAACTACTAGATGGTTGTTGTTAAGGTGCTACTTCGATACAACGATTATTATCTTTAACTGCGTTATCATTTATATGGTATCAAGGTATTTTTAATTGTTTAACTCAAATTTGTATAATCAAACTACTTCGATTATGCTATTGCTCGTAAACCAATACAAACGGGAGATTAAATGATTAAATTTTCACTTTTAACCACTGCACTTGCAGTGTTAGCATTAACTGCATGCGAAGGAAAGAAAAGCTTAGACGGCTATCCAATGGATAAACCGCCTCCTTCCGCCTACGCTCCAAGGGATTCTGAGCCGACCCTCGACAACAAAGATGAAGCACAAAGTTCGCCGGAAAAGGGTACGGAAAATAATTAGTAAGTTGCATCATATCTATGTGATATAGTTCAGAGAAATGCTTACTTATATGAAAAAGCGTTTTCGCATTAATTATAAGTAAGTAATTCTCACATAGTGTTATGTGAGACATACGTAAACTGTATCTGCGGTAACTCTAATTCCTACTCTTCTTACTTGATCAAGTTGATATTTCATTCCGCAAGATTTACCTCTGTATACTTCGATTCTCTAAATAAACAATTCGGGCGATAGCCTTTTGAATAACAACTATGTTGCTTAATTGCAACATAGTTGTTATTTTATTTACAAATACCGCAGTTTTTGTTGCAGTCTAATTCAGTGTTAGGCACAATCTAATCAAACTCTCTTACCGTGAGAGTCCGAATAACAGGGGTGCATTCCACCAGAGTGCAGCAAGGCAACTAGACAGCCCCAGTCACTTTAACTTTAAAGGAGAACTTCCGCATGAAGAAGAAACTTATATCGCTGGCAGTAGCTGGTGCACTTGCAGCACCAATGGTTGCATCGGCACAAGGAACCAATGTAACGATTTTTGGTAGTGTGCAAGCTGAATATGCTACAGTCAACTACGATAAACAAAGTAGCCAAGCACTTATCGGTGATGATACAGGCCGTTCAAGATTTGGCGCGCATATTACCGAGCAGTTAGGTGGCGGATTGAAAGCAAAGGCGCGCGTTGAATATGGTTTTAATACCGGTAGCGGTAATTTAGGTGTTGCTCGTGAACGTTGGGTTGGTTTAGCTAACGATAATTGGGGTGAAGTGAAATTCGGCCGCATCCAATCTCCATTTAAAGATTTTGCAGGTGGTATGACAATCGATCCATTTGCATACACGACTCTGCAAGCTTCCGGCAGTGGTGGTACCATGACCGCATCTGCAAATGGTTTGGGTTCTGGCGCTCAGACTTTTGTGAATAGCGCTGTGCGTTATGATTCGCCAAAAGTTGAAGGCTTTAGCTTTGCCGGTATTTTGATGCCAGGTGATGCCAATAGACTGGATCCAGCAAATTTCATTTCCCCATCCAGTGGTTTCCAAGGCAGTCAATCAAATTCCGGTGGTGAAGATGGCGAATGGGACTTTCAAGTTGCGGGTAAATATGAAGCACAAGTACAAGGCCACAATCTTGGCGTATTTGGCGGTTATTCGCGTGACAATCTAAGCACCCGGCAGAGGACAACCACTGGATTAAATAACAATGAGCATGTGTGGCGGGGTGGCGCATCTTGGAGTTTCCAAAACTTCAGACTCAGTGGTCAATATGAAAGAGTTAGTAATGCAATCGGTGCTGCTACGTGTTCTACTGCAGCTGCATTAGGAAATCCTGGATCAGGACTTCCTGACACACGCTCACAATGTAATTCTGCAATGAATCTGGGAGGCGATGGCCACCTTTGGTTTGCGGGCGGTCAGTATGACTGGGGTAACACCAGTATCATTGCACAAGGTGGTATGTCTGAAGCGAATGCAACTGCAACAGCAGCTAAACGTGAAGTAAGCACTTTCACTGTTGGTTTGATACACAACCTCAGCAAGCGCTCCAGTCTTTTCGGCGGCTATCAACGAGGCATGGTTGATGACCGAGCAAATGTCTTCAGAGACAGCAATACCTACACTGTTGGTATGCGTCACAACTTCTAAACAAAGCTAATCTAATAAAAAAGGCACCATAAGGTGCCTTTTTTATTGCCTCAAATAAATCTTGTTAGTTTTTTTCTCACTATCAATTTATACTTCAGAAATACTAATAATTCTCAATGGAGATTCTAAAAAATGAGTATGAAAAAATGGACGGATGAAGAGCTGATCTCTACCCGTGACAATCTTGAGGCGTGGAGTAAACGATATAATGAATCGGGGTCGGGATCAAAGTTATGGTTATTAACAGCATTTCTAGGCGCATTTGCCATTTCCACCGGCGTTGTATTCATCTTTTTCGATGGTGTCGATATCATGAATGTCACAGTAATCATAATGGGTACGATCACCTGTGTCGCCTGGTATAGAAGTGACAAACAACGTAAAGATAACATTGCCTTTCTTTCTGAAATTAATAAAGAGATAAAATCCCGCAAGATCAAAGAACCCTCGAAATCTAGAAGTAAAACTGATGATCAAGCAGATAATAATTTCCAAACGGGTATTTCTTCTCCGGAACCTCAAGATACCGAAGTAACTTCTGAGAAAAAGGATGCAAAATCAGGAGACTAACGGAGGCATGAAAAACGGTAATTTATTTACTGTATTAATACAATTCATTATTTCCAAACTGATTCTTCGAATAAGGCGAGCTTTAGTCTCCAATAAGCGTGAATCAAGACTCAGTGATTCGGATAGGCGGCTTTTTGAATCATTATGCCAATTCATATGGATTCAAGGAGATCCTCTACCACTTGTTTTTGATATCGAAGATGGAATCTATACAAAACAAGGAATTACTCTTGCCACTCTAAAACGCCTAGAAGAACTCGATTTAATTATATTCGAGCCTTATGGGTATATTAAAAAGGGATTTGGTAAACATACGCGATTATTTTATTTTGGCAGGCCTACCAAAATAGGTTTTAAAAATAATAAAAATAATCAGTTAGATTTGGGACATGTCCTTTTGACGCATGATGGAAAAAAATTGGCATCAACCTCCAAGTCAGTGAGAAATCACCAATTCTATGAATATGTGATAAATAAATGGTTCCAAGAAGGATTAATACTGTCTTCGATACAAATTGACAAGAATCATAACTATCCGACTAGGTGACGATAATGGCGCGATAATCGTTGACATTGGTGTAGGTCGGACCAGTAATAACGAGACTGTTTAAATGCTCAAAAAATGTGTAAGCATCATTATTCAAAAGAAATGAGGCGGCATTCAATCCTAACTTACCAGCTCGAATTAGCGAATCAGGCGTGATGAACGCCCCTGCATTATTTTCTGTACCATCAATACCATCGGTATCGCATGCAAGCGCATGAACTCGCTCCAGACCACCTAACTCGATCAGCAGTGATAATAAAAACTCGGAATTACGGCCTCCACGTCCATCGCCTTTGATGGTAACGGTCGTTTCACCACCCGATAAAAGCACTATAGGTGTTTTTATCGACTGCGGATAAAAGCATATTTCTCTGACCAATGCCGCATAGCTTTTGGCAATTTCGCGAGATTCGCCAGTAACCGTATCGCCCAATACTAAGGTATTAAGATTGACACTCTGGAAGTAATTCTGTGATGCAATCAAAGATTGGTGAGCATTTGCAATGATTCTATTTTCTACATTATTAAAAGCGGAAGAACCAGGTTTCGGTGTTTCAGCTGACGAATCGCTCGTTAAGAAAATCTGTGTCACCGCTTCCGAAACATTCAAATCATAGCGATCCAAAACAGCAAGCGCGTCTGACAAAGTAGTTGGATCGGGCGAACATGGACCGGATGCAATATGCGTTACTTCATCCCCAGTCACATCGGAAATAATTAAAGCCAATATGGGCGCCTTGCAAGCCGCGGCAAGCTTACCGCCTTGAATTGCCGATAAATGTTTGCGAACAGTGTTGATTTCCTGAATACTTGCACCACACTTCAATAACTGCAGTGTTAAATCTTTAAGTTCCTGCAATGAAACACCGGCAATAGGCAATGCAAGCAAGCTTGATCCCCCGCCACTCCATAGGCATAACAACAAATCTTCCGATCTCAACGCTCCTACTGCGGATAGGATCTGCCGCGATGCGCGCTCTCCATTTATATCAGGAATCGGATGCCCGGCTTCAATTACGCTAATTCTTCGCGTTGGCAGCTTATGCCCGTAGCGGGTAATAACCAAACCTTCCAAATGAGCACTAGCGGGCCAATAATCTTCAACAGCCAGCGCCATGGCGGCGGCTGCTTTGCCTGCGCCAACGACAAGTGTGCGACCTTTTGGAGGGTCTGGAAGCTGCTGCGGTAAAACATGAAGCGGATCGGCCGCTTTGACTGCAACTGAAAAGCTTTCCAGGAGAAAGTTACACGGATTCATTTTGCGAGCATAGCTTTCAAATAATGACCGGTATAACTGTTTTTATGGTCTGAGACCACTTCCGGCGTACCTTCTGCAACAATGCAGCCGCCCCCATCACCGCCCTCTGGACCTAAATCGATAATCCAGTCAGCAGTTTTTATAACATCCAGATTATGTTCGATCACTACGACGGTATTACCATGGTCTCTCAATCTGTGGAGAACTTTCAAAAGCAGATCGATATCCTGAAAATGCAAACCGGTAGTCGGTTCATCCAGAATATACAAGGTTCGCCCTGTATCACGCTTAGAAAGCTCCAAGGAAAGTTTTACCCGTTGTGCTTCTCCTCCGGAAAGCGTCGTGGCGGATTGGCCTAAAGTAATATAACCAAGCCCAACCTCCATTAGCGTTTGTAACTTACGCGCAACGACTGGAATTGACGCAAAAAATTCAAGGGCATTTTCAACTGTCATCTGCAATATTTCATTGATATTTCTACCCTTATACTGAATCTCCAAGGTTTCCCGGTTATATCGGCGTCCATGACATACATCACACGTCACATAGATATCAGGAAGAAAATGCATTTCAACTTTAATTACACCATCGCCCTGACATGCTTCGCATCGCCCACCTTTGACATTAAAAGAAAACCGTCCAGGTGCATAGCCACGTTCGCGCGCTTGTGGCACACCGGCAAATAAGTCGCGAATTGGTGTAAATAATCCGGTGTAGGTAGCTGGATTTGAACGCGGCGTACGTCCAATCGGGCTTTGATCCATGTTGATAACTTTATCGAAAAAAGCCAGACCTTCAATATGCTGATAAGGTGCTGGCTCAGTGTTGCTGGCGTATAAGTGACGCGCTACCGCGCGATACAATGTTTCATTGATTAGCGTGGATTTTCCGGATCCCGAAACACCTGTGATACAAACAAACAAGCCGACTGGCAAATTCAACGTAATATTCTTAAGATTGTTGCCACAAGCGCCTTCTATTCGCAGTATCCGGTCTTCGCTTGGCTGGTGCCGCTTGGACGGTATCTCAATCGATCGCTTTCCGGATAAAAATAGACCGGTCAGAGAATCATCATTATCACAAATAGCTTGCGGAGCGCCTTGCGCAATTACGAAGCCGCCATGCTCACCAGCCCCGGGTCCCATATCGACAACATGATCTGCGATTTGTATGGCATCTTGATCATGTTCGACCACAATGACGCTGTTTCCTAAATCCCGCAAGTTCTGAAGTGTTTGCAATAAACGTCCATTATCGCGCTGATGTAAACCAATGGAAGGTTCATCCAAAACATACATGACCCCTGTCAGCCCGGAACCGATTTGGCTGGCTAGCCTGATACGCTGGGATTCCCCCCCTGAAAGGGTATCAGCGGAACGATCCAAAGATAAATAATCCAGCCCAACATCATTGAGAAATTGCAAACGATTGGAAATTTCCTTGACGATACGCTCTGCGATGGATTGCTTGTGGCCAGACAATTCGATTTGATCAAAAAACAGCTTGGCTTTTTTCAATGGGAACGCACTGATCTGGTATATTGCTTGTCCCGCAACATGCACATGGCGCGCCGCTTGACACAATCTTGTCCCTTGGCATTCCGGGCAGATCTTGTTATTGAGGTATTTTGCCAGTTCTTCGCGAACTGTTTGTGATTCGGTTTCTTTATAACGCCGTGTCAGATTGGGTATTATCCCCTCAAAAGCATGCGTTTCCTGTCGCTTGCGGCCATTCTCCGTTAAATAGCAAATTGGTATTTTTTCTTTACCCGATCCGTACAAAATAATGTTACGAACAGATTCGTCCAAACTTTCAAATGGAGCCTCCAAATCAAATTGATAGTGCTCTGCCAAGCTTGTTAATAGTTGAAAATAGAATTGATTGCGCCGGTCCCAATTTCTTACCGCACCAGCAGCCAACGATAGATGCGGAAAAGCTACGACACGTCCTGGGTCAAAAAAAGTGATCTGCCCTAAACCATCACACTTATGACAAGCACCCAATGGATTATTAAATGAGAATAATCTGGGCTCCAGTTCGGACAGAGAATAACTGCATACAGGGCAGCTAAATTTTGCAGAAAAGAGATGTTCATGGCCGCTATCCATTTCAATCGCCAAAGCCCGCCCATCAGAATGTCTTAGCGCCACTTCAAATGATTCCGCAAGCCGCTGTTTGGCTTCATGAGACACTTTCAAGCGATCAATTACGATATCTATAGTATGTTTTTTGTTTTTTTGCAGCTTTGGTAATGCATCGATTTCGTATACTTCATTATCAATCCGCAAACGAACAAATCCTTGTGCGCGAAGCTCATCAAGCAATTCGACTTGTTCACCTTTACGTTCTACGATCAGTGGCGCAAGAATCATCAAACGTGTATCTTGAGGAAGCTGAAGCACATGATCGACCATTTGTGAAACACTTTGCGCGGTCAACACAATGTTATGCTGCGGACAAAAGGGATCGCCAACGCGCGCAAATAACAAGCGCAGATAATCATGGATTTCAGTTACCGTACCCACGGTTGAGCGCGGATTATGCGAAGTTGCTTTTTGTTCGATGGCAATTGCCGGAGAAAGCCCTTCGATTAGATCGACATCGGGTTTCTCCATCAATTGCAAAAATTGCCTCGCATAAGCGGAGAGAGACTCCACATAACGACGTTGCCCTTCCGCATAGAGCGTATCAAAAGCCAATGATGATTTACCTGAACCCGATAATCCGGTAATAACAATAAGCTTATTACGGGGCAAATCAAGGTGGATGTTTTTCAAATTATGGGTGCGCGCACCGCGTATTTTTATGGATTCCATGAACTATCTATGTAAGAGTCAACCTGTTAATATACCCAATTTTTTGGATATATCACAACCTGATTCATGATAGCTGCGCCTTCATCTGAAAAAATGTCTCCAGCGGAACTTCGCGCCACCATTGGACTGGCTGGTGTTTATGGCTTGCGAATGCTGGGTTTATTTATCATTTTGCCAGTATTTGCATTTTATGCTGAAGAGTTACCCGGTGGAGACAACTATACGCTGGTCGGGATTGCACTCGGAGCATACGGACTTACCCAAGCTATTCTGCAAATACCATTTGGTTGGTTGTCTGATCAAATCGGCCGCAAAACCGTCATATACCTAGGATTGATTTTATTTGCCTTGGGAAGCTTGGTCGCAGCTTTCGCAATTGATATTTACTGGGTAATACTGGGACGTATCATTCAAGGTGCTGGCGCGATCTCAGCTGCCGTGATGGCGCTTGCCGCAGATTTAACTCGTGAGGAACATCGCACCAAAGCAATGGCCACCATAGGAATGACCATTGGAACTGTTTTTGCTATTTCCCTTATTGTTGCCCCAATTCTGAATCAGTGGATTGGTGTGCCGGGGATATTTGCTATGACAGGCATATTGGCTGTTCTAGCAATCATTGTGGTAAAAAAAATTATTCCTGACCCACAAATTAGCCGCTTCCATTCAGATACAGAAACATCGGCTGCCAGTTTTGCGAATGTATTACGCAACACGCAACTACTGCGATTAAATTACGGCATTTTTGCTTTACATGCGACACTGATGGCGTTATGGCTGGTAGTACCGCTCACTTTGCGACAAGCAGGAATGGCAGCCAATAATCATTGGCAAATTTATTTTCCGGTGCTCGTCTTGTCCATTGTCTTTATTATCCCAGCAATCATTTACGCCGAGAAAAAAGCAAAACTGAAACCTGTTTTTATAGCAGCAATTGCTATATTGCTGGTGGGGCAAGTCTTGCTGGCAATCACTTCTGATTCCATTTGGGGAACTGTAATAGCTTTATTGGTTTTCTTCAGCGCTTTTAATTTGCTGGAAGCCAGCTTACCATCGCTAATATCTAAAATTGCTCCTGTGGGCGCGAAAGGAACCGCAATTGGTATTTACAGTAGCACCCAATTCCTGGGAGCATTCATAGGCGCCGCAAGTGGTGGTTATCTATTTGGTGCGCATGGAAGTCATGCACTATTTGCGTTTTGCAGCTTGCTATTAATAGTGTGGTTAATACTTGCGATCACGATGAAAACACCCGCCCCGGTTCGCTCTAAGATGTATCATGTGCAAGAAATGGATGTAAACAAATCAAAAGAATTATCACGTCGGCTTGCTGCAATTCCTGGTGTATATGAAGCATTAATACTGGTTAACGAAGGAGTAGCCTATTTAAAAGTTGACATGAGAGGATTTGATGAAGAAAAAGTAATTAAATTGCTTGCGGAGGAAACATAATGGCATCAGTTAACAAAGTTATACTCATCGGAAATCTCGGAAAAGATCCAGAGACCCGCTATATGTCAAATGGCGACGCGGTGACAAATATAACAGTGGCCACAACAGATACTTGGAAAGACAAAAATGGTGAAAAACAAGAAAAAACTGAATGGCACCGTGTAACTTTTTATCGCAAACTCGCCGAAATTGCTGGTGAATATTTAAAGAAAGGGCGATCTGTATATATTGAAGGAAGATTAGAAACCAGAAAATGGACTGATAAAAATGGCGTAGAACGCTACACGACTGATATTATTGCAAATGATATGAAAATGTTGGGTACTCGTTCAGGTAGCGGCAACTTTGAATCACCTGAGCATGAAGAAGATAGCTCCACTTCCACGCGCTCTTCATCGGTTAAGAATACCAACGGTTTTGATGATATGGATGATGATATTCCATTCTAATAATAATCAACAATTGAATTCGACTTTAACGTCTTTCAGGCAAGCGAACTATTCTTTCAGAAGACTCTGATTTCGAACAATTTGATTGTTGACGGCGAGTAGGCAATGAAAATTCGATACTGTCGATTTTTCCGCCAATCTCTTTAGCCATATTCCTAAATTCAACCGCTAGCACCGACTTTGGAACAATAAATATTTGTTTAAACCCAGATTTGAAATTAACAAGAATTTTCATTGCACTATTCCAGAAAAGTTTGATTTTCAAAAAATAATCACTATTTTGTAGTGATATTACTGGTAGATTCTAACGACTTTAACAATGCAAACTTTAGTATATGGCAAGAGATTGCTCCATAACTACCAATCCGGAAAAGATAGAAATTATCAACGATTAATCATGGATATGGTGCATTATTGATCTTAGTTAAAAGTAAATTCATGAGCACCCATAATCTATAAGATACCTGAATTGTTAAGCTCAATTAATACATTTCTAAATACAACGTTGCATTTCAAATTTGAGCCTCTCAAAAAGATTCTCAGTGGCTTCCCAGGTTGACAATTGAATTCGCTAACAACATTATTTCAAATCCATTTTTTTATGTAACGCCTTTCGAAATCAACCTTACCCACTCATACTTCTTGCTTTTTTTGACCGTCTCTCTCTGATAAACTCAGCGTTTCGATAATATCGTAATATGAACTTGCCAGCTAATTGAGGAGCCCTGAATGTTCGACAAACCCAACCAGCTTATTTTTTACATCAATGTAATGCTTGTTATCTTTGGCATTCTCGTTGCTTTAGTGACAGATTACATAGTGATTGGGCTGATATTTGCCATCAGTGCGTTAGCACTAATTTATGATCAAATCAGACAAAATAAACTCGCATTTACCATCTCTGACCTGAATAAAATTCTCACCATACATGATACAGGCGGAAGTAAAGCGACAGTTACACAAACACAAATGACAACCGCCTGTCATATTGATAATTCAGAATATTGGTTTAGAAATATTCAAGCCATCGGAAGCATCAGCAATTTCAGAGTTAACAATGATGAGCCTGCTGAAAAAAGAAAAGAAAATGGAAACTATGAAATATGCATGAAACTTCCGCCTGAATTAAAGATAATTAATGGCTCTGACTTAACGCTATGTTATGAATATGAGGATGCTTTTACGCAAAGTGAAGGCACACTCTCGCACATCGTGGATAATGATACGCGACGATTACATCTGATTGTTAAGTTACCAGAGGGGCGTGCAATTTCCTCCGCCAGATTTTTTTTCAAATATAATGGAAAAGAAGAAGCGCTGCTACCGCCAGTTATCACTCAACATACAAAGATTGAAGCGGACATTAAGAATCCTAAACTCGGTGCAGAATACTGTTTACAATGGCATTGGTCTGAAGAAAATCTATTTCAGAAATTAAAACATCTTTTCTAAATATAGAAAAACATTTTTTGTTTAACCAAGTGTCTATTTTAACTACTTAGGATCGGTCAATCCTAATCCCAACTAGCGATAAGTTAAAACACCCCTTGAACCTACTGAAAGCCCTTGCTGCGGTTAGCAGCATGACCTTTGTCTCACGCATTCTTGGTTTCTTGCGCGATATCTTGATTGCAAGATTTTTTGGCGCAGGAATGGCGACTGATGCTTTCTTTGTTGCATTCCGTATACCCAACTTGTTGCGCCGGTTATTTGCTGAAGGCGCATTTTCACAAGCATTCGTACCGATACTCGCCGAATATAAAAATACCCGTACTGCCGAAGAGACTCGTAACCTGATTGACCACATTACCATAATGCTCGGGGTTATATTGTTTTTTGTTACGCTCGTTGGGATACTGGCTGCGCCGCTGATCATTTATACCAGTGCACCGGGGTTTTCGGCAAATGCCGAAAAATTTGATCTGACAGTTGAATTGCTACGAATTACTTTCCCATACATTTTTTTTATATCGCTCGTAGCATTAGCCGGAGGCATACTTAATACTTATGGAAAATTTAATGTTCCCGCAATCACGCCCGCACTGTTAAATCTATCATTTATCGGTTGCACCTTGTGGTTAGCACCTCTGCTCAATCCGCCTATACTTGCCTTGGCATGGGCAGTTTTTATTGGCGGAGCATTGCAGCTCGCCTTCCAGATACCTTTCCTATTGCGTCTTAGGTTATTACCGCGACTTCACTTTAAAAATCCAGATACCGGCGTCTGGCGCGTAATCAAACTGATGGGGCCGGCAATTTTTGGCGTTTCAGTAAGTCAAATTAGTTTACTCATTAATACCATCTTTGCATCCCTACTGATTACCGGAAGTGTATCCTGGCTTTATTATGCTGACCGCCTAATGGAATTTCCGGCCGGTCTACTTGGCGTTGCCTTAGGTACTATTTTACTTCCATCACTAGCTCGCCATTACAATACCAATAGCCGCGAAGAATATTCCCGTCTGCTTGACTGGGGTTTGCGCATGACCATGTTACTCACTTTACCCGCAGCATTGGCATTAGCATTGCTGGCAACCCCGCTCATTACAACCCTTTTTCATCATGGCGCTTTTACAGCGCATGATGTGTTTATGACACGTGAAGCACTCATTGCCTATAGTGCCGGATTGCTTGGATTAATCCTCGTTAAAGTGCTCGCACCAGGATTCTATGCGCGTCAAAATATTAAAACACCGGTAAAGATCGCTGTTATTACTCTCATTGCAACCCAACTTATGAATCTCGCTTTTATTATTCCATTAAAACATGCCGGGTTGGCGCTCGCTATCGGTTTAGGCGCTTGCCTTAATGCAGGATTGCTGTATTACAAGTTACGTCATCATAATATTTATCAACCGCAGCCGGGGTGGTTTATTTTCTTTCTTAAGATACTGGCGGCATTAACGATTATGGGTATTGTATTATGGTTTGCCGCGGGAGATGATGCTTCATGGCTTACCGATTCGACACTAATCCGCGCTACCCGGTTAAGTTGGATTGTCGTTGTTGGCGCATTCAGTTATTTTACTGTTTTATGGTCATTAGGATTCCGCCTAAAAGACTTTACCAAACAGCAAGCAATTTAAACTGAAGTTGACCTTCTGATTTATTTGGGAATTTCATGCTATTCGCGCTCAATTGCAGTTATTACTTGAATCCACCGCTAATTGAAATTGGTAACGGAGCCGCTTAACTGTGAAGCAAGATCAGTAGCAAGGCTTTTGAGCGAGCCTAAATCTTCAAGCCCATCAAGAAATCGTTGCGGAATGGCGGAAAGACCCACTTGGGCTCCTACCAGCGCGCCAGTCAGGATAGCACGCGCTTGGTTTTGACCGCCACCATTGACTGCATGCAACACCGCAGACTCGAAATCTTCACGGAAACGTGCAGCAAGATAATATGCAGCTGGAAGCTGATGATAAATGGCGCAAGGCATGCCATAAACGATCGACACCTTCCATGCCGGCTCAATGCGTATATCCGGATCTGCTGCAGCTTGGGCCATATAGGATGGCGTCAGCAAAGCATCCGGTGAGGCAAATCTTCCAGCACGCGGCGGATCAGGATCACCTAATCGGGGTGGCTGCAAATCGTCAAAGGTTACTGCATGGAAGGGTAATTTTCCACTTTTTACCAATTTCATCAACTTCCCCGATAATGTTACATCCAGAGCATGACCTTGCACCAGCATACCCAAAACCGCCGCATAGGCAACAGTCATCGAAATCACCGTATCATCAATTTGGGTTAGGCGCGTATTATTTGAAACAGTGTTAGCCAGCTCAGCAGGCTGAAATGCATAACGCACAGCTAAAGCAATTGTACGTTCAATCGCTTCAGTATCATCCGCGTGACCACCTGTCTGCCCCCATGGCAACCGCTGCTCCACGCGTCGGCGCCAAACCTCGCGAATTGATTGGCTGGTGTAACCACCTGGTCCGTTCATTGGTTTGCCATCGAGAAATGGCAAAAGCTCTTCATCCATACGGCGGCAGAAATCAGCTTCATCGTAATTGCCATTCGCAATCAGGGATTTAATCATAAGCTTTAAAATGATACCGGATTGTGAGAGCTGGCCTGCTTTACACCCACTATGATAGCGGTCAGGTTTTGGGTCTGTATAAGTAGTGACCCACTCACCATAATCGCGCCGCATTTCCAAAAGATCGTAATACCAATGCGGACCGAGCGCTAAAGCATCACCAATGAAAGCTCCCATAATCGCTCCGCTGGCACGTGCTCGGAGAATAACATGTGACATGATCCTCTACTCTCCGTTTATCAAAATTAAACAGAATATTGGAAACTATATTTACTTTCGATTCAGATCGTTTGAAACAAAACAGAGTATCAAGAATTTCACCTTGGAAGGCTTTTCAGTGTTTCTTTTTATCACTTTCTATCAATGCATATGCTGAATGATTATGGATAGACTCAAAGTTTTCCGATTCAACCACATAAGCATCAATTCGTTCATCACGATTAAGTACCTCTGCAATATCTCTTACGATATCCTCAACAAACTTAGGATTATCATAAGCTCGCTCGGTGACGTATTTTTCATCGGGTCTTTTCAGAAGACCATATAATTCACATGATGCATTCGTTTCGGCAATTTTAATGATATCTTCGATCCAAACAAAACTATTGGTACGTACCGAAATAGTGACATGCGACCGTTGATTGTGAGCACCATAATTGGAAATTTTTTTTGAGCACGGACACAGACTGGTAACCGGAACCACCACTTTCATAGTAAAGAAATAGTCATTATTCTTAATCTCACCAGTAAATGTCACGTCATAGTCCAATAAACTTTTTACTTGTGAAACAGGCGCAGATTTATTGACAAAATAAGGAAAAGTCATCTCGATATGGCCTGAATCCGCTCCCAATTTTTCGATCATTTCCTGCAACATAAGTTGGAATGATTCAACAGAAATCTCGCGTTCATGGCCATTCAGAATTTCAACAAAGCGAGACATATGTGTACCTTTGAAATTATGCGGCAAATTCACATACATATTAAAAACCGCGATGGTATGCTGTACGCCATCATCCTTATCCGCCACAACAACTGGATGACGTATTGCCTTAATACCAACTCTGTCAATCGCAATATGCCGACTATCGAATGAATTCTGCACATCAGCAATCGGCAAGTCTATCTGTTTATTCATATTTTTCTCCTAAGCATTGAGGAATTGCTGGCAACCATTGAATGAAGCATTGATCAATTCCAGGTTAAAATTAATGCTGTTGCAGAAAAATAGACACTCATTAAAAGCAAAAGTTATTCACCTAGTACTAATCGTGCAGCTTTAATAATACCATTCTTATCTAATCCACAATCTGCAAGCATTTGGGCATGATCGCCCTGATCGATAAAAATATCTGGCAATCCTAACTGTACTACTTTGGCATTAATATGCTGGCTATTGAGCGATTCCGTTACAGCACTGCCTGCACCGCCTATTATGGTGTTCTCTTCCACGGTAATCAGCAGTTCATGACTATTCGCCAAAGCAGCCACTAATTCATCATCGAGCGGTTTGACAAAACGCATATTTACTACCGTCGCATTGAGTTCTTCTGCAGCTTCCAAACATGGTGCTACCATACTACCAAATGCTAACAATGCAATTTTCTCACCTTGACGCCGCATCTCGCCACGACCGATCGGCAGCGCTTGCATCTTCTTCTGCACCGGCATACCCATTCCAGATCCCCGCGGATAACGTACTGCTGATGGCGTATCCAACTTAAAGGCCGTATACAACATCTGCCTGCATTCATTTTCATCGGCGGGAGCCATTACAGTCATATTCGGGATGCACCTCAGATAGGATAAATCAAAGCTCCCTGCATGAGTAGGCCCATCGGCCCCCACTAACCCTGCACGATCAATGGCAAAGACAACGGCTAGATTCTGAATAGCGACATCATGAATCAATTGATCATATGCGCGCTGCAAAAAAGTTGAATAAATCGCCACCACCGGTTTCAGACCATCACACGCCGCACCTGCAGCAAAAGTAACCGCATGTTGTTCCGCAATGCCGACATCAAAATACCGCTCTGGATATTCTTGTGAAAAACGAACCAATCCAGAACCCTCACGCATTGCGGGTGTGACACCTATCAACCGGGAATCTTGCGCGGCCATATCGCACAACCAATCCCCAAAAACCTGTGTGTAAGTCGGATTTCCATTCGATTTAGCGATAATTCCTTTCTTCGGGTCAAACTTGCCAACACCATGATATAAGATAGGATCCTCTTCTGCTAATTTATAACCTGCACCTTTGCGAGTAACCACATGTAGAAATTGTGGACCTTCAAGGAGTTTGATGTTTTTCAGCGTAGTAATCAAAACATCCAGATCATGCCCATCAATGGGGCCAATGTAATTAAATCCAAACTCTTCAAATAATGTGCCTGGCGTTACCATACCTTTAACGTGTTCTTCGGCACGTTTAGCCAACTCCAGCATCGAAGGCACAACACCGAGCACCTTTTCGCCAGCGCGCCGCGCGGTGGCATAAAATCGCCCAGACATCAACTTGGCCAGATAATTATTCAATGCGCCTACCGGAGGTGATATCGACATATCATTGTCATTGAGGATCACCAGCAAATTGGCATCCATCACCCCTGCGTTGTTAAGTGCTTCGAAAGCCATACCCGCGCTCATCGCACCGTCACCAATAATGGCGATTGCGCGCCGATCCGTTTTGTTTAATCGCGCAGCCACTGCCATACCCAGTGCAGCACTGATCGAAGTGCTGGAGTGTGCTGTACCGAATGCGTCATATTCACTTTCATCCCGGCGGGGAAAACCAGCTATTCCACCTTGCATGCGCAGTTTGCTCATGCCTTCGCGACGGCCTGTCAAAATTTTGTGTGCATAAGTCTGATGCCCCACATCCCAAACAAGCTGATCGTATGGCGTATTAAAAACATAGTGCAAAGCAATAGTCAATTCCACTGTACCCAAATTAGAAGACAAATGCCCGCCTGTTTTAGCGACTGACTCAATCAAGAAGTCGCGCAATTCCTTGGCAAACTGCGGTAACTTTTTTGACTCCAGTTCACGTAATTGGGAAGGTGAGTTAATGGTATCTAGCAGTGGATACATTCAAATCCTGGTAATAAAGAGATCATGGAAAAAATTCAGAATTTACGTTTAATAATGAAATCGGTGACTTGGCGCAATCGCGATGCGCCATCATCAAAACTATTCAGAGCTTGATCAGCGTCGTATTGTAATTTCTGCGCCAGCTCACGCGCTTCGCTGATACCTAGGATGCTGACATAGGTAGGTTTATTGTTCTCCGCATCTTTACCTGCAGTTTTGCCCAATGTCGCTGTCGTTGCCTCCGCATCCAGTAAATCATCAACTACCTGAAATGCCAAACCGACACATTTTGCAAAATGATCCAGTTTAGCCAAATGATCATTGTTTAAACGATTACCGCAGCGAGCGCCAAGCATGACTGCGGCACGGATCAATGCGCCGGTTTTGTGGATATGCATATACTCCAGCTCGGGCAGACTTAATGTTTTACCAATACTTTCCAAATCAAAAGCCTGACCTCCTGCCATACCGCGCGAACCTGATGCAAATGCTAACTGCGCAATCATTTCCAATTGCGTTTGCGGTTCATCCGTTAGGCGTTTTTCTGCCATAATTTCAAAAGCCAATGTCTGTAAGCTATCACCGGTCAATAGCGCAGTAGCCTCATCAAACTCAATATGACAAGTAGGCTTGCCACGCCGTAAAATATCATCATCCATACACGGCAGATCATCATGCACGAGTGAATAAGCATGGATAAGCTCTACAGCGGCAGCCACGGTGGTAACTCGTTCAACATTTGCCCCGGCAAGCTCTCCAGCCGCAAAGGATAACAACGGACGCACCCGCTTGCCTCCTCCAAGTACAGAATATCGCATGGCTTTGTGTAGTCGCTCGGGAACACAATCTATTGCAGGCAATCTTGCCTCCAAGAATGTTTCGATACGTGCCTGGCAGCTAGTGGTCCAGTTCTGAAAATCAGCGCTCATCAGGATCAGGTTTGGTAAAATTTTTTAACATATCGGCTTCAAGTATCTTTACTTGTTGCTGCGCATCCTGCAATTTATTCTGGCAATATTGCAATAACTCGACTCCACGCTGGTAGGCTGAAAGTGAAGCCTCCAATGACATTTGCCCAGCTTCCATAGCCAACACTATTTTTTCCAATTCAGCTGATGCCGCTTCAAAGCTCTCCGGTTGAGTCGCAACAACTTGTTTAGAAGTTTTGGCCATAACATTCGCAAGCCAATAAAAAACTGTAACCCATTAAAGGCTCTTTTATAAAAATGGATAAAAATAACGCAATAAACCATATCCGGTCAATGTAAATATGAGAACAACAGCTTTAATAATCACAATACATTGACTAGCAAGTGATTCTCTAGTAATTAAAACTTACACTTTTCAAGGATGATGCCACAAAATGGTATGGCATGTGATTAATATCACTTCGGATTAGACTATCCGGTGATATTTTTGCTTCCAATGAATGGAAATGCCATAAGCATTGTAAATGGATTTGTTGCCAGCTCAGATCAAGACCGGATTTTCATTAAATTTAATTTATATGCTAGTAACGTATTCACTCAAACCACCTCCTATTGAGTGCCGGAACAAATGCATACCAGTATTGCTTAGTGAAAATCCGGATTAACATAAATTTATCAATAAAATCAAATAAGTAAAAAAATACATAAATTCTCTTCAAGAAACAAGTGATTTACTTTAGAATGAAATTGTATGCATGGAAATCGATCCCCATGCAGTAAAAAATAATTGCTTGAGCAACAATTCAACAACAATCTGCTGAATAATAGCAACAAAAAATTCAGCTAAACAAAAATCCAAGTATAGCGACACTGACCGCAAGCAATTATCTAACATAAGAAGAGTTCTTGAGGATTCTTCGTTGATTTATTTCAATCAGTTCGTTGCTAAATACTATGGATACATTCCTTAATGATATATCTGCACCTATCACTGTCTGGGTTCGCGGTATCGGAGAGCACCCGGAAAAAACTATTTGCAAATTTGTCGACCTCTTGACCCAGCATGGCATTGAAGTACAAGATTACTGCGTACCCTGCAGTCACTCCGGCATCGTCTTTAGCAACAAGGTAACCCAGGAGCTTTGCGAACAGTTATGCGAACTTAGCCACAACGGTCAAATACAAGTTCTCGCCTGCTGTCACGAAGCTATTTCTGGAGAAGCCATCTGGCAATTAATGGAAGCGGGCGCATCTGATGTGCTGGTTTGCACAAAGGATAATTTGATCATTCATGAAATCACTGCCCGCCTGCGCCGATGGGAAGCCATCAATCATTTGCTCAATTCTCCGCTTGTTCAGAATGCATTGATTGGTACAAGCCAAACACTGCAAACCATACTGCGCCAAGTGATCGAAGTCGCGCACTTTACCAATGTATCGGTATTAATTCTCGGCGAAAGCGGAACAGGCAAGGAATTACTGGCCAACCTTATACACACGCTCGACAATCGCACCGATAAGGGCGATCTTGTGATTCTGGATTGCACGACCATAGTGCCGGAATTATCGGGCAGTGAATTTTTCGGTCATGAACGGGGAGCATTTACAGGTGCCGCATCTTCACGGGATGGCGTATTCGCGCTCGCGAACGGCGGTACGCTTTTTCTGGATGAAGTGGGTGAATTATCCCTGACCATGCAAACTCAGCTTTTACGCGTAATCCAGGAGCAAACATACAAACGCGTCGGTGGCAATGCCTGGCAGCGCACCGCATTCCGGTTAATTTGCGCTACCAATCGTGACCTCATGGCACAAGTTCAACGCGGCGAATTCCGCGCCGATCTCTATTACCGCATTGCCAGCTATATTTGCCGCTTACCACCTTTGCGCGAACGATCTGAAGACATTTTACCTTTGGCCAATCATTTCCTAAAAAAAAACTGCCCGAACCACGATGTGCCCGGCATCGATAAACCTGTTCAAGAATATTTGTTGCGCAGGCAATATCCGGGCAATGTGCGCGACCTCAAGCAGGTAATTGCGCGGATGTTGTGCCGCTATGCGGGTGAAGGCCCTATTACGGTCGGCTGTATTCCACCGGATGAACGGCCGGTTTTATCTGAAGATTGGAAAGAATGGCGCGACATGAATTTTGAGCGGGCAATCCGCATCGCGCTTAGCCGCGGCATGGGACTCAAAACTATCAGCAAAAATACCGAAGAAACCGCCATTCGCATCGCGGTCGACGAAGCTAACGGCAACTTACAGCGGGCCGCGCAGCGTCTCGGCGTAACCGACCGCGCCTTGCAGTTGCGCCGGGCAGCACAACGACAGGAAAACAGCGAATATTGATTATGCTATCTTCGCCTGCGGAGTTTTATCCGGAAAAAGCGAATGATGCCGTGCTGTTCCTTCCGGATAAAGCGGATGGCCGGTGCTGTCGCGCAGAATAGATTAATTTCTGCAAATTAGCTCCCAAAATCAATTTTTCTTGCTGTGGTGAAAGGCGTAATGCCTTGATCTTTGCCAATTCAATGCCTGGATGAAGCCATGGCCCGTCCGAACCAAACAAAATCTTGCCCGCTCCGGCGCGTTTCACCGCTTGCTCCAGCAAATCGAAACGCCGCACACCAGCAGTATCCGTATAGATATTCGGATGACGGGCCAAATGATCAATAAGACCCAATTGTGCACGCCAATCGTCCGCAAAGCTGCCCAAATGGGGAATAATGAAGTTAACATCCGGGTATTCTTGCGCCAGCAACTCACAAACCGATACCTCTCCCACCACATCATAAAGTACCGGCAAAGTGAAAGCCCTTGCCGCATCACAGATTTCCCGGGTAATCGGCGCATCATGGCGATGCACTTTGATGCCGGCAAATCCATATTGCCTGACAGCGGTTTCGATCAATTTATGCAATCGCCCGCGGTCTCTGGCCGCATGCACAAATGCAAAGCCATAAAACCTGCCCGGCTGACTGGCTACAATCTTCGCCACTTCTTTATTGGCAGCAGCGTAATCCGAATGAAATGCGGCAAACAAAACGCTGCGCTGAATTCCTGCCGCGGTAGCACGGCGCAGATAATCCTCTAATGGCGCTCGCGTATCCCAGGGCCCGGTAAACCCATCGCCGCTTCCGGCATGACAGTGGCAATCGATGATCATCATGACCTCCAAAACGTTACTGTATTACGAATAGGCTGACTGTTACACTGTCTGATAAGACTGGTATGTTCCCCCTGCCCTATCGCTGTCAAAAACCGGATGCTGGTCTCAATGCCATGAAAAAAATTGGGTAAATGAAATTTTTCATTGGATCCGTGAATACCGTCGTCTGGTAAACCAAAACCCATCATCACAACGGGCAGATGCAAGATTTCCTGAATTAGGCCCACTACCGGAATCGTGCCACCATTGCGCAAAAATACCGGCGCTGTCCCGAACCCCTGACGATAGGCGTGCACCGCAGCCATTACTGCAGGATGGTTACGCTCTATCAGCACAGGCCGGGATGAAGCGAATGTGCGAATTCGTGTCCGCATACCCGGTGGCGTAATCTTTGCCACATATTTGCGGAATAACCGATCGATTTCCTGCGCATCCTGATCGGGTACCAAGCGGAAGTTCAGTTTGGCCACAGCATGTGCCGGGATAGCCGCCTTAACACCGCCACCCTGATATCCGCCCTGCATGGCGGTCACCGTGATAGCAGGGCGGATCGTAGTACGCTCATACAATGAATAATCCCGTTCGCCCCAACCCCTTGCCACTCCGGCATCTTGTAATATTTTTTCATCAGACGGTCCAACCCTTTTCATGTAAGAACGCTCCTTCCTATCCCATCTCCGCACGCGGTCATAAAAACCAGGAATAGCTATACGTCCAGCCTGATCATGTAGTTGCGCAATCATTTTACACAGCGCTTGCAGCGGATTATGAATGGCACCGCCCAGCACGCCCGAGTGTAGTTCCCGCTTTTGCCCGGTAATCTCCAGCTCAAAATTGATTGAACCGCGCAAGGCATAAGTGATGGCAGGTTGACCGGCAGCCGGGATTT
>SSFV01000042.1 GCA_008015565.1 Nitrosomonas sp. | reverse complement strand
CTGCAGCTAAGTTGCCTGGGATATATAACAGCTTCTGCTTTATCGGTTTATCCATTTTCACAAAAAATTTATATAAAACAGAATATTCAGGAAAGAGCGGTATACTATCAAAGCACCATTTAACAGCTTTACAATCTTTTAGGATAGGTGGATAGAATAGATCACTTAACAATTCCCCAATATTCCAAGGAAATATAAATCCTAGCCGATCAGATTCAGCTTTTTCTTCAGAATGATTTACTAGAATTGCGACCGGTATTAATGATTTAAAGGATAAGCTACATTGAGCAGTTGGGTATATTCTAATAATTGCATCTGCGCCCAGAAGCTGCTTATAGCCATTAACATTTTCTGGTTCCGGTATTAGTAGTACGTTGCAATTTTTGCGTGAGCCATAGAGCTGAATTTCTGAATGCCATATTGAGTATTCTTCAAGAATCCGCTTTATTTCATTTAGCTCCTCTTTAAATGCCTCATTTTTTGGTATTCGCTCATAAGCCATGCGATATAGCGAAAAATCTGTGAGCTTATTTACAGCATCTGCTGCACTCACTTTGTTATCTATTGTGGTGCTATTAATTTCTTGTAAAAGCACGACTGCATTTAACAAGTTTGCAATAACAACTTTACGTTCATGCGCTTTTTTAATTTCAAAATGATAAGCAGCAAAAATCACTGAGATTGTAATGAGCAGCAGAATATTACGCTGAATTCGCCAAAGTAACTGATACGTATCAACGATATTTCTTCTCATTAAAAAAAAGAATATGAATTATCTCAAATTGAATCACTTGACACGACATCAGTAATTCTGCTTTCACGCACTCTAAATTCACCCCAATCCCGGCCAGTAATGGCTATCCGG
Organism: Nitrosomonas sp.; assembly: GCA_008015565.1. Lineage (GTDB taxonomy): Bacteria > Pseudomonadota > Gammaproteobacteria > Burkholderiales > Nitrosomonadaceae > Nitrosomonas. The sequence goes on along the minus strand of SSFV01000042.1, from coordinate 4,574 downwards.
CAGCGGCCGTTTGCCGAATATCGCCTGGCCGACGCGCACGACTGTGGCACCTTCTTGGATCGCCAGTTCGTAGTCACCCGACATACCCATCGACAGTTCATCGAACGATAAACCGGCAGGCGCTTCCTGGCGCAGCATGGCTTGGATGTTGCGCATTTTAACGAAGCATTCGCGCACGCGGTCATGGTCGGATGAAAAAATAGCCAGTGTCATCAATCCCCTAATCCTAAGTGATGAAAATTGCGGCAGGTGCTGGACAAAATCGCGCACAGCTTCGGGCGGCAGGCCGAATTTACTTTCCTCGCCGGAACTGTTCACTTGCACGAACACGTCAATGGCACGGCCTTCGTTTTGCAGGCGTTTGTCGAGTTCTGCCGCAACTTTGAGGCTGTCGAGCGCCTGAAATTCGTTGGCGAAGCGCGCCAGGTACTTGGCTTTGTTAGTTTGCAGGTGACCGATGATCGACCATTTGATACCCAAATCGGCGAGTGCTTCGGATTTTTCGCGCGCTTCCTGGATTTTGTTTTCACCCATTTCATGGACACCGGCGTCATAAGCGATGCGCAGCCGCTCCGCGGATACGGTTTTGGTCACGGGAAGCAGCCGCACGCTGGCAGGATCGCGGCTTGCTTTCTCGCATGCCTGGGCGATACGCTGCTTGACGGTAGCGAGATTGTTTTTAATGTCGGTCAGTTGTTGTTCTGCGTTGAATTCCACGGCGATCTCCTGGTTCATAATGCGGATGCTCCTGCTAATTTTGTTGCTTGATGAAATACCATTTTCCAATGCTTCCCCTGACGATGCCAAATCGAGGTTCTGATAGATCCTGCACTATTGATGGATTGCTGCGTTTTTCGCAGGGAATAAACCGCCAGTACCACATCATCGCTTAACGCTTTGACACGAAAATTCTCAAATACCCAAGGCAAATTGGGGTCTTTACGTTTCAACCAATCGATCACGTCGCTTTTGGTATGAATTTGTCCGTGATTATCGATTTCTTCAAAATCTTCCGCCAGTAATTCATCAATGTATTCGGGATGCGCGTTCAGATCGCTTTGCAGCAGGCGAAGTTCCAGGTGTTGGATGTACTCGGTGAGTGTATTGGTTTCCATATCTGGAAATTACTTGACCCGCATACCGGGCTGTGCGCCGGAATCCGGTGACAAAATGAACAATTCACCCGGATTGCCGCCCCCAGCAGCCAATACCATGCCTTCCGATAAGCCGAATTTCATTTTGCGCGGTGCGAGATTGGCAACCATGACGGTTAAGCGCCCTTTCAGTTGTTCCGGGCCATAGGCGGATTTGATGCCGGCAAATACCGTACGCTGTTCGTTGCCGATATCGAGCGTCAGTTTCAATAATTTCTCGGCACCCTCTACATGCTCGGCATTCACGATTTTGGCGACACGCAGATCGATTTTGCTGAAATCGTCGATGGAAATGGTTTCGGCAACCGGTGTAACCGATCCGGCTGCATGTTGCTGTTTTTCCGCATGCCGTGCCGGAGACTCCGGCGTTATAGGTGTCAAACTTTGCGTGTTGGCGGCGATCAGCGCATCGATTTGTTTGGCCTCGATGCGTGTCATGAGATGCTGATAGGTATTGATTGCGTGTCCAGCAGGAAGTAACAAGCTGGATACCGGTTGATCGGTACGCAGTTGCGGCCAGGTCAGCGGCTTGCAATTAAGAAACGCTTCGATGTGCTGCACGGTTCCGGGCAAAATCGGTTTCAGATAACACGCGAGCAAATAAAACAACTGGATACCCAAGCTGCTGGCACAGTGCAAGTCAACTGCACGATCCGGTTGCTTGGCGATTTCCCATGGGGCCAGGTTGTGAATCATTTCGTTGGCTTCGCCGGCAAACTTCATAACTTGGCGAATCGCAGCCGAAAATTCGCGATGTTCGAACGCTTGCGTGATCGCATCCGGCCGCCAGCCTGAAAAATGCTCGTCGATCATAGCTTGCAACGCCCGGTATTGTTCTCCCGCAACCAGCTTACCGTCGAAACGCTTAGTAATGAAACCGGCGCAACGGCTGGCAATGTTGATGAATTTGCCAACCAGGTCGGAATTGACGCGAGCGACGAAATCATCCAGGTTCAGGTCGATGTCTTCCAAAGTACTATTCAATTTAGCGGCGTAATAATAGCGCAGCCATTCCGGATTCAATCCCTGCTTCAGGTAACTTTCCGCAGTAATGAATGTGCCACGCGATTTGCTCATTTTTTCGCCATTTACGGTCAGAAATCCGTGCGCGAAAATTTTGGTTGGTGTGCGGTAACCCGCGTTTTGCAGCATGGCGGGCCAAAACAACGCATGAAAATACAAAATATCTTTGCCAATAAAGTGATAGAGCTCCGCATCCGATTGCGGTTGCCAGTATTCGTCAAAAGCAATGTTTTCGCGATCGCACAAGTTCTTGAAGCTGCCCATGTACCCGATAGGCGCATCAAGCCAGACGTAAAAAAACTTACCCGGCGCACCAGGAATCTCAAAGCCGAAATATGGTGCATCGCGTGAAATGTCCCAGTCTGAGAGTTTATTTTCGCCCGCTTCACCGAGCCATTCACGCATTTTATTGGCAGCTTCCGGCTGCAAGTGATCGCCTTCACATGTCCATTGCCGCAAAAAATCGGCACAGCGCTTATCCGACAAGCTGAAAAAATAATGTTCGGACGATTTATTAACCGGCTTCGCTCCCGAAACCGCAGAATAAGGATTATTCAGCTCAGTAGGCGCATACGCCGCGCCACATACCTCACACGAATCGCCATACTGATCTTTGGCGCCACATTTAGGGCATTCGCCCTTAACAAAACGATCCGGCAGAAACATGTTCTTGACCGGATCGTATAATTGCTCGATACCGCGTACCGCGATCAAACCGGCAGTTCTCAGTTTATTATAAATGTCTTCAGAAAAATGCCGCGTTTCAGGCGAGTGCGTGCTGTAATAATTGTCAAACCGGATGTGAAAACCGGTAAAATCTCCCAAATGCTCGGCATGAACACGCGTAATCAAGGCTTCCGGCGTAATACCTTCTTTTTCGGCACGCAACATGATCGGTGTGCCATGGGTATCGTCAGCGCATACATAATAAACCGCATGTCCGCGCATTTTCTGAAAGCGCACCCAAATATCCGTTTGAATATATTCCACCAAATGCCCCAAATGAATGCTGCCATTAGCATAGGGAAGCGCAGAAGTTACCAAGATTTTTCGCTTGTTCATGAGCTATTCGCAAACCAAATTGAATAAAGGCCAATTGTAACAAACTGTGTGCAATTTCCTGATATTTGTTACCATCCGGGAATTGAACGATTCATGCCAAGCGGCAATAAAAAGGAGTTTTGCAGTGACTATTTCCGAGCAACAAATTCAGGCCATTCTCGAGCAAGTTATTGACCCAACCACGGGCAGAGATTATGTCACCCAGAAATCGGTAACTCATGTACAAGTAGATCAGAATAACGTATCCGTCTGCATCGAACTCGGTTATCCGGCTAACAGCGTCAAAAACAGCGTCCAAAATCAAATCGCTGATGCGCTGCAATCCATACCAGGCATTGGTAATATCCAAGTGATTGTTAGCAGCAAAATTATTCCGCATAGCGTTCAACAGGGTGTCAAGCTGATTCCCGGAGTCAAGAATATTATTGCGGTAGCTTCCGGCAAGGGCGGTGTCGGAAAATCCGCAACTGCAGTCAATCTCGCTCTGGCTTTAGCTGCAGAAGGCGCATCCGTGGGTATTCTGGATGCGGATATTTACGGTCCATCGCAACCCCAAATGCTGGGAATAACCAATCATCCGGACTCACTCGATGGTAAAACCATGGAACCGGTGCAGGCGCATGGCATTCAGGCTATGTCGATCGGCTTGCTGATTGACGTGGAAACACCTATGGTGTGGCGTGGCCCCATGGTGACCCAAGCCTTGCAGCAACTGTTAAACGATACCAACTGGAAAGACTTGGATTATTTGATCGTTGATTTACCGCCCGGGACCGGTGATATTCAATTGACGCTGGCGCAAAAAATACCCGTTACCGGGGCCGTTATCGTTACCACTCCGCAAGATATCGCTCTGCTCGATGCACGCAAGGGATTAAAAATGTTTGAAAAAGTGGGCATACCAATTCTGGGCATTGTAGAGAATATGAGTACCCATACCTGCTCAAACTGCGGTCATACTGAACCGATTTTTGGTACCGGTGGCGGTGAAAAAATGTGCCGTGATTATAACGTTGAATTTCTGGGTGCACTGCCACTCGATATCAAAATCCGCGAGCATACCGATGCAGGAAAACCCAGCGTCGCAGCCGAACCGGATGGAAAAATAGCTGATACCTACCGTCTAATTGCGCGGCGCGTCGCCGTCAAGGTTGCCGAATCAGCTGAGGATCATTCGGAATTGTTTGCCAAAATCATCATGGAAAATGATTAGGGAAGATTTAAATATGACGATTAAATCGGACAAATGGATACGGCGCATGGCGCTTGAACATGGCATGATTGAACCGTTCGAGCCCGATCAGATCCGCCATAAAGACGATCAGCGTATCGTAT
>SSFV01000053.1 GCA_008015565.1 Nitrosomonas sp. | reverse complement strand
TCATTACAGATGCATTAGACGCTTATGGAACAGCATCCAGTCGAAAGAATGTTGAGAGCTTAACTGTTAGCTTTGATTCAAATGCTTAGGAGCTGGTAATAATGAACTCTTCTGATGCACTCAATCAAATTGTTGCCAGGGAAACCGCAAATAATCCTATGTCTGTAAGCGAATTTCGAGCATTAGTAAATTCAGTCGATGCTAATTTAGGAAATTCAATTCTTTTACTTTGGAGTGGAGGTGTAGGAAACGACACCCAGCCAAATGGAAAAATGGAATTCAAAGCTAAGGCTATCGCAGAATCCTTATCCAATGGTACTTCTGTCAAAACGATCGCAGATTCAGAAGTAGGAAAGATTCTAAATAACGATGACTTTAAATTAGCTCTTGAAAATGCTGCCTTACGTGAAGGATTGAATTTTGATGCTCTATATTCAGGAACTGATGATAAAGGCACACGTATCAACAATACCAGTTTCTGGGACACCGCCTCAGCGCGAATGGTAGATGGACATACCGGTGATTTTCGTTTGATTATGCCTTCAGCACCTATTGGTAGTGTTGCTGCGGAAACCGAGATTCCGGCATTGCTCAACAAAGCGTCGCTATCCGGGCAAAAGGTTAATGGCGTCGACCTTAAAGATTGGCAAGATCGATATCACGCTGACAAGTTGCTAAGTGGTGAAAGCGCAGCCAAAGCCGAGCTCATCAAATTGATTGGCTCGACATCCAAAGCGGATTTAGCAGACTTGAGAATCGGTAAAGATGCGGCAGGCAAATTATATGTCGATACCAATAGTTATCTAGGAAAAGCTCTAGGTTTGCCTGGCAAAGATATTCCAGCCGGCGCTGAAATAACTCGCCTGGCATCTTTAGAAAGCATGCGTTTGAACTATAGCGATATGACGCAGTATGTCAAATATCAGGGATTGCTGAACAAAGCGGGATTTGCCGGAGATGTGCTGGGAACGGCTTTGGCTATCGCACAGGCACAGCAAGCTTACAACAGTGGCAAACCAACTGAGGCCGGTGCAATTTTAGCTGCTCATGCCGGCAGTTTGGCTGGCGGTATCGCGGTTGGGTACGGCGCTTCGCTCGCGGCTGGACTGTTACTTGTACCCGGTCTTAATGCCGGAATTGGAACCGGTATGTTAATTACCGGAATCGCTGGGCTTGCAGGCGGTTATTTCGGTGGATTGGCCGGAGAAAAACTTTTTGAAGATTTGTATCAGAATATTTCAAGTTTCGATATGGCAATTTTTTTCCAGGATCTCAAAGACGATTTTGGGTGGGCAATTAGTCAACTCGGGCAACTACTAATGCAAAATGTTGGTGAGCTCAATGAAATATTAAACACTGTTAACAATCTTTTCCTGCAGTTCAAAAACTGGACGCCGCCGCGCACGGATCCGCTGGTACTGGATCTAGACAATGACGGCATTGAAACCATCGGTATTGGTAGCACGGCCGTAGTGTTCGATCACAATGCCGATGGCATTAAAACAGGTACGGGATGGGTAAAAGGTGATGATGGCTTCTTAGTTCTGGATCGCAACGGCAATGGGTTGATCGATTCGGGGCGTGAGCTATTTGGTGTGGATACGCTGAAGTCTAACGGTAATTTAGCAAGTAATGGATTTGATGCACTATCCGATTTGGATTCTAATCATGACGATGTGTTCGATCAGGATGACGAACAGTTTGCACAAATACAAATATGGCGGGATTTTAATCAGAATGGCATTGCCACCGCGAATGAGTTGTTCTCATTACCACAAATGGGAATTATCAGTATCAATTTAAATGCAACGGTGAAGAACGTCAACTTCGGGAATGGCAATGTACAAACTGCATCGGCGGCTCATTTAACGGTCGATGGTACTGGGCAAACCGGCAATCTGGATTTGGCAAACAACCCTTTTTACCGAGCGTTTACCGATTCCATACCGCTCACGCAGCAAGCACAAAATTTACCCGATATGCACGGTTCAGGTTGGGTGCGTGATCTGCGGGAGGCGGTAAGCCTGTCACCCAGCTTGGCAAGTGCGCTAGCAAATTTTGTTAACCAAACGTATCCTGCCGATCAGAAAGCGCAGCTCGATGATGTTTTGAGTGCCTGGGCGGAAACATCAACCATGAAAACCAGTATCGAGCAAGCATCCGAGCAGGGCTATTTCCTGATTTATTTGAAACCGAATCAATCCTGGTCAGAACATGACATTCATTTGAGTTATTGGAATACTACAGATACCGATTTGTTAAACACACTTACCCCCAGCACACGGACAACCTATGAAGCATTGCAATATCAACAACAAGCACTAACGGGGATTATCGGTATACTGGAACGGTTTAATGGTACACCGCTGGTAACGGTTGGGACTGACCGCATCACGCATGGCAATGGGCTTCAAAGTATAGCCAGCATTGCTCCTGGCAGTAACAATCCTGCTACAGAAAGGATTTATGTTTCACTTTCGACCCAGCAAATAGAGCTGATGCAGCAAAGTTATGAAACCTTGAAGGAATCCGTGTATGGCAGCTTAATCCTTCAAACACGTCTTGCTCATTATTTAAACACAATCAGGTTGGAAAGTATTGAAAACGGCACAGTTTTTGTAAATTTTACGACCCTAAACACACTTCTTGATACTCAAAAAATTGCAAATCCAGTAGTTGCACTAGCCGATTTGATTGAATTGAACAAATATGCCGGTCAAATATTAGATGAACATGGCTGGACTGGCCTGGATACCTTACGAAACTGGATAGATGAAAATGTGGCTGGGCAGGAAACGCAAGTGATATTGCAAAACCTGGGTGTTAGTATTATTCATCGAGGCACTAACCCCGATGACATCATATTCAGTAATGCAAGCAATACTAATTTAAGCGGATCTGGCGGTAACGATATGCTTAACGGAGGCGTAGGTAATGATACGTTAGGCGGTAGTGGCGGAAACGATACACTGTATGGTGGAAGCGGTCGCGATTTGCTGATGGGCGGTGATGGTGATGATATTTTACGCGGCAGTGGTGGTGAAAATGATCATCTCAGAGGTGATGATGGTAATGACACTTACCTTTATGCTATTGGCGATGGAAACATTTCTATTAACAATAGCGATACGCTTTCTGATAGCCGAGATGTATTGCACTTTTTGGAAAGCATCAATCCAGCAGACATTACAGTTAAGCGCGACTCCAACAATTTGCTAGTAACGATAAAAGACACCGGAAAAGTTATTACAGTCGGAAGTAATTTTTATGACGATAGCACTAGCTTATATTCGTTAGATGCCATTGAATTTACTGATGGTACTGTCTGGGATCATACAATGATCAAACAAATGGTTCTGCAAACTACTTCGGGTAGTGACAATTTAATCGGCTTCTCTTCAAATGACATTATCGATGGATTGGGTGGTGATGATACTTTATCAGGCATGGGAGGAAACGATTTTCTGTATGGCAATGCTGGTAATGATTACCTTCATGGCGGCGATGGTAACGACACTTTGGAGGGCGGTGATGGTAACGACGTACTCTTCGGCGGTAATGGTAACGATACTTTACGAGGAGGTATCGGTTCAAACCACCTGAGAGGAGATGAAGGCAGCGATACATACTTATTTGCAGCCGGAGATGGTAATACCTCGATCGATAACTATGACTCCGATGCAATGCCCGATGTATTGCGATTTATGCCGGGTATTAATCCTAGCGATATCACAGTAACCCGCAACACCCATAATTTATTCCTGACATTAATTGCTTCAGGGGAAAAAGTTACGGTAACAAACTATTTCTACGAAGATGCCTCCACCCCTTATGTACTCGATGCTATTGAATTCAGTGACGGCACCAATTGGAATGCAACTACCCTTAAAACGATGATCCTCACAGGAACGGCTGGCAATGACACGCTATATGGTTTTTCCTCTGATGACACAATGGATGGTTTGGGCGGTGACGATACTTTAAACGGTGGAGATGGTAACGATTTAATTCTCGGCGGTTCTGGCAATGACTATTTGAGTGGTGCGGCTGGTAGCGACACTTTGGATGGAAATGATGATACCGATACTTTGTTTGGAGGCGATGGCAGCGATACATTACTAGGTGGTGAGGGTCAGGACGTCCTGTTCGGCGGTGCGGGAAACGATATATTGGATGGCGGATTGGGTGCTGGCGATACATTAATTGGCGATGCAGGCAATGATGTCTACTTATTCGCAGCCGGGGATGGCAGCACCACAATCAGTAACTACGACACCAGCGCCAATCACTACGATGTATTACGCTTTGCAACCGGTATTAGTCCCGGTGGGGTTGTAATAACGCGTGCCGGTAACGATCTGAAGCTTACGCTCCAAAACACAGGAGAAATAGTCACAATCCAAAACCACTTCATCAGCACTAACCAGTATTTGTTAAATGCTATCGAGTTTACCGATGGATCCACTTGGACCCATGAAAACTTGGCTTTGATGGTACTGACCGGTACCGCCGGTGCAGACAATATCACCGGCTTTGCTACGGATGACACCATCAATGGTCTAGCCGGTAATGATTATTTGTATGGCGCTGATGGCAGCGACACGTTACTAGGTGGTGAGGGTCAGGACGTTTTGTTTGGCGGTGCGGGAAACGATATATTGGATGGCGGATTGGGTGCTGGCGATACATTAATCGGCGATGCAGGCAATGATGTCTACTTATTCGCAGCCGGAGATGGCAACACCACAATCAGTAACTACGACACCAGCGCCAATCACTACGATGTATTACGCTTTGCAACCGGTATTAATTCAACAGGCGTGCTGGCGTCTCGTTCAGGCAATGATTTGCGGCTAACCATAAAAAGTACCGGTGAAATAATTACTGTTCAATATCAATTCATAAACGGCAATCAATACATACTCAATGCAGTTGAGTTTGCAGATGGTACTAGTTGGAATAATACGAACTTAGCTTTAATGGTATTAACAGGAACCAGTGCTGCCGACACCATCATTGGGTTTACAACAGATGACACCATCAATGGCTTAGCCGGCAATGATTATTTATATGGTATCGGTGGAAATGATATTTTAAACGGGGGCACTGGCCAAGATTATTTATACGGTGGCTCAGAAAACGACACCTACTTTTTGGACAGCACTGCAGATGTCGTCACTGAAAATCTGAACGAAGGTACAGATACAGTAAATATTAATTTAACCTATACACTACCCGCCAACATCGAAAACTTAATTCTGTCTGGTACATCAGCAATCAATGGTGTTGGCAATAATTTAGCAAACTTTATTACTGGAAATACAGCCGCGAATAAGTTATATGGCAATGCTGGTGACGATTCGCTCGACGGAGGAATTGGCAATGACATACTTGATGGTGGATCCGGCGAAGATATCTTAACCGGCGGTAGCGGTAAGGACTATTTTAAATTTGCTAACGCTGGGGCTGTTGATACGATCACCGATTTTGTTGTGAGTGATGATACGATTAGGTTAGAAAATGCTGTTTTTAAGAAATTAACAGCTACGGGTACCCTCGGAGCCAGTAAGTTCAAGATTAGTACGCAGGCAATAGATGCAGATGATTATATTATTTATAATAACTTAACCGGTGCGCTATTGTATGATGCGGATGGCAGTGGAACTGGCGCTGCTGATCAAATCGCCGCGATCGGGATTGGTTTAAGTATAACCAATGCGGATTTTATTGTAATCTAAAAAACTTTCCCGCGGCTTGCTGCGGGAGGTTGCTCCGTTAACGAATATAATCATCAAGCAAAGAAGTTTTTGCTTTCTCATTATTTAATAAGTTGATTTGCCGAATCAGTACAGCTATTTCTGCCCAACCCGTTTGATCTCCTTCAGGAATCCAGCGTGCTCGTAAATAACCGTTCCGGTCGATCAAAAACTCCATATGATCAGGGGTTGTACCGCGACCGATAATATCTGGGTTATTCATTGTCCTTCGCCATAATGAATAGCTAGCCGAAATCTCATTAGCGCCTTGAGTGACGATCGGAAAAGGTAAATCAATAGATGCTTGCACCAATTCATCAGGAGCTAGTTCTGATAATGGTATAGCTAAAACTGCAATATTCAGCTCACTCAGCCGGTCATAAATAAGCTTTAGTCTTTCTATACGCATTTGTGATTGCGGCCAAGAAAAAAAGACGAGAAGAACTGCTTTTGTATCACGAAAATCCTGCAATGCTCCATTGGAACCGTCATGTCCAGAGTATGAAAATACAGGCGGTTTTACGAAAGCATTATCAGGTACAACTTCTGGTGCCAGAACTCGGGCCTGATAACCTCTGGACAAAGCATGAATAAAATTTATTACATCCCAGCGATCTTCATCTGGAATTTTATCTGCATAACCCGGCATATCGGTTCCAGCCATTCCATGAGTAATCCAATTAAAGAAATCACCTGGTGTATGCTCACGAATATGTGGCTCTACCAACAAATCCGGCATCTTAGTTGACAACGTTCTGGATTTGATACCATTTCCTTTGCCTTGATATCCATGACATTCAACGCAATGCTCTATAAATACAGAAGCGCCGTTAGCGATCGAAATTGCATCAAACGGAACAGGCGATTTGCGATATGTTTCAGGGTACGCTTTAATTGCAAGAGGGGGTAACGCAATAGCGAGTCCAGATATCATTAATATCATCGAAATTGTTATTATACGTTTTAGTACCCAATTACGGTGTTTACCCAATTTAAATACTGCTAAAGCCGACAACACCAAAATCAAGCCCATCCAAACTTGAGCTGCCACGTTGGGTTGGTTCCAAGTTGCGGCAATAGAAAACCGGAATGGAAATGGCCAATTCTCAATAACCGCATGCTTGACCGGAGTTGTATGCGTAATGATCGTTGCCAGCAATACTAAAATAAGTGCCAGAAATAACTCAATACGCACCCATTTCCATATGCTATCTTTACTTGCAATAACAGTGCTACCGCTTTGATCGTGATTCGTCATTACCGGTAACCAATGTGACCTTACACACCAAGCAATCAACAAAATGAATACAAGTAAAATTAATTTTGAACTAAGCAACCATCCGTAAGTAGTAGCGACTAAGGCAGCATATTGACCGTCAAAAATGCGATCACCTACAACAAACCCCGACAGGATAATCATTATCATTACAGGTAAAGCCAGTGTAGAGAAGCGTTCCAGTGTTTTAACTTTTAATTGATTGTCGTCGTATTGTCTAGCTGTGTAAAACAGTAATAGAAAAGCCGGCAAAGCTCCGAGCCATATTCCTGCAAAAATTAAATGTAGCGCATAAGGCAAAACTGCAATAACTGATAATTCTTCAGCGGCTGTATGACTAGCCAGGGAACTGGCTATTAGCGGTAACGAAGCGACAAGAGCGCAGATTACATAATGCCAACGGGTACGGGAAGAAACGTTATGTAAGTAGATTACTGTTATTAAGAGGAGAATAGCTGAGGCAAAGCGGCCAATCCAGACTTGCCCGACTTGAGTATTTGTTATTATATTTAACCATGTATCGCGATGTGCTAAAAGACTAATATCCCCTGAAATCTGAATAATAGTCATAGTTAGAATCGCCAATAAGCCGGTTGGAACGATGAATGCCAACCACAGAAAAGAGCGTTCTAGTTTTTTAATCCATTCTTCTTCGTACGCCTGTTTACTTACACTTACAATCGTTAGAAAAACACAACTACCCAATAAAATCAGATTTGCTGCAAGTTGAAACCAGCGTGCAATGATTGCACTTGATTCTATCATTTTCGCTACATATTATTTTTTTACATTAAAATCAAAAGTAGATTCAATAACATGCCCATCAACCGACATTACACGATAATGCACCGTATAACGCCCAGGTTCAATTTGCGGTAAACCTAAAAGAATTGACTTGGGGTCGTCCTCTACGATTTCGGGGTTATTCGAAGTAACTAAATTTTGATTTGAATCTTTTACAGCAATGGATGCATAAGAACCTTCTATTTTTTCGTTAAACCAGAGTTGGATGTGTTTTGGTGGCAGAGATAGCATAGCTCTACGAGGAGGATCCGATTTAACTAAAGCTGCATGAGCCATCACATTATCTATTCGAAACAATGCTAATAGCAAAATTACCAACCCGGCAATTACCGCAATTTTACTGTTGTTTGATACTACTAACTGATTATTTCTCACGATTTTTCCTCAATAATTTGATACCGTAATTTTTCTTTGTTAGGTTCTTACAGAAAAATGAATGAAATACTCATCCTTCTTTATTATTAGATAATAACTATTATTAATCGGTGCCTTAAACTTCGGTTTTACGTTTACGCATCATAAAGAAAGCAGCGGCGGCAATGATAAGTACAACTGGAGCGATGATGGCCACTTTAGGTGTTGGCCGTCCTTCTCCCACTGAGAACGGAAAGCGCGATACATATTCCTGCGGCCCTCCTGTCACTGTCACTAAGCCCACAAATTTACCC
>SSFV01000137.1 GCA_008015565.1 Nitrosomonas sp. | reverse complement strand
GGGGTAGCATTCCACGCCGATGCGCAAAATGCCTTGGCGGCCTTCACTGTAAGCTTCGAGCGTTTTTTCGGTTTGTGACAAGACTGGCAGTATCTGGTTTGCGGTTTCCAATAGCAGCAACCCCGCTAAAGTCAGGCGCAAATTTCTGCCTTCGCGCTCCCACAACTTGATGCCGAGTTTCTTTTCCAGATAACCGATTTGATGCGATAACGCCGGTTGGCTGAGGCACAGCGCATTGGCGGCTTCGGTCAAAGTACCGTTGGCGTGCAGTGCCTGGATGATTTTCAGGTGGCTATGTTCGATCATGTATGAGGAAACCTTATTGGATATTTAAAACTTATCATTATTATTTATTAATTACCCTTCATACAATAGTGTCACTTTCAAAAATTTCGAAGGGTGATGAACAATGGTAATAACACATAACCTCGGATTTCCGCGCATTGGCAGAAACCGGGAATTAAAATTTGCTTTGGAAAAATACTGGAATGGCGCACTTTCTGAGCAGGCTTTACTCGATGCTGCTGGTGTGCTCCGTTTACAGCATTGGCAGGATCAATCGCAACTGGATTGGATTCCTGCAGGCGATTTTTCGCTGTACGATCATGTGCTGGATGCCAGTTTTATGCTGGGAAATATCCCGGCGCGGGTTAGCGTATTATCAGGCAGCGAGCTGGATAATTATTTCCGCGTAGCGAGGGGTCGTTCAGGTGCAGACAATTCCGCATGTTCTTGTGTTCATGCCGGTGAAATGACGAAATGGTTTGATACTAACTACCATTATATCGTGCCGGAATTTGACAAAAATACACGATTTTCCCTGAATGCTAGCCGTTTACTCGAACAAATCCGGCAAGCACAGTACATTCATCCGCAAGTCAAACCTGTCCTCATTGGGCCGGTTACTTATTTGTGGTTGGGGAAATCCAAGGATGGCACTGATAAGTTAAAGTTACTTGACGATTTGCTCAGCGTTTACGCGCAATTGTTGCATGAACTTAAGAACGCCGGTATTGAATGGGTGCAAATCGATGAACCGGTACTGGTGATGGAGTTGACCGAGGCATGGAAGCATGCATTGAGAAAAGCTTACTATCAATTACAAGCAGCTCCGGTCAAGTTGTTGCTGGCAACTTATTTTGGGCAGTTGCAAGATAATCTGCAATTAGCCTGCGAGCTACCGGTGGACGGGTTGCACCTGGATACCGTTGCGGCACAAAATGAGGTTGCCCCAATCATAGATTGGCTGCCAAGCCATAAAATCTTGTCCCTCGGTGTTATCAATGGGCGTAATATCTGGAAAACTGATTTAACCGCTACGCTGGATTGGCTGGAACCGGTTCATGCACGCCTAAAAGACCGTCTCTGGCTTGCGCCGTCTTGTTCATTGCTGCATGTGCCGGTTGATCTGAATAATGAGCAGAAATTGGCTGCGGATATTCACGCTTGGCTGGCTTTTGCCATGCAGAAGCTGCAAGAAGTCGCAGTGTTGGCAAAAGCCTTAAATCAAGGTAGAGACAGCGTCTCTGAGATGCTGCTGGAAAATAGCGCTGCCATAGCAAGCCGTCAACAATCCGAGCGTGTGCACAATACAGCCGTAGCAGCACGTGTACGTGAAATTACGGATGCGATGGGCACGCGTCATTCATCGTATCAGGAACGGGCAATCGTACAGCGTAAAAAATTTCAATTTCCGCTTTTTCCTACAACGACGATTGGATCTTTTCCGCAAACGCTGAAAATTCGCCAAGTCCGCCGTGATTTTCGTGAAGGCCAATTAGCCGAGCCGGAGTATCGTCAGGCCATGCAGAGAGAGATTGCACTGTGCGTGCGCGAGCAAGAAGCACTGGGATTGGATGTGTTGGTGCATGGCGAGCCGGAACGTAACGACATGGTGGAATATTTTGGCGAACAATTGGCAGGTTATGCTTTTACTGAGTATGGCTGGGTGCAATCGTATGGTTCGCGATGCGTGAAACCGCCTATTATTTATGGCGATGTTGCGCATTTACAGCCCATTACCACGGAGTGGATCCGCTATGCGCAATCGCTTACCAATAAACCGATGAAAGGCATGTTGACTGGACCGGTAACGATGTTGAATTGGTCGTTTGTGCGCGATGATCAATCCCGTGCGGATACCTGCATGCAGTTGGCGCTTGCGATACGCGATGAAGTGCTGGCGTTGGAACAAGCGGGTATTGCTATTATTCAGATTGATGAGGCGGCATTGCGGGAAGGGCTGCCATTAAGACAATCACAATGGAATGCTTATTTGGATTGGGCGATCCGTGCATTTCGTATCACCGCCAATGGTGTCAGAGATGACACGCAAATCCATACGCATATGTGTTATTCGGAGTTTAATGACATCATGACCGCCATTGCTAGAATGGATGCGGATGTGATTACGATAGAAACTTCCCGCTCGAATATGGAATTGCTGGATGCGTTTGATCAATTTCAGTATCCAAACGAGATCGGCCCGGGTGTGTACGACATTCATTCACCCAATATTCCCTCCGTTGATTCAATCATTGAATTAATGAAAAAAGCTGCACAGCGCATACCGGCTGAGCGCTTATGGGTGAATCCGGATTGCGGACTGAAAACACGCAATTGGGATGAAGTCAGACCGGCGCTGCGTAATATGATCGCTGCTAGCCGTTATTTATCCAGCCATTTGAGCATGACGCAGGCTAGCTAAATTTGACTTACTGATGTTATTTAGCGATGATATGCAGCGTATTTTATCCATCCTGGTTTAAGAGGAGTAATCATGACAACCAATACCATACTCAAGCAAAAAGTTAGTGCCATTATCAATGAGAAACACCTGCTCAAACATCCGTTTTATGTTGCTTGGACCGAAGGCAAACTGACCAAAGAGCAACTGCGCCATTATGCCGAGCAATATTTTTATAACGTACTGGCTGAACCGACTTATTTAAGTGCCGTGCACTTTAATACGCCGCATATTCACTCGGAGGCAAATAGCGGTGATATCAGCGTGCGCCAAGAAGTTTTGAGAAACTTGATTGATGAAGAACACGGTGAAAAGAATCACCCTGCCTTATGGAAAAGTTTTGCATTTGCACTGGGTGCAAATGATAAGAGTCTGGCTAATGCAGCCGCATTGCCGAGTACTGAGAACCTTGTTGCCACATTCCGCGATATCTGCTTGAACCGCCCATTTTATGCGGGATTGGCTGCATTGCATGCCTTTGAATCCCAAGTGCCCGATATTGCTGCGGTGAAAATTGATGGTTTAGCAAAGTTCTATGGTATGAAGAACCCAGAGGATTACGAATTCTTCTCGGTGCACCAAAAAGCCGATATTTATCATTCGCAAGCTGAATGGGCAATCATCGAACGCTTTGCCGATAACCCGGAAAAGCAAGCTGAAGTTTTGGCGGCTACCAAAGAAGCCTGCGACGCATTGTGGGGTTTCCTGGATGGAATTCACGAAACCTATTGCGCTAATCTGGCGTGTGAGCAAAAAGAAGCGGTAACCTTGCATTAACACACCTTTTGCTTCAGTCTGTAGACAGGCCCAATATAGATTTATATTGGGCTTGTCTTTCGGAAAAAATACATTATTACGTTGTTGAGTGTATTCTAAAACCGATAAGTAATTTTCCTTAACCAGGCCTGGGTATTCGGATTACTTCCTCAATCGCATCCAGCATCATACCGGCAACATTAAACCCTGATTGCTTGGTAATTTCCTGAAAGCCCGTAGGGCTGGTGACATTGATTTCCGTCAGGTAATCGCCGATCACATCCAGTCCCACTAGCATTAAACCGCTTTTGGCTAATTCAGGTCCCAGCGATTCTGCAATTTTCCGATCGCGAGCAGAAAGCGGCTGGACTTTTCCAATGCCGCCGGCAGCAAGGTTGCCGCGCGTTTCGCCCGGTTTTGGGATGCGTGCCAGAGCATAAGGAACGGGCTTTCCAGCAATGAGAAGTATGCGTTTATCTCCTTCGGTGATTTCAGGAATGAAACGCTGCGCCATGATGGATCGCGTGCCATAGTGAGTGAGTGTTTCCAGGATGACGTTGATATTGTGATCCGCACTGTGCACACGGAATACGCTGGCACCGCCCATGCCATCCAGCGGTTTGAGGATGATATCTTGATGCTCGTCGAGAAATTCCCGAATTAATGCTACTTGGCAGGTAACCAGCGTTGGCGCAATCCACTGGGGAAATTTTGCAATGGCGAGCTTTTCATTGTGATCGCGGATGCCGCTGGGTCTGTTGATGATTAATGCGCCCTGGTTCTCAGCCAACTCCAATAAATGCGTGGTGTAAAGATATTCCAAGTCAAAAGGCGGGTCTTTACGCATGAGCACGGCATCGAATTCATGCAAAGGTATGGTTGCGGCATCGCCTGCTCTATACCAATGGTTATCCTGGTTGGGCGTGTCTGACAAAGTTAGGGGGCGGCAGGAACCTGTAACCTTATTCTGAAGGAGTACAATGTCATGTTGATAGAGTACTGAAATCTGATGCCCTCTGACTATTGCCTCGCGTATCATCGCATAGCTTGAATCCTTGCCGGTTTTGATTGAATCCAGCTGATCGACGATAAAGGCAAGTTTCATGGCGAAAATTATGCGGAAATGAGCTGCGGATCGGTTTGTTCGAGTTCGAGTGCGGCGGCAAGTAGCGCTAAACGTGCCACGACGCCATAGGCATAGAAACGATTAGGAATGATATTTTGTTGTGTCGCATTCGGTTGCAGACAAGTCGTCTCAAATGCCAGTGGAACAAAATGCATACCGGGAGCATTGAGGTTTTCATCAACACCGCGTCCGGTATGTACGCGATAGAAACCTCCGACCACATGCCGGTCAATCATATAAATGACCGGTTCTGCAACAGCCTGATTAATATTCTCAAAGGTATAAACACCTTCCTGAACCAATACATTGGAAACTTGCAAGCCTTCCTTGACCACGGCCATTTTATTGCGCTGTTTGCGGTTGAGCTTATAAATATCAGAACCATCTTTAACTGTCATGATTCCCATGCCGTATGTGCCCGAGTCTGCTTTGACAATGACAAATGGGTCTTCCTTAACGCCATAATGACGGTATTTTTCTTTTATAACCGACAGAATTCTATCTACGGAACCCGCTACGCAATCCTCTCCCTGTTTTTCTCGAAAATTGATTTCACCACATGAAGCAAAGCAGGGATTGATCAACCAAGCGTCAATTCCTATCAAATCAGAAAATTCCTGTGCTACGCGGTCATAGGCGGCAAAGTGGTTGGATTTCCGCCGTGTTGCCCATCCAGCATGTAATGGGGGAATCACGATTTGATGCAAATCTTGCAAAATTTCGGGAATGCCTGTGGATAAGTCATTGTTAAGAAGCACAGCGCATGGCTCAAAGCTGCGAACACCCAGTTGATTATTTTTACGTATGATGGGTTCCAACGTAATGGATTGCCCGTCTGGAAGGTTAATTTTGGTGGCGGTTGTGATGTCAGGTAATAGGGTGCCAATACGCACATTGAGTCCGGCAAGCTGCATGATATTTTGCAGCGTTGCAATATTTTGCAAGTAGAAAGTATTACGTGTGTGATTTTCCGGTACCAACAATAAGCTATGCGCATCCGGGCATATCTTTTCAATGGCCGTCATCATTGCTTGAACGCAAAGCGGTAAGAATTCCGGATTGAGGTTATTAAAACCGCCTGGAAATAAATTGGTGTCAACGGGCGCTAATTTGAATCCACTATTGCGTAGATCAACGGAACAGTAAAAAGGTACCGTGTGCTCACGCCATTTGTTTCTGAGCCAATGCTCAATGGCTGGCATGGCATTGATTATGCGATTTTCAAGATCGAGAATTGGGCCATTCAGAGCGGTGGAAAGATGAGGTACTGGCATTTCTATCGGAAGTATTGAATCGGCTTCATTATAGCATTATGTGCCGGACAGATTGTGATGTGTCGGATCCTCAAGTATCGTATCGGCTGCTTGATTCGCTATAAATTGCTTATTTTCTATGTTTAATCCATTGCAACCTGTTCTAATTTTGCTCGTAACGGCGGTACTGGCGGTAGTTGTGTTCCGGTCGATGCGCTTACCGCCTGTACTGGGATATTTGCTGGCTGGCGTAATCATCGGGCCCCATGCTTTAGGTTGGATCGCCGATACGGATGAAACAAGACACTTGGCTGAATTCGGTGTGGTTTTCTTGATGTTTAGCATCGGATTGGAATTCAGTTTGCCGAAACTTATTGCAATGAAGCGTTTTGTATTCGGATTCGGTACGGCTCAAGTAATCCTGTCCATTTTGGTTGTTGTTGGCTTAGCTTGGTTATTAAAATTGGATTGGAACGTAGGCCTAATATTAGGTGGTGCCTTGGCAATGTCGTCTACGGCGATTGTTAGTAAATTGCTCTCGGAGCGTGCGGAGCTAAATTCAGCGCATGGCAAACAAGTAATCGGTGTATTGCTGTTACAAGACCTTGCGGTTATTCCATTGTTGATCATTATTCCAACCTTGGCAGTCCAATCAAATACGGAAGCAGATGATTTCGTAAGGGTGTTAATGGTCGCAGTGCTAAAAGCTGTTACTGTTTTGACATTTATTTTGTTCATTGGTCAAAAACTTATGCGCCACTGGTTCCATATGGTGGCACGACAGAAATCATCAGAGCTGTTTGTGCTCAATGTTCTGTTAATTACATTGGGACTTGCTTGGTTAACTCAATTGGCAGGTTTGTCACTTGCGTTGGGTGCATTTCTTGCTGGCATGTTGATTTCCGAAACCGAGTATCGCTATCAAGTAGAAGACGACATCAAGCCCTTTCGCGATGTACTGCTAGGCTTGTTTTTTGTCACTATCGGTATGTTATTGGACATGTATGTGGTAATTGAAAACTTTATTTGGGTGCTCGTTATCTTGCTTGCAATTCTGGTTCTGAAAATTCTCATTATTGCCGGTTTGTCACGATTATTTGGCGCTGATTCCGCAGTGGCATTCAGAGCAGGATTGTGTTTGGCACAAGCGGGTGAGTTTGGTTTTGTGTTATTGGCTCAGGCTAATGGGATCGGATTGATTGATAACTCAATATTGCAACCGGTGCTGGCAGCAATGGTGATTTCGATGTTTATGGCGCCGTTCTTGATTGAGTATAGCGAAGCGATGATGCGGCGATTTTATAGTTCCGATTGGATGCATCGCGCTATGCAGATTACGGCTATTGCCGCGCAGACATTTTCGACACAGAATCATGTGATCATCTGCGGCTACGGACGAAGCGGTCAGAGTATCTCGCGTATTTTGGAACAAGAAAATATTCCGATTATAGCCCTGGATCTGGATCCGCGCCGCGTGCAAGAGGCGGCTCGTGGCGGTGAATCAGTTGTTTACGGCGATGCTGCACGCCGCGAGGTATTGATCGCGGCCGGCTTGCTACGCGCAAAAGTGCTTGTGGTTAGTTATTCCAATACGGCTTCCACGTTAAAAATTCTAAAACATGTTCACGAGTTACGGCCTGATTTGTCCGTCGTGGTCAGAGCACTTGATGATACTGATATCGATTTACTGAAAGAAGCAGGGGCAACCGAAGTCGTTGCAGAAATTATGGAAGGCAGTCTGTTGCTGGCATCGCATGCGCTAATGTTTGTCGATGTTTCCACGGTACGTATCTTGCGTCGTATTCGGGAAATTCGTGAGCAGCGTTATAGCTTGCTGAGAGGATTTTATTATGGTTCAGACGATATTGAAGACAGTAATGAAAAGTATTTTCCACGTATATTGACAATTACGATACCTCCGGATGCTGCCGCAATCAATAAAACATTACAGGATATCGATCTTTCGAGTTTATCCGTCGAAGTAACAGCGGTGAGAAGGCGCAATATTCGTGGACCATTACCAACAAATGAAACTAGAATAGAACTAGGCGATGTGATAGTGCTCAGAGGAACACAGGAAAATCTGGCCGCAGCAGAGATCAAGTTGATACAAGGCTAATAACCCTAATTACATTGTTATCATAAGCTATTAAGAATGGACAGTTTTTATCAGAAAGTGTATATTCGCCGTTCCGCCCTTGGCTCTATTTAGGGGCAGATGTTGATATAATTCGTAAGTTATACAGCAGAATTAGAAAGGCGCACAAAAATAAGCGCAAAGTTCATCTTTTATGGAGGGAGATATGATTAAAGCTGTTCAGGCAGTTATAGGTTTAGGATTGCTTTGTTTTGGCGCAACTCAAGCAGTTGTTGCTTCTACAGACCTTTCTAAATTACCGCGTGTTAAACAAGAATTGGTGGCTCCGCCAAATGTACCTGTACATGATCAGGTTTCGAAAGGGCCTAAAATTGTTGAAGTGCGTATGGAAACCAAAGAGAAGCTCATGGATGTAGCTCCGGACGCTAAAGTCTGGGGTCTGACTTTCAATGGCAGTATTCCTGGTCCACTCATCGTTGTGCATGAAGGTGACTATGTTGAATTGACATTAGTTAATCCTAAAGAAAGTACCTTAGCTCATAATGTCGATTTCCATGCAGCAACCGGAGCATTGGGTGGCGCAGGCTTGACCTTGGTGCAACCTGGTGAAGAAGTAGTACTGCGCTGGAAAGCAGTTAAACCAGGTGTATTTGTTTATCACTGCGCACCTGGCGGCACAATGATTCCTTTCCACGTTATTTCAGGAATGAGTGGCGCTATTATGGTATTGCCTAAAGATGGACTAAAAGATGCCAAAGGCAAACCATACAAATATGACAAAGCTTTCTACATCGGTGAACAAGATTTCTACTTACCAAAAGATGCAAGTGGTAAATACAAAACCTATAACTCACCAGCTGAAGGTATGCAAGATATGCTGGATGCGGCCAAAGGACTTATTCCTACACACGTAGTGTTTAACGGTGCTGTAGGCGCTATTACTGGAGACAATGCGCTGAAAGCCAAAGTTGGCGAAAAAGTGTTATTCATTCACTCTCAAGCTAACCGTCCTTCCTATCCTCATTTGATTGGTGGTCATGCTGATCTGTACTGGGTGGGCGGTTCATTTAGCGATGTGCCTTTGACTAGCCAAGAAACCTGGTTTGTTCCTGCAGGTGCCGCAGTTGCTGCTGCATATGAGTTCAAGCAACCAGGGTTATATGTATACCTCAGCCATAACCTGATTGAAGCGGTATTGTTAGGTGCTGCACTTCATATGAATGTTGAAGGAAAATGGGACGATGATATGATGACCCAAGTTAAAGCCCCTAAGAGCTTTGACGCAAAAGCGGCAATGGATCATTAATATCAAAGTTTAATAAAACAGTAAATAATAATTACTGTTTTATAACTGATTATTAAAAGACCTCAATCATTGAATGATTGAGGTCTTTTTTATTTCATTAGCCCCAATTAGTTTCCAGGGCTTTCTTAACAATAAATGCCAGATTCTTTTGTATGAAACGGGCAGGTATTCCAATATATGAAGATTCTAATGGTTTTGTAATGACGATAATATTTTTCCATGAATGCCGCCAAAACTGCCGTTGCTCATGATCAGTATATGATCACCTGGTCTGGTAATTATCGTGATATCTTGTGTCAGTTGATTCAAATTATCATAACAGCTGGTTTTGTGAGCCAATCTATCTAGCGCGGTTTTTACCCATTGAGCATTTTGAATAAAGCAAAATATCTGATCCGCTTCATCTAAGCTATCAGCCAGATCATTTTGCCATACGCCCATTTTCATAGTGTTTGAACGTGGTTCGAATATGGCAATAATTCTTTCTTTTCCAATATGGGTGCGTAGGCCTTGTAATGTGGTCTTGATGGCTGTAGGGTGATGTGCAAAATCGTCATAAATTGTAACGCCATTGACGGTTCCTCGTTTCTCCATGCGACGCTTAACGTTCTTAAACTGCATTAACGCCTCGATAGCTAGCGGTGCTGGTACTCCAGCATGCCGAGCAGCACTGATCGCAGCCAATGCATTCATGCGATTATGTTCACCCAACAAATCCCAATGTAGGCATCCATGAGAAGTTTCATTATAGTTAATAGTGATGGCATTATTATTCTGAAGTTCTGAATGCCAACCGGTTTTTGTACCAAATTCTTCTAGCGATGACCAGTAACCTTGCTTTAATACACGTTTTAAGTTTTGATCCGTGCCATTTATTGAAATTAAGCCACTTCTAGGAATAATTCTAATAAAATGATGAAATTGCCGTTCAATTGCCGATAGGTCTGGAAAGATATCAGCATGATCAAATTCAAGGTTATTTAAAATAGCCGTTTTTGCACGGTAATGAACAAATTTTGAGCGTTTGTCAAAAAAAGCAGTATCGTATTCATCAGCTTCTATGACGAAAAAAGGCGAAATTTCAACGAAATTGGATTGTGAACCGGGAACAGGCGGTGGAATAATCCCTATTCTTGCAGATAAACCAAAATTTTCGGGGATGCCTCCAATTAAGAATCCTGGATTGAGTCCGGCATATTCGAGAATCCAGGTTAACATTGAACTGGTTGTCGTTTTTCCATGTGTACCCGCAACCGCGAGCACCCAGCGATTTTTTAGGATATTTTCCGATAACCATTGAGGCCCTGATATATAAGGTAAATTTCGGTCGAGAATCTCTTCCATCAATGGATTGCCGCGCGTTATGACATTTCCAATCACAAAAATATCGGGTCGAAGATGAATTTGCTCTGGTGAGTAACCAGAAATTAGTTCAATGCCCTGAGATTCGAGTTGTGTACTCATGGGGGGATAAACATCGTGATCGCAGCCTGTGACCTTGTGTCCGGATTCCCGCGCAATGGCTGCTATGCCGCCCATAAAGGTGCCGCAAACTCCGAGTATATGAATATGCATTATTAATTTAGTCCTATAGTGCTTGAAGTGCTCCCGAATCAATATCATCCCAATCGTAGCCTGAAAATAAGATATTGATATAAAATGAATTTTTGCTATGTTTGGGATGATAAGTATGAAAAATTCGAAGAAGTGTTAAAGTGGTTTTAGTTAAGCAATGAGATAAGATAATCGATACTGATTTTGAATTATAATCTATTCGTAAAGCAAAGCAATATTTTCATTTTTTTATCAAATAGTTATTCGTACTATCTCTATCATCGAATATGATTGCTTATGGGCACAATTCAATCTTCTGCTGCTAAGTATCGCGGGCGATTTGCGCCATCACCGACAGGTCCTTTACATTTTGGTTCGTTGGTTGCTGCCGTAGCTAGTTATCTGGATGCAAAATCCAATCATGGCGATTGGCTGGTGAGAATAGAAGATTTGGATAAACAGCGGCAAGTACCTGGGGCGGCGGATCAAATTTTATATACACTAGAACAGTTGGGCATGAAATGGGATGGAGAAGTAATTTTCCAAAGTCAGCGCTTAGATTTTTATCAAGCGGCACTTGATATGCTTATGAAGAAAAATTTAATTTATCCATGTATATGTAGTCGTAAAGAAATTGCTGATTCCAGTATAGTTAGCTTAAATGGTTTTATTTACCCGGGAACTTGCAGAAAAAAAACTTTAAATACCAGCAGCAATCACGCACTTCGTATACGAACGGATAATAACTTGATTGCATTTTGCGATAAGTTGAAAGGTGCTTATACTCAGAGACTTCAGCGTGATATCGGTGATTTTGTTGTGCGTAGAGCCGATGGTATGTATGCTTATCAGCTTGCAGTAGTTGTAGATGATGCAGATCAAGGTATAACGCATGTTGTGCGAGGAATGGATTTATTGGATTCAACTCCGCGGCAAATCTATCTGCAGCAATTGCTCGGTTACATCACGCCAACATATATGCATTTACCAGTTGTTACTAACCAGCAAGGCGAAAAGCTCAGCAAACAAACAGGCGCCAAACCAATTAATTTATCTAATGCACTGAAACAATTGCTGTGCGCTCTACAGTTCTTGGGACAGGAACCACCTCCTGAGATGGTTAAAGCTGACATGTCGTACTTTTGGCAATGGGCTTGCAAGCATTGGCGAGCAGATAAGATTTTTTGAGAGTTATAATGCGTTATATTGCAAGGTGATGCATTTAACAATGAAATACGCATAAATCCGTGTATTCAATAAATTGAGTCTGCTGAATATAGTAAAAATATTTTTTATTGTTAACAGGAAGTGCGGCTTCAAGAACCATTGATAAAGGAGTTACCTTGGCCTTTCTACCGTTTTATATTTCAAAACATAAGAAGCTAAAAGTAGTAATTATTGGCGGTGGGTATGCGGGCATTGCGGCTATGGTCACTTTGTTACGATATGCGCCAGACACGGATGTGATCATAATTGACCCCAGGATGCAGCACCTCAAAATCACGCATTTACATGAAACTTTTCGTTATCCTTTAACGGATTTGCTGGTTCCGTTCAGTGATATTGCAAGTCGTTTTGGATGTCGGCATATTGCAACATCGATAATTCTTGATCACGATAAACTTCAAGAATGGCAAAATAAAAAGAAATTGACTGTGGGTGACGAGCAAGTAGATTTTGATTATTTATTGGTCGCTTCTGGATGTGCAGGCAAATTGGGAGATCACTCCGATAATGTTTTAAGTTTAGAGAATTTCATGGTTTCTGCCGGATCAAGTTTATTAACAAATCTGCTTTTTAACAACAATCAACGCGAGCAATCAATCTCTGTAGTCGGTGGAGGAGCAACAGGCATACAATTTTTATTCGAGATCAGGCAATTTATAACTCGAATAAGAAGTAAAGCCCATTTGCGTTTGATTCACTCAGGGGATCATGTGCTTGAGCAATTTCCCCCAAGTTTTAACAGTTATGTGCAAATCCTTCTGAGAGATATGGATATTGCTTTTTATCCCAATACCTATTATCGTGGCCAAAATTCGAGTAGTATTTTGCTAACAGATAAGAAGACAGAAAATCTGTTTGAATTACCCTCAGACGTATCGTTTTTATTTTTAGGTAAGAAACAGCAGAATATTTTTATAGCAAATGCATTTGGACAAGTTTTAGATGACCAAAAATTCTTACCCAATATATTCGTGGCCGGTGATTGTTCTTATTATCAATCTTTGGGTTCTAATGCACTGACAGCACAATCTGCTGTTCGTAAGGGTAGATTGGTTGCACGTAATATTTTACGTCACTCAGGGTTGATAGGATTGCTTGAGCCTTATCTGCATCATGATTTAGGTTACGTCGTCAGTCTAGGGCCATCTGATGCGATTGGCTGGCTGGGTACGATGCGTAATTCGGTAACAGGTATGTCCGCATTGGCCATTAAAGAAATAGTTGAAGCACAGTATGATTTCCTATTGGAAGGAATTGATACTTACCTGGTTTAACAAACTTTATGCAGGAGACATTGTATGCTTGGTTTGTTCAAAGACACTCCAGTAATCGGAAAGGCTACTACAATTATTAAAAGTTCTAATGACCGGCTTTTTAATTTTATTGGAATTGAGCTGCTTGTCAATTATCCTAGATGGTCTCCAGAAGTTAAGGAATTGGAAAAACTCACGGATGGACCAATCGGGGCAGGAACTATGTGCCGTCAAGTGCGCATTGATCAAGGTAATCGCTCTGAGTCAACATTCAAGGTAAATGTTTTTGATTTTGGTGTACGCATTTGTTTTGAAGGCGTCTCTAATCCCTATCGATGTGACTATTTGATTGAATCAATTACAGAGATGGATTGCCGGCTAACATTTGTTTTTGAATTGTTAACGCTCGACCTGCATGTCCGGCCATTTGAGAAGCTCGTGCGGATTGCTGTGCAAGATGGAACTGAAAGGACTGTAAAAAATATTAAAAAATTAATTGAAGCTGAGTGCACTGACTTAACGTCATGAATTCATTTAATTGATAGATTGTTTTTTGAGCGAGGAAATTGTTTAACTTGGAGGAAACTCATGGATTTTATTGTAGAAAAAGACCCTGGATTAATTCCGCAAGTACTGTCCAAGATTCTTGATTCATGTGTAAATGGGGTATCATTGGCTGACCCTGATCAAGAAGATATGCCACTGGTATATGTGAATAAAGCTTTTGAAACAATTACTGGTTATACGCTCGCAGAAACTGTAGGCCGGAACTGTCGTTTTTTACAGGGAAAAGATCGCGATCAACAGGGAGTTATTCAGTTACGGCAAGCACTCAAGGAAAAAAAACCCATTGAGGTAACATTGCGTAATTACAGGAAAAATGGAGAATTATTTTATAATCACCTTGAATTATCGCCTCTTTTTGATTCTAAAGGTAATCTCCTTTATTTTCTTGGTGTTCAATTAGATGTTACCTCACAGCTTCACGCGGAAGAGGAAATTAAAATTCTGAAAGAGCAGTTAGCAAAACTTAAGCAATAAAAACTATTTTAACAACAAATAGAACTGTCCGGTTTTGTAGCAAATAATTTATCCGCATTGAAGCGCAATGATTGATTTGTTGTAATTCATTGCACAGTTACAGTGGTGGATTTACGCGACAACTGTTTTTTTGGTTTTGTTTCCCTACCCAGGGTATCAAAAAGTAACAAGCCTTCTTGGGCCGGGCAAAATAGCCATCTGTCTATACAATTAGCTGTAGTAGTCTCGATCTGCTAGAATGTGTAGCTTTAAGCTTTCGGAACTAACACTATTTTGCCGCAAACCACTAATCGTTCATAACGTTTACGCAAGATGTCGATCAGCTGTTCGCCAATCCACGGAACGAAAGCTGTTTTTTCCTTTGTGGCGGGCTGTATAAATTCGGTATTGAAAGCAGGCATACAGATTTCTTTTAGATAACGATTGACTGCCGCGATCCGAGTAAAACGTTGCCAACAATCCATGTTTGCCGATGACTTCCTCTGCACCCTTAAAGCTGCTTGTTGCGCCTTCTTCCTCAACAAAAAACATTGAGTAATGTTCATGGGTGGCATCCATCCTGATGATCAAATCCCATTTCTGCCCCAAAATCCATTCATGCGTACTACTTTGATGAATCATCATCTTGAGCAACGGCGCACGCTCTCGTTTCTTACGGTGCGTAGCGCGTTTCTTGGCTTGCTCAACTAACCCGGCTTCTTGTAGCCGGCTCTTGACCCAAGTGTAACTGCGAAAACCTTTTTTTGGTACCACACGTAAATGTGCTTGGCATTCCAACCCATATGACGGTTGCTATAGCGCTCGACTAACCGTCCGACTTCATCTACCGGGGCCTGCCGGGGTGATGCTTGCGCCAGTAGCTTATCTGCTAACACATCCAGACCACCCTCATCATATCGGTTCATATAGCGCCGGAATGTGCGATCACATAACTCAAGTAACATCGCCACCCCCGATTGCGTAAGGCTCCTCTTTCTATAACTTATATCCGCTTCCTCAAATCTCATCTTCCCAGTCTCCTGTAGCCAGTCTCCCCGTTTCATCTGAAATCCTCCGGACCTCAGTTAAAACCGGATAGATCATTTACTACAAGTCCGGACAGTACACATCATATTGCAGTAAAGTTGCAATAGAGCATGAAAAAAAGTAGTATTTAGTCCTTTTTATTTTGAGTTAGGAAATTTAATGGCTAACAGTGCACAAGCGAAAAAGCGTGCAAGGCAGGCTGCCAAACAACGAGAACACAATGTTAGTTTGCGGTCAAAATTGCGTACTATTGTTAAATCTATAAGAAAATCAATTGATTCGGGAGATAAATCAGTGGCTCAGACTGCTTTTAAAACATCTATAGGAACAGTGGATTCAATAGCTGGAAAAGGCATTATTCATAAAAATAAAGCAGCTCGTTACAAAAGTCGATTATCAGCTGCAATTAAGATGACGGCTTAATTAAAATAAAATTAGAAGTGTAAAAGTTTTACTTGTATGAAACATAGAATATAAAAGTATAAAAGTTACGGCTTGTACACACTATAAAAATGGCTGAGTTAGTCTAGAGGCGGACGAGGTCATTGAGGTATTATCGGTGGTGAAGTGAAGCGCTGAAGAATAAGAAGAAGAGGGTGGTAATTATGGTAAAACAAAGGAGAGAGAGATGAGTGCCAAGTTATGGCTAAGGATAGGAGTATTGGTTGTGGGGATGCTGCTGATAGGTTCGGTACAGTCGAGCAGTATGCCGAGTGTACCGGATGAGTTATTTGAGGCGTTGAAGATAGACCGTAGCAAGGTGACGCCGAAGGAGTTGCACGAGGCGTTGGTGAAGCGTTACAAGGATCCGGAGCAAGGTGCTGGCCGGGGTACATTGGCGCAATATTGGGAG
>SSFV01000095.1 GCA_008015565.1 Nitrosomonas sp. | reverse complement strand
GTCTAAAAACAGGGTTATGCGGTAGCGCCCGGCCCCAAAGCCGGGCGAGGATTGAAACCCATGCGCCAAGTAGTTTTTCCTTTGGACAATACAGTAGCGCCCGGCCCCAAAGCCGGGCGAGGATTGAAACAAAAACAAGTCAAAAAATAGTGACAGAAGAAAATGTAGCGCCCGGCCCCAAAGCCGGGCGAGGATTGAAACGCTGGTTCCGCCAGCCCTGGAAGATATTGCCCTGGGTAGCGCCCGGCCCCAAAGCCGGGCGAGGTGTCAACGGCAATTGAATTTTGCCCCACTAAAATATCTAAAACGACAATCTAAAATTGACCCTTCATTATTGGGCTGGATTATCAAATGGCGAGAAATTGCCTGAAAGGCGCATCCAATGATCGCATCATCTACTTATGGCTGCCACCGCATAGAATCTGAAACAATGGTCGGTAATCATTATTTAGACCTTTTCTTCGTGGTGGAAACTACAGGCTTCAGAAGTTTTATGATGGTAAAAAGGATCAAATCGCTTAAGATGGATTACATAGTTGATAGCACATCTCATAGAAGTAACAATAATTCATGCTGAGTGAAATCAACTCTTGCTCAAATTACTGCGGCTTCTTTCTCAAATAAGAGCACAACTTGACTGTTATCATCAATATCAACAGTCACTTTTCCACCGCTCATTAAGCGCCCAAACAACAATTCATCAGCCAGTACACTACGAATAGTATCTTGGATGAGTCTCTCCATGGGGCGCGCGCCCATCAATGGATCAAAACCATGTTTTGCAAGATACTTGCGCAATCCTTCAGTAAATGTTGCCTCCACTTTCCTCTCATGCAATTGAGTTTCAAGTTGAATTAGGAATTTATCAGTGACTCGCATAATAATTTCCTCGTTCAGTGAGGTAAATGAAATAATCGCATCGAGCCGATTACGAAATTCAGGAGTAAACAATTTTTTAATATCAACTAACTCATCTCCAGAGGATTTAGATTGCGTAAATCCAATTGACGATTTAGTAAGAGATTCGGCCCCAGCGTTTGTTGTCATGATTATAATAACATTGCGAAAATCTGCTTTCCGGCCATTATTATCCGTCAATGTTCCATAATCCATTACTTGCAATAGTATATTAAATATATCAGTGTGCGCCTTTTCAATTTCATCCAAAAGCAACACTGAGTAAGGATGCTTAATAACAGCTTCTGTCAACAATCCACCCTGATCAAAGCCAACATAACCTGGCGGTGCACCAATCAGCCGAGACACTGCATGACGCTCCATATACTCTGACATATCGAAACGCTGCAAGTGGATACCGAGGGCATAAGCCAACTGCCTTGCTACTTCTGTTTTGCCCACTCCAGTTGGGCCGGAAAAAAGAAAAGAACCGACCGGTTTCTGTGGATTCCCGAGCCCGCTTCTTGCCATTTTTATAGCTGCAGTCAGAGAATTAATCGCATTATCCTGTCCAAAAACAATGGCCTTCATATCTCGCGCTAATGTTTTCAGTTTTATGCGATCATTTGATGAGATATTTTGTGGAGGTATACGTGCAATCTTGGAAACCACACTCTCAATCTCACTTTTACCAATTACTTTACGTTTCTTTGATTTGGGTAATAACCGTTGAGCTGCTCCCGCCTCATCAAGCACATCAATCGCCTTGTCAGGTAAATGCCTGTCATTGATATAACGTTCTGATAATTCAGCAGCCGAAATCAATGCACTAGTAGAATATTTAACCTTATGATATTGTTCATAACGCGACTTGAGCCCACGAAGAATGGCAACTGTCTCATCTACACTGGGTTCATTTACTTCTACTTGCTGGAATCGCCGCGAAAGTGCATGGTCTTTTTCAAAAATACCACGATATTCATTGAAAGTTGTCGCACCAATACAGCGTAATTGCCCATTACTCAAAACAGGTTTCAAAAGATTGGATGCATCTAATACACCACCTGACGCGGCACCCGCACCAATCAACGTATGAATCTCATCAATAAACAAAATGGCTGCCGGATTATCAATCAACTGATTTAATAATGTTTTAAGGCGTTGCTCAAAGTCTCCTCGATATTTTGTACCTGCTAACAAAGCCCCCATGTCGAGAGCATAAATTTGATGCTTCAAAAGTAAATCAGGCACGTCTTCTTCAACGATCCGTTTTGCCAGTCCTTCTGCAATTGCTGTTTTCCCCACTCCAGCTTCACCAATCAACAAAGGATTATTTTTACGACGTCGACACAAAGTCTGTATAACACGCTCTACTTCTTTTTCACGTCCAACCAAGGGGTCAATTTTATTAATTAATGCAAGATGATTAAGATTTATTGTGTAATTCTCGAGCAACCCAGCAGTACTGGCTTCGTGTTCATTTTCCGTTTCATTTCCAGATTTGGCGTCATTCTCGCGAGGCACTTTACGAATATTATGGGAGATATAATTCACGACATCTAAGCGTGTAACACCTCTTTGATGCAAGAAATACACAGCATGTGAATCCTTCTCACCAAAAATCGATACCAATACATTTGCACCAGTTACTTCTTTCTTTCCAGATGATTGTACATGCAATATCGCTCTCTGAATAACACGCTGAAAGCCCAAAGTTGGCTGAGTATCAACTTCTTCGCTACCAGAAATTACTGGAGTATGCCTAGTAATATGATCAAGCAAAACGGAGCGTAATTCTTCAATATCCACCAAGCATGCGCTTAATACTTCAGCCGCACTCGCATTATCAAGCATTGCCAGTAATAAATGTTCAACTGTAATAAATTCATAGCGCTTCTGCCTGGATTCTACAAATGCCATGTGTAAGCTGACTTCTAAATCCGGGGCAATCATTTCAATTCTCCTCCATAACACATCTAAGCGGGTGTTCATTTTTCCTAGCAAACTCAATTACTTGCCTAACTTTAGTATTTGCAATGTCACTTGTAAACACACCGCACACACCTACTCCCTCCGTATGTACTTTTAACATAATTCGTGTTGCTTGCTCTTGACTCATGTAAAAAAAGATCTTTAATACCTCAACAACAAATTCCATCGGTGTAAAATCATCATTCAACAACAAGATTTTGTAAAGTGGAGGATAACGCTCTTTAGTTGCTCTTTTCTTCTGCTTGAGAATAATGGTTTCAAAATTACCCTCACTCATAATTAATTTTCCTTTTTTACTTTTCTTCGATAAAAAACCAGGCATCGAATATTAGTATAAAGTACTTCAACATGAACATATTTGACGATTACGACATTTTTTTCAAGTACCTTAAGATAATTATCCAATTTGAAACAACAAAAAATCATGTAACCGCTTGACTTTAACTCTGGATTTGCGTAAAACTGCAAATGGCGTTTGACTTTGAGTTCATTGCGGTATTTATTTCTCGTGAATAGATTTCCGTCAGTAAATTTGAAATTCAAATAGTATTAGGGTTTCCGGCCCAGTTTTTATATAGGAAGTAGAAATGGCAACAGGTACAGTAAAATGGTTTAATGATTCTAAGGGTTTTGGTTTTATTACTCCGGACGATGGAAGTGAAGATTTGTTTGCGCACTTCTCAGCAATTAATATGTCAGGATTTAAAACACTCAAGGAAGGTCAAAAAGTGAGCTTTGATGTCACTCAAGGCCCGAAAGGAAAGCAAGCCTCTAATATTCAATCTGCTTAACTGTATTATGTCCATGCCCATAAAAATAAAAGCTAGCGTAGACCGTTAACACAGTAAGAACGAAATATTTATTTTAAAACACCATCCCTCCTTGCTACATACATCTGAATGCGTGATCGCAGGAGGGATATGTTTTAAGTGGTATTTTTTACATACATTCAATAATTGAATCGCCGAATTCTGAGCAAGAAACTTCTTTAGCATTTATCATTTGACGAGCAAAATCGTAAGTTACTGTCCCTTTTTTTATTGTAGCCTCGATAGCATTTAATATGTTGTCAGCCGCTTCGGTCCACCCCATATGCCGTAACATCATTTCAGCAGACAAAATAATTGAACCCGGATTTACTTTATCTTCTCCAGCATATTTCGGTGCAGTACCATGAGTGGCTTCAAAAATTGCAATTGAATCACTGAGATTAGCTCCAGGTGCAATCCCTATACCCCCAACTTGGGCTGCCAGCGCATCTGAAATGTAGTCACCGTTAAGATTTAACGTTGCAATCACATCATATTCTTCTGGGCGTAACAAAATTTGCTGCAAAAAAGCATCAGCGATCGTATCCTTAATGACAATGTTACCATTGTAGGATGGCAACTTCATCCAGGGTCCTCCGTCCAGCAACTCAGCTCCGAATTCTTTTACTGCCAAAGCATACCCCCACTTCTTAAATGCCCCTTCAGTATATTTCATGATATTTCCTTTATGTACTAATGTAACGGATTTACGTTTATTGTCTATGGCATACTGAATTGCCTTACGAACAAGACGCTCCGTACCATCTCTTGAAACTGGTTTAATACCGATCCCCGAAGTTTCAGGAAATCGTATACTAGAAACTCCCATATCTTTTATCAGGAAATCAATAACTTTTCTCGCCGCTTCAGATTCAGCTTCCCATTCAATTCCAGCATAAATATCTTCGGAATTTTCACGAAAAATCACCATGTCAGTTTTTTCTGGATTCTTCAATGGACTGGGAACACCTGCGAAATAACGTACAGGGCGCAAACAAATATACAAATCCAGCTGTTGGCGAAGCGCCACATTAATCGAGCGAATGCCTCCGCCGATCGGAGTAGTTAGCGGACCTTTGATTGAGACCCGAAACTCTCTAGCAGCATCTAAAGTTTCCTGAGGTAACCAAACATCCGTACCATAAATTCGTGTTGATTTTTCACCCGCATAAATTTCCATCCATGAAATTTTACGCTGCCCACGATAAGCTTTTTCAATCGCCGCATCAACAACTTTACGCATAACAGGGGTAATATCAATACCAATTCCATCACCTTCAATAAAAGGAATAATGGGATTATCTGGGACTACCAGCGAATTATCGGCATTAACCTGAATTTTCTTACCATTAACAGGTACCCTTATATATTGGTACATAACATCTCCAATTATTTGAAAATAAATAAAAAATATAGATTAAGGAATTATTTCAGCCTTATTGCTACTGATAAATCGTTTAAATATCCAGATTAAACTGATAACCTCAAGAATTGTAATATGACAGATTTTCTTATCGTGGTTTATTTACTATAAAAGGCCTACTCACTATAAAATAAACTTCATATCCTGAATGCCCATTATACGTGCAAACCCACTGCCTTTCTATTGTGAGCAATTACTACCCATTAACATTTCGAAATATTCAGATTAATTATTATTCATTCACTAAAAATACCATAATACTTCTCAAGCCCTGTAACGCAAACTATGTTGATAAACTTACACTTAATTGTACCTAACTTATTTTGGCCTGATGCTTCGCAAGCAGAAATTTACCGTGATTTATCAACGCCATCCTTAGAAACATTACTAGCAAAAAGCATTGCTACTGAGCATTCACCTCAAGAAATGGAAATATGGTTATGCAAGGCATTTAATATTACACAGCAGCAAAATAATTGGCCTATCGCTCCAATTATGTTACATATCGAAGCACCCGAATTAATCAAAACAATTAACAGAAATTACTGGATA
Source organism: Nitrosomonas sp. (assembly GCA_008015565.1). Classification (GTDB taxonomy): domain Bacteria; phylum Pseudomonadota; class Gammaproteobacteria; order Burkholderiales; family Nitrosomonadaceae; genus Nitrosomonas. The sequence continues at coordinate 15,198 of SSFV01000095.1, read as the reverse complement.
CGGGCTGATCCTGTACATCTTCGCATTGAGCAAAACCACATCATGTTGGCGGATAGTGGAGCTTTTGATGTCACAAAAGAAGAAGCTGAACAAATAACACAAGACTTAAACAAAAATCTCAAATGCTATCCAAATTTCAATTTATTACCGTTACATCCGGATCGATGGTATATCCAGCTACCCAGAGCCATAGAAATCCAAACGTATACACTTGATCGTGTTACGTGCAAGAACATTAATAATTTCTTACCAACAGGCAAAGAAAGTATGATTTGGCGCAAAATAACCAATGAAATTCAAATGCTGCTCCATGAGCATCCAGTCAATCAGGCCCGTGAATCTTGCGAAAAGCTGCCTATTAACAGTCTCTGGTTATGGGGTGGGGGGACTCTGCCCCAATCTATACAATCTCCATATACACATATTTGGAGTAGAAACAATTTACCTCAAGCACTAGCATTAGCAAGCAATGCCAGGTATTCAAATTTACCAACTCATGCCGATAAATGGTTACAGAACAAAATAACAGGAAATCATCTGATAGTGCTAGATATGCTACGTGAAAAAGCAAAATACCGGAAAGCACTGGAATGGCGTGAGAATCTAAGTGACTTAGAAAACAACTGGTTTTCCCCCATACTTAACGCACTTAAAAAAGGTGAAATTAATCAGCTTACCATTACGAGTATAAGTGAAACTTCATTGCAAGACTTTGTTATTAAACGTTCAAATTTATGGAAATTCTGGCTCCTTGCAAGACCCCTTATGTTCTATGCTAGATAATGCTTGATCGTTCACTATAAAACGTTTCAGCTGTCGTTAATTCTTTATGTTATGACTTAAACCAAGAATCGCTATGCAGAAAACCTCTTTACTGAATAATATTAAACCCTTTTTTGCTGTTTGCACTGCATTAATACTTACTGCGGTTTTTATCATCAATATATTTTTTTTAGGTGAATTACCATCACATTGGTCAGCAATATTATGGTTCTCCCTTGTTTTAGTATTGATAATAATAATTTTCCAAATTACACGTACACAAAAAAGCATTCAAAACTATACGGATCAATTACAAGTTACTAAGGATAGGCTTACCAATGAAATAAAACACCGTTTATGGGCTGAAAAGAAAGCATCTGAGAGCGTAATAAAATCATTAATTATTGATGAAAATATTCCTGTCATGCTGGCCTACTTTAGTGCTGATCTTCGTTGTCGCTACCACAATCGCACTTTCCGACGATGGTTTGGTTTAAAACCCGATCAAATCGACGGGCAGCTTCTAACAGATTTCTCCGATGACGATTTTTTTTCTGGCATTAAAAATTGCATTACCGAGATCTCGGCTGGGAAAACAATACACAATCAACGCATTCTTAAATCTATCAAAGGATTCCCTTATATTTTTGTGGAGCAATACGTTCCCCATCTCGATAACAAAGGAAAGACTGTAGGCTTCTACACTATGCATACTCCTCGCGCACATGAGAAAAATAGCATTGTCCAAAAAAACAAAATAACAAATACAAATTCACCCGAACCACAAAAAGCACCTGAACAGCCCATTAACAAAGAAAAAATCATACTGCAAAGAACCCAGACACAGAATTCAGGAATCGCAACAACATCTGCCCGTATTGCCCAGGCCATAGAAGAAGGGGAGTTCAGTCTTTATTATCAAAAAATTAATCCTATCAAATTAACTAAAACTACATCTTCTCATTATGAAATTCTGGTTCGTATGAGTGAAGAAGAAAATGGCCTCATGCCTCCAGGTTCATTCTTGCCCTTTGTTGATCAATTAAAGATGATGCCTCAACTTGATCGTTGGATAGTAAATCATATTGTAAAGTGGTTATCTACTCATCCGCAGTCACGCTCAATTTTTTGTCTGAATGTTGCCAAAGATACTTTGAGCGATCAAGCCTTTCCAGGTTTCATTCAAGGCCAATTGCAAAAAATGAATATACCTGCTGCTAATCTCTGCTTCGAAATTGAGCTGTCAGATGCACAAGCAAATATAACGGATACAGCTACTTTTTCACAAAAAATTCATAAACTAGGTAGTCTGATTTCGTTATGTAGTTTTACAAATGAATCTAACTCAATTGAATTGCTTGATCAGATTAAAGTTGATTATCTAAAAATAGACGGTAGTCTGATTTGCAATATTCTTCGCGATGCCGAAGACTTGGAAAGTGTGATAGCTATCGATAAGCTCGCACATAAAAAAGGAATTAAAACAATTGCTGAACTTGTCGAGTCTGATGAAATTATTGTAAAACTACAAGAAATAGGCGTTGATTATGCTCAGGGATTTGGCATTGCCAAGGCTTGTCCATTTAAGGATCTTGAATCATAACTATCTTATCTAAAATCTACTGTAAGAAATAGAAGCAATTTCTCTCATTCGTCACTTCCTTATAATTCCAATAATACTCCCGCCGTTAGAAGAGCGGGGGTATTATTAACAGTGTCACTCAATCTGATTGTATTTTCACCTAACTTTTTAACCTCACATTGAGAAAAATGAAGAATTAAACCCACAGCAATTAAACCGCTTTAACCATATTTTCAACTACCTTCTTGGCGTCTCCAAATATCATCATGGTCTTATCCATATAAAATAAATCATTATCTAGTCCTGCATAACCAACGGCCATACTACGCTTAACAACCATTACTGTACGTGCTTTATGTGCATCCAATATTGGCATGCCATAGATCGGACTTCCTGGAACATTTGCCGCAGGATTGACCACATCATTTGCACCTAATACTAATACAACATCAGTATTTGCAAAATCACTATTAATCTCTTCCATTTCCAAGACTTGCTCATAAGGAATTTCGGCTTCTGCCAGTAGTACATTCATATGGCCAGGCATACGCCCCGCTACGGGATGAATCGCAAAACGCACATTTACTCCTTTCTCGTGCAGCATTTCAGCTAATTCCTTGACTGCATGCTGAGCTCTTGCGACAGCCAAACCATACCCTGGAACAATAATGACACTATCGGCATTACCCATAAGAAAAGCAGCATCTTCCGCGCTACCACTTCGATATGTTTTTTGTTCTCCACTGCTATCCGCAGCAACTGTGCCGCCATCACTACCAAAACCGCCAAGTATGACCGAAAGAAATGGGCGATTCATAGCCTTACACATTATATAAGACAAAATGGCACCTGAACTGCCGACCAGTGACCCTGCGATGATTAGCATTGGATTACCCAGAGAAAAACCAATACCCGCAGCGGCCCAACCTGAATAAGAGTTGAGCATGGATATGACTACCGGCATGTCTGCTCCGCCAATTGGAATAATAATCAAGAATCCAAGAATGAATGCAATCGCCGTCATTGCAATAAATGCAGTCCAATTTGTCGTTTCGGTGAAGAAAAACCACAAACCAAACCCGATCATAATAATAGCCAGTAAAAGATTAATCATGTGCTGGCCAGTAAAAACCACTGGTGTACCACTCATACGACCGGATAATTTAAGGAATGCAATAACTGAACCAGACCACGTCATAGCACCAATAAACGTTCCAAGGAATAATTCCAGCTTACTGCCAGCAGGTAAAGTTTCTGGCAAACCAAATGAAACCGGATTGTTAACAGCCGCAATGGCAATAAATACAGCTGCCAAACCAACCAGAGAATGCATAAATGCAACAAGTTCAGGCATCGCAGTCATTTGAACTCGCTGCGCGACAATCGCCCCTATGATGCCTCCTACTGCAATGCAGCTTAGAATCAACACCCAGTTCTGAGTAAGCGTCAAGGTTGTGGCAACCGCAATAGCCATTCCAACCATGCCAAATAAATTTCCCCGTCGGGCAGATTCAGGTGAACTTAAACCTTTTAGCGCCAATATAAAAAATACTGAAGCGACTAAATATGCAAGTGCTACCATATTCGCTGACATTTACACGTTTCCTTTTTTGTCTTTTTTCTTAAACATTTCCAGCATGCGTTGACTCACTAGAAATCCACCAAAAACATTAATTGCAGCCAATGTTACCGCAGCGGCTCCTAACCAAACACCCCAGTCCGTTTCGGCAGGGCCAGCAGCCAGCATCGCACCAACGAGAATAATGCCTGATATCGCATTAGTTACTGACATCAAGGGGGTATGCAAAGCAGGCGTAACATTCCATACGACGTGATAGCCAACAAAAATTGCCAACACAAAAACAGTCAGATTGATAATAACTGGATCAATTTCACCAACCATGATTACTCCTTATAAATTCGTTTACACTACACCCGGATATCGCCAATGAAAAAATAATAATTCATTACCTGAGCTTATTACCATTCGCTAGGATGCAATGATTTCACCGCCAGTACACACCAGCGTACCTGCAACAATTTCATCGTTACGGTCAATCTTCAATTCACCACTGACTGGATCAAGCATCAAATTAAGAAAATTCATTAAGTTTCGTGCATACAATGTGCTTGAATCCGCTGCAACCAAACCTGGAATATTTGCAATACCAATCAAATGCACGCCATGTTTTATTACAGTTTTATTTAATTCGGATAAAGGGCAATTACCACCCGCTTCTACTGCCATGTCTACAATCACCGATCCTGGTTTCATTGCCTTCACGGTTTCCTCTTTAATTAAAACAGGCGCTGGTCGGCCTGGAATCAAAGCAGTAGTGATAATAATATCAGCTGCGATCGCACGCTCATGCACTAACTCACCTTGACGGCGTTTGTAGTCCTCAGACATTTCCGTCGCATAACCACCGGCTGTTTCAGCTTTGGCTTTTTCTTCATCGCTCAACGGCACTTCAACAAATTTAGCGCCCAAACTTTCTACTTGTTCTTTGGCTGCAGGTCTTACATCAAAAGCCTCCACCACTGCGCCGAGCCGTTTCGCTGTCGCAATCGCTTGCAAGCCCGCTACACCTGCGCCTAAAATCAGAACACGTGCAGCTTTCACAGTACCTGCCGCCGTCATCAACATAGGAAACAATTTTTGATATACATTGGCCGCCATAATCACAGCTTTATAGCCTGCGATATTGGCCTGTGACGACAGTACATCCATACTTTGCGCACGAGAAATCCGTGGTAACTTTTCCATTGCAAACGCAGTCAATCCATAGTGCGCTAATGCCTCAATACCTTCTTTCTGGTGTGGCGATAACAAGCCCACCAGTACAGCATCTTTCCGCATCATTGCCAACTCACTAGACTCCGGACCTCTCACCTTGAGTAAAATTTCTGACTGCGAATACAGCTCCGCTACATCAGCCACGATCTTTGCGCCTGCTTCCTGATATGCTGAATCCGGTATGCTGGCGCCCGCACCAGCACCTGATTGCACAGATACTTTATGAACACCCTTGGCAGTATATTTTTTCACGGTCTCCGGTGTAGCTGCTACACGCGCCTCTCCGCCGCGAATCTCTGCGGGTATGCCTATATGCATTGATAATCTCCCTTTTTATGCCAACCTGCTTGCAAATAAAAAAGCAAAATTGTGCCTAATTCTTATTGATGAATAGCGAATTATAAATCAATTTCCGCACAATGCATTAATTATGAAGCCACAAGCTAAGGAACCGTTTCAAAGAATTAAATTTCCCTGAGCGCAAAACGAACAAACTCGCATCTCAAGCGAGACACCTTCTCAATCCAGAATCACAAGTATCGGCCTTGCCTTAATGATAAGTTCAAGTCACGAAGTTTTTTGTTTTATCGTATTTAAGCAACGTCCGATCCATTGATTCGTGAGTTTCTCTTGTACCGTATTCTGGCGCAGCCGAGTAGCCAGTCCAGAAAAATCCACTTGGTCCAGCGGCTGATCCTGATTAAAACAGGAGAACACATAAGTAATTTTTCCCGTTTCTGGATCTTGATGAGGTTGTAAACACTGAGCGCAGATTTCTTTCATCATGCACTGCATCGGGGAATTAATCGAGCCGATGGCAAAATGATCGGCTTTCAAGTATGGTTTCAATTGATTATGACGCGCAACCCCAACAGCGGCCATCATGCGATCGGAACCAATGGCAATGATATGATCAGCTTCAGTCAGCGGCACTGGCTGCTCACCCAATTCACCGCTTCCATAAGCTACCATAGCTTGAACAATATTGCCGACATAACTTTTGTCCTGTGGACGCGTAGCTGCAAAACCCGGAGATTCATCGCAACACCATACCACAATATCCGCCGCTGCTTCGATTTCGGCGACTTTGTAGCGATCCACCAATTTCTTATAGCCCACAAAATATAACACTTTTGATCCCGCGGCACGCGCAGCGGCACCGATAGAAAACAACACAGCATTACCCAAACCTCCACCGACCAAGACGACGGTTTTATTTACAGGAATTTCTGTCGGTGTTCCGGTTGGTCCCATCAGCACAACCGGCTCTCCAGGCTTAAGCATTGCACAAAGATTTGAAGATCCGCCCATTTCCAATACAATCAATGAAACCAAGCCACATTCAATATCTACCGATGCGCCTGTTAATGCAAGCCCTTCCATTGCCAGTCTAGTATCCGCAGAAATGGTTGCCAAAGCCGCATAATTCTGAAAACGATAAAACTGCCCCGGTTGAAAATGTTCCGCCGCAGTTGGCGCATGAACAACTACTTCGATGATATTGGGTGCAAGCCTCTCCACTTTGTGCACTGTAGGCCGCAATTGATTATTCAGTTGCGCAAAAAATTCCTGTGGCGATTGATCCGATGCCGGCTTAACACGCTCCAGCACACGACTTACAACAGGATAGCCCTGTTTGGCGCTGGACATTGCTTTCACCACATTCCCAGAATACGACGGATGCAAATCACCAAAGAAACTGATAAATCGCCCGTCCTGACTATTCTTATAGCGGCTTAACAATACCATCGGTGTCTCAGGTTTGGGATTGCCATATACGGGCTTAACCGTATGGCCTTCCTCGTCACAAGCTGCAAAATAACGGCCATCGAGTTTAAACTGCTTCTCATCTTCACGCGCCAACACCGTATTCGGTTGAGTGCCGGCAGCCACCAACAAGGCACGCACTGGTAACTCGACGTTACCGGCATCATGCCATTCACCTTCATCATCGCGTTTTTGCACCGAGAATTGCACCGATTCTGCGTGTCCCCACGCGTCAATATTAACGCGCGTCGGCGTCATGCCTTCAGCAAACCAAATACCTTCTTCAAGCGCTTTTTCAACTTCTTCGTGATTCAAAGTATAGGAGGGACTATCGATCAATCGCTTGCGATAGGCAATGGTTGCACCACCCCAGGATTGCAGCAGATTGATGATACGCGGCATACGCCCTTCCTGCTCAGCAGCCTGACGTTCCGCGCGGATTGCACGAGCATGATTGATAAAATCATCAGCAATGACTTTTTCTTCATCATCCCATGCTTCACGGACAGCAGCTTCCCCTTGAATTGCTGCTAAAATCTCATATCGCTGCAAAAATTTCTCTACTTGCACAGGATAATAAGCCAACGCTTCAGTTGCAGTATCAATAGCCGTCAGCCCCCCGCCAATCACCACCACCGGCAGGCGCAGCTGCATATTAGCGATTGAATCGTTTTGCGCAGCGCCGGTTAATTGCAATCCCATCAAGAAATCAGACGCTGCGCGCACACCTCGCGCCAATCCATTCGGTAAGTGCAATACGGTTGGCCGCCCAGCACCTGCTGCCAGGGCTACATGATCAAATCCCATGGCAAATGCGTCATCGGTAGTCAAAGTACCACCAAAACGCACTCCGCCAAACAAAGCAAATTCTTCTCTACGCTCCAGTAAGAGACGGATTAATTTCAAAAAATTTTTATTCCAGCGCACGGTAATGCCGTACTCAGCCACGCCGCCAAAACCGCCAGGCATCCTTTGATCTAGGCTTTCTTCCAAAATGCTGACATCACGAATCGCTTTAAACGGTACGCGCTCGCCCACTTGATTAACTGCAGAAATCTCTTCGGGCAGCGGCTCGATTTTAAGCCCATCGATTCCCACAACGGTATGGCCCTCATTCATTAAATGATGAGCCAACGTATAACCCGCTGGACCCATCCCAACCACCAGCACCTTACGTCCTGTTGCCGGTTTCGGTACCGGACGTCGCAGATTCAATGGATTCCAGCGTGTCAGCAAGCTATAGATCTCATATCCCCACGGCAGCGCCAGCACGTCTTTCAGTGTGCGCGTCTCAGCTTGAGGAATGTCTACGGGATCTTGCTTCTGATAAATGCAGGACTTCATACAGTCATTACAAATTCGATGACCGGTACCGGCACACATTGGATTATCCAACGTGATCATTGCCAGGCCGCCTATTGCTACGCCTTGCGATTTAAGCTTGTGAAATTCGGAAATGCGTTCTTCCAATGGGCAGCCCGCCAACAACGCACCTAATTCGCTCCGCTTGAAACCAGGTGGCTCATCCGGCGACTTGGATTTTTGGATCAAACCCTTGGAGCAAGAATCTTTACCTTGTTCATGGCACCAAATACAATAATTGGTTTCATCCAATGCACCCTTTAAATCCGTACCATTATCAGTCAGTGCAAAACCGTTTCGCTCGCGCAAATGTTCAAGGCGATGCACTTTATATCCAGCCGACTCATCCGTCTCCAGCGACAATAAATGCTGGAAATCCAATTTCGCCGGTGATTTGAATAAAATACCCTGCTGCGTATGTTGTTGCCCTGCCGGTGTTCTCAGCGCCCATGCGGCGTAATGCAGTGCTTTATTCAGACGCGACTCATTTTCTACCTCCGCTTCCATCCACTGCGTCACTTGCGTTGCAAAAATCAATTCAGAAAAGGCTCCACCGAATTCAGCCGACAATTCCCTTTCCAACGCCAAACCGTCAATGCCAGAAAGCGCCTCATCACTTACTTTACTTTTTGCTCTACGTTGCACAAATTGCCGTTTGCAAAAATACAATGGAGCCAACTCATGATGTTTCGCAGCCAATTGCTGCACTTCATTTTCAATATTGAACAAGCGCGCGATAAAATCTTCCAGCCATGGTGCAATCTCAATCAATAGCGCAGAATTATCCTTTGGCAGTAATTCATCAGGATTCGCGCGAGCATGTTCCAATCTTACACATAGCGCTTCGTCGCCAGTGCGAAGAAAATCCATAAAAATCTGATCAAGCTTCACTAACCCGCTCTGCCGATAAAAATCTGCGATCGTAAAGTCAAAATTAAACTCAGGTGAATCTGTCATTGTTTCATGTTGAGCATGCAATGCTACATCGATATTTGTCATAATTATTAATATTTATTGTTACGAGGTATCACTTAATCAATTTTTATCACGCACAACGAAATGATCAATTACTTGGCCACCGGCTTTTCTCATAATCTGATAACCATCGCGTAAATTCTTCGGCAAGCATGGGTTGCGCAATAAAATAACCTTGAATTTCATCACATCCAAGCTGAGCAACTAATTCGCAATCCGCTTCAGTTTCAATACCTTCTACAACCACATTCAAACCAAAGGCTTTACCCAGTTTAATGCACGACTCGAGAATTACTCTGGTTGCCGGATCTTGCGTCGCATTATGCGCAAAAATACGGTCTATCTTGAGTTCGGTAAAAGGCATATATTTGAGTGTTTCCATCGAGGCATAGCCGGTGCCAAAATCATCTATGGATAACCCAAAACCTTTAAGCCTGATCCGTGTCAGGATATCCAAGCTTTGTGCAAAATCTTTTCCTAGCTTACCTTCCGTAATTTCCAAAATCACCCTGTTAATCGGCACATTGGAATTCTGCACTGCTTCTTCATAAATCTCTTGCAAATTAAAACGATCCAAATTCTCCATTGAAACGTTTACAGAAATTTTCAAATCCAACCCCTGCTGCAGCCATAAGTCCAATTGCTGGACAGATTTTTTTAAGATATTACGTGTAAAATCATTAATCAAATCATTGTGTTCGATAATAGAAATAAAATTGTCAGGAGAAATATAACCATATTTTCCATGTTGCCAACGCGCCAAGCATTCGACACTTGTTACACGGCGGCTGACCGCAGAAATTTTCGGTTGAAAAAATACTGTAAATTGGTCAGTAAGCAAAGCACGCTTGATATCTTCAGCATCAAATACTTGCCGCAATTTAAAAAAATTGGCAGACCGGTAAACGGGCAAATCAAGCTTTTCCAAAATTTCTGCCAAAGCCCCCATTGTCACAGGTTTCAACAATGTTCCAATAACAGTTAGTCCACGCACGACGGCCAAACGCTCGACCGCTTTAAGCAAATCAGCATCAACACCAGAAAAAAGCACAATTTTTCCACTGTACCGCTGATCCGCAATATGGCGGAGAAACTCAATGCCATCCATACCCGGCATTTCAATGTCACAAATCAATAAATCAACAGCTTCTATTTGAGTTGACAGAACAAACAAGCCTGCTTTGCCATCCTCAGCAACAAATATCTCGTCAACCCCCAATTCTCTTAACAAATGACTGACAAATTCGAGCATAAATTTGTCATCATCTAGTAGTAGCACACGAATATTTTTCTTTTTTTTCATTCGAAGAATTTCATGAAGCGCACACTAAACGGGATTATCCTTGATTAGGTGAAACTTTCAAAATATATTACAGCCACTTACAAATGGTATCGATCAACAAATCGGGGTCAATTGGTTTTGCTAGAAAATCATTCATTCCAACATTCACACACATATCTCTATAGTGCTGGTCGATATTGGCTGTTAGAGCGATTACCGGCATTTCCGACCAGTCCGCATTAGCACGGATCATTCGTGTTGCCTCTAAGCCATCCATAACCGGCATTTGAATATCCATTAAAACACAATCAAAAGATTGCTCTGCCAAAATATCTAATGCTTGTTTTCCATGTTCAGCCACCACTACCGCTGCACCCGCGTATTCCAATATCTCTTTGGCTACGACTTGACTAAGTTCGTTATCTTCTACCACCAATATCTTAGAACCATCAAGCTTCATTTCTTGGGGATCTTTTATTAAATTCATCAAATATTTACTTTATCGCTAAACTCATTGCGGATGTGCTACAAATCGCCACAAGCGCTCTTTAAGTTTTACCTTTCTCAAATCAATCAGGGAACATCGCTTGCTGCCTCAATCCCGCATTCCTCGCTAAATGGCATCTTGTTAAATTAGCCATTAACACGAAGGATCTCTGAATATAAAGATCACTTAAGCTATTCAATATGCCAGAATCAATGCAACAAACAATCCGGATGATCTTTACCGTACCGCCGTTTATTGAAGATTTGATCAGAAACATGCTTGGGTCAAGTGATCGTTTAGCAATCCAGCATAACATTCTCCGGAATACACAAACAGCTATGGGTATGCTTTTCTTTTATAGTTTTAATACGCACCCATCATTCTACTACGATTACTCGCAGCTATTTTACTGGAACTGCTTTGCCGGTATGCAAACCGCACTCTTTAGTTTCCGGATCTTCCCACCACCAGCGACCAGAACGAATATCCTCGCCAGGTGTGATAGCGCGTGTGCAAGGTGCGCAACCAATGCTAGGATAAAACCTGTCATGAAGTTTGTTATAAGGTACTTCATATTGCTTCAGATACTCCCAAACTTCATCATTGGACCATTCCAGCAAGGGACTCACTTTCTGTATTTGGTTATCCATATCGAAGATGGAAACTTGTAAATTCAATCGACTAGGAGCCTGTTCTCGTCTTAATCCGGTTATCCATGCACATTTACTCTGCAAAGCGCGACGTAATGGTTCGACTTTACGAATATGGCAACATGCTTTACGCAACTCCACACTTTCATAAAAACCATTAATGCCATATTGAGCTACATATGCTTCAATTTGCTTTACATTAGGAAAATAGATGCGAAGCGGCGTCTTGTAACGTTCCCGGACAATCTGCATCAAATCATAGGTTTCTTGTGGCAAACGCCCGGTATCCAAACTAAACATATCTATATCGAGATGATACCGGTCTATGATATCTGTCAACACCATATCTTCGGCACCCAAGCTATTTGCAAATGTAACCGGCGGATAATCGCGCACGGTTTGATTCAAAATTGCAACAACCTGTTCAACTTTTTTCTGTAATTTTGTCATGCTGCGTTTGCTGCCGTATTTCCTTTGCGCTGCACACGCCGGAATAGTGGCAATTTTGAATTAATAGACGTTTGATAAACTTCAGAGAAATCGGTTAATCCTTTTAATGCATCTTCGATACTGCGATCCGGACGTGGCACAAAAGCATCGAAACCTACGCGCTGCATATAAAATAGCTGATCACGCAGCACATCTCCGATGGCGCGCAATTCACCAGCATAACCACAGCGGGCGCGCAAATTATAAGCAATGGAATAGCCGCGTCCATCAGAAAACTTGGGAAAGTCAATTGCAATTACAGAAAATTTGCCAATATCTTCCTTCAATGTTTCCGGTCGCTCATCGCTAGCTAACCATACCCCAATTTCAGCACGTTTTTGTAATACGTCGCGGTGCTTCAGCCACACTTGCAAGGGAACGATTACCCTGCCTTCCGGAATCATCGCGCTTTCAGCGGAATCTTGCTCATTGAGGCGCAATACGGCCCAATCATCTGCAACAATTGCATTATTTTTAATAATCATTTCATCTAAAACCTTGGGGAATAATAGGGAAGGGCATATTGCGCTGGTGCGACTTCATGCTTACCGGCGGCTTCTTCCTCTGCCACTGCAAAATCCGATGCATAGACATGTTCCTTGAAAGGCGCATGACCGATACGGCGAACCGTATCAATAAAGCGTTCGGCTTCTGTACGCTCACGCAGATAAACCTGCAACAAGCGATCAATGACTTCAGGCACTTGATTGAAGGTAAACGACGGGCCGATAATTTTGCCAATTGAACTGTCATTGCCTTCGGCGCCCCCGATCGATACCTGGTACCATTCGCCATGATCTTTCTTTTCGACACCGGTAACGCCGATATTGCCGATATGGTGCTGTCCGCAAGCATTAACACAACCCGACATGTTCAGAGTTATCTCGCCAATATCATGCTGAAAATCCAAATCTTCAAAGCGCTCCGCAATCAACTTCGCCAATGGTATGGAACGTGCATTGGCCAGTGTGCAAAAATCTGCTCCGGGACAACTAATGATGTCAGTCAGCAATCCAATATTCGGTGCAGTCAACCCATAGGCACTGGCTTCTTGCCACAAGCGAATCAAATCTTTTTGCCTAACATCAGCCAGCACTAAATTTTGTTGATGTGTAATGCGCACTTCGCCAAAACTATAACGCTCAGCCAAGTCTGCGACTGCGTCCATCTGCTCAGCCGTCGCATCGCCAGGTGCACTGCCGGGTTTTTTTAGTGACAAAACTACTATCGCGTAGCCGGGAACGCGGTGCGGCTTAACATTGCGTAGCATCCAGTTAGAAAATGGCCGGTTATCAGCCTTGAATTCGTTTAATTTCGAATCATGATCGTCTAATGTTTCATACGCCGGATCAGTAAAAAATGAGGCGACGCGGGTAACTTCTTCTGCGGTTAACGTACCCGGACCATTCTTGATATCAGCCCAGTCCGCTTCAACTTGCTGTCTAAATTCATCGATACCTAATGCCTTGACCAATATCTTAATGCGTGCCTTGTATATATTGTCCCGGCGTCCATATTGGTTATAAACCCGTAAAATCGACTCTACATATGTCAATATATGCTGCCATGGCACAAATTCACATATCTCACAGCCAATAATCGGCGTACGCCCCAACCCACCGCCAACCAGCACACGAAAACCCACCTCACCCTGCGCATTCTTTGTCACCGACAAACCAATATCATGCGCATAAATGGCAGCGCGATCTTCCTTACCACCACTAACCGCGATTTTGAACTTACGCGGCAAGTATGCAAATTCCGGATGAAAAGTGCTCCATTGACGAAGAATCTCCGCATAAGGGCGTGGATCGACCACCTCATCACGTGCAACACCGGCGTATTCATCTGAGGTAATATTTCGTACACAATTTCCGGAAGTCTGAATGGCATGCATCTCGACCGAAGCCAGATCAGCTAGAATATCAGGTGTATCCTCTAATTTTAGCCAGTTAAACTGAATATTCTGGCGCGTCGTGAAATGCCCATAACCTCGATCATACTTACGTGCGATATGTGCAAACATGCGCATCTGCTTTGAAGATATCAATCCATAAGGCACCGCGATGCGAAGCATATAAGCGTGAATTTGCATATACAAACCATTCTGCAATCGCAATGGCCTAAACTCCTCCTCCGCCAACTCCCCAGACAAACGGCGCCGCACCTGATCACGATACTGTTTGACACGATCATTCACTATTTGCTGATCATATTCGTCATATCGATACATAACTATTTCCTCGCATAATTATTCTAAATATTCACTCCGGCACATTCGGATTCAGAAATTCTGGAATTAAGTCTGGCTGTAATGCTTGGATACCGGCAACAATAGCGCTGCCTCCAGCGGAAACTTAGCACCGTACTTCATAATATGATCGACATCATCATCTTCATCATGCCTCAATGCCATGCCAATATAAGCAAAGTCACCAGTCTCACCAACTACGATACCAATACGCCCGCCACATCCATTAAACCATGTGACTTGCTTTGGTTTATTTTCAATATTTGTACTCATCAATCAATCCTTGTTTCCTAAATGGTAAAGTGCTCATGCCTGTCAATGAATCAGCAACCAATCATGGCTACTTATCATCTGACATACAAAAAACCACGACAACTTCTTTACGGCTATCACCCAAACCTATCGCGCATTACACACTTTAAATAAACTATTTGACGCTAACTATTGCCGCCCGACTTTAACGCTTCAAGCCAGACAAGATAAATAAGACCCGGTATTCTACCAAAAAACAATACCGTAAATTTCTTATAGCGCCGAACATAGCAAGATCTTCGATCAGACATTCCGATTAGAAAACAGCATTCAAGTCCTTTGGAAATGCTGATTAATTGACTGCACGAGCAAATCACTTCGCTGAATTAATCAGCGTTTTTCTATGTAACCACTGCATGTTCGGTAAGCAGATCAAAGAAAGTATCTTAAATAAGCAAATAAGCTTAAAAGCGCTTGCCACTTTCCCATTTATTTTAATTGTTTTTAACACGCTGCATCATAACAACTCGTTGCTATAATCC
>SSFV01000101.1 GCA_008015565.1 Nitrosomonas sp. | reverse complement strand
ATTCTCATAACAATGCGCCCTGGACTGCGAAAATCAAGCGCATAAAATTCAAGGCTGCCGGTGTGCGCTATGAAGACCTGACATTAGCTAAAACACCGCCTATGATAATTGATCCTCTTGATGCCACGATAGAGAGTGTTGACTTAAAAGGCGTCAAGCCATTGAATCTGGATATAAAAGCTCGTGTCAATGAGCGCGGGCAAATCAAGCTAAGTGGCCCCTTGGCATGGTCACCCTTTGCAACCGATTTAGCCCTGAACCTTGATTCAGTTGATTTAGTATCCTTCCAAGGCTGGATGGGCGATAAACTTAATGCCTTGATAACAAGCGGTGATGTTTCTTTCTTGGGCAATCTAAAAGTGCAGCAAGGCGATGCTATGCAGATTTCGGTAAATGGCGATGCTAAGCTTTATAACCTGAACGTGTTTGATGACAAAAACGCACAAGATTTGCTGCATTGGAAAAAAATGGACGCTAATGGACTTAGTGTGACTACCGATCCATTACGCATCGATATTAAAAGTGTCAGTTTCAGCGATTTTTATGCACGCATGGTGCTTTTGCCAAATGGTGAGCTTAATCTTGTCCACATCGTGCAAATTGAAAAACCAATGGATGTTGAGGTGGCACCAGCAGCTAATAAAAATGCGGTCGAAGTGAAAGTGATTACGCGTGATATAGAGCCCACCAATACTTATCAAGTTAAATCGCCAGAAGAAACTTTTATTCATATCGGGAAGGTTGTTCTGCAACAGGGTGATATCAACTTTCGTGACCGTTTTATCAAGCCAAATTATCGCGCTAATTTGATTGGGCTGACTGGTCAGATCGGTCCGTTGTATCCAGGAAAATTTGGGGTTATTGATATACGTGGATCTATCGACAAGACGGCGCCTCTGGAAATTAAAGGGAAAATAGAACCCTTCAGTTCCGAATTTTTCCTCGATCTGATTGCTAGCGTGAAAGATATTGATTTGCCGCCATTTACCCCATATTCGGGCAAATATATCGGTTATGCCATTGAAAAAGGCAAGCTTTCTGCAGACGTGCAATACCATGTCGAAAAAGGGACACTGACAGCCGATAATAAAATCTTCCTCGACCAATTTACCTTGGGAGATAAAGTAGAGAGCGAAGACGCTGTGTCGTTACCACTCGATCTTGCGCTTACTTTGCTTAAAAACCGCCGCGGTGAGATTAACCTTCACCTGCCGCTCACCGGTTCCATTAATGACCCGCAATTTAATTTGGGCGCGCTTATTTTTGAAGCGTTTATCAATTTAATTACCAAAGCAATTACTGCACCCTTTACTTTGTTGGCTTCTGCACTGGATGGAGGTGAGGAATTATCCGAAATTACTTTTACGCCTGGTTTTGCGGACATCAATGAAGATGCGGCCAAGCGCCTGGAAGCTCTGGTAGAAATTTTAAATGACCGCCCGACGCTTGAATTGGAAATATTAGGGCATGTTGATGCGACAGAAGATTATGAAGGCTTAAAGCTTGCCATATTACAAGATAAAGTAAAAGCGCAAAAACTGGCGGAACAAACCAATAAAGGGATTGCCAGCGGCGCTATTGCGGATATTACACTAACCCCTGAAGAATATAGCAAATATCTCGAATCGGCCTACAAAAAAGAGACATTTGAGAAACCCAAGAATGCTATTGGTTTTGCTAAGAGTCTCCCCGTTCCTGAAATGGAGCAACTTATTCTGGCTCATATCGAGATTAACGATAACGATTTAACTGGTTTAGCGGCACGACGCGCTAATGCTGCGCGCAACTGGCTTGTCGATAACGGTAAAATATCTGATGAGCGAATTTTTGTGTTAGGTTTGGCTGAAGCTAAGGAAAACGAACAAAAGCAGGGAAACCGGGTAGAATTTTCGCTGAAATAAGTAATGCAATATTTATGCTCTTTTAGCTGCATGTTTTATATATTGCGCATGAGCTTGCCTTCGATATTTCATACCACCTATAATTGCACGCTTATATCTTAGCTTGTTGAAAGCTACATGCGAACGTTTCACGTGAAACATTTCTTATAATATATCCATTTAAAAACTAAATTTTGAAGTCATGATAGGTCAGGCACAATTTGATGTCATCGTTGTCGGTGGCGGGCACGCTGGAACAGAAGCGGCCTTGGCGGCAGCGCGTATGGGGCTTAATACCTTATTGCTGACGCACAACATTGAAACGATTGGGCAAATGTCATGCAATCCATCAATTGGCGGGATAGGAAAAAGTCATCTTGTAAAAGAAATCGATGCGTTAGGTGGTGTGATGGGCCTCGCAACCGATGAAGCAGGCATTCAGTTTCGCATCCTCAATGCTAGTAAAGGATCGGCTGTAAGGGCTACACGGGCGCAAGCAGACCGGGTATTGTATCGCCAAGCAATTCGTAAGCGTGTCGAAAATCAACCGAATCTATTTATTATGCAACAGGCTGTCGATGATTTGCTCATTGAGCAGAACCGGGTAATTGGCGTAATCACGCAACTCGATAGCAAGATTTATGCGCGTGCGGTGATATTGACCGTGGGTACCTTCCTGGCGGGGTTGGCGCATATTGGTAAGACCCATTTCAAGGCAGGCCGGGCGGGTGATCCGCCGTCCTTGACGTTAGCGCAAAAGCTGCGCGACATGGAATTCCCCGTTGGACGCCTAAAAACCGGCACGCCCCCACGGATCGATGGTCGTAGTATGGATTACGGTAAGTTGCAGGAACAACCGGGTGACCAACCTACTCCGGTATTTTCATTTATCGGCCAAAATATACCGCATCCGATGCAAATTTCTTGCTGGATAACGCATACCAATGACAAGACACATGAAATCATTCGAGAAGGTCTGGGCGATTCGCCCTTGTACAGCGGTAAAATTGAAGGTGTCGGCCCGCGCTATTGCCCTTCGATCGAAGACAAAGTGGTGCGTTTCTCTGAGCGGCAGTCACATCAGATTTTTCTCGAGCCGGAAGGATTGGGTACGAACGAGATATATCCCAATGGCATTTCAACCAGTTTGCCATTCGAGGTGCAGATTAAACTGATTCATTCCATTGCCGGCCTTGAAAATGCGCACATCACCAGACCCGGTTATGCCATCGAATATGATTATTTTGATCCGCGCAATCTACAGCGCTCGCTAGAGACCAAAACGGTCAAAAATCTGTTCTTCGCGGGGCAAATCAACGGCACCACCGGTTACGAAGAAGCTGCAGCGCAAGGATTGCTTGCAGGTATCAATGCTGCACTTAAAATTCAAGAAAAGGACGCATGGCTGCCGCAACGTAATGAAGCGTATTTAGGTGTGCTGGTCGACGATTTGGTAACGTCCGGCGTGACCGAGCCTTACCGCATGTTTACCAGCCGTGCTGAATACCGGCTGCAATTACGCGAAGACAACGCCGACTTGCGGTTGACGGAAATGGGCAGAAAGCTGGGTTTGATCGATGATGCGCGTTGGTCTGTTTTTATTGCCAAGCAGGAAGCCATTGTTAAAGAACAGCAACGGCTTGATTCGGTAAGGTTATCACCAAACAACTTGCCGGAACAGGATGCCATTCGCGTGCTAGGTAAGGCTATCGAGCGGGAATATACATTGATCGAATTATTGCGACGGCCTGACGTGACCTATGCGACGCTCATGACATTGCCGGGTAGCGGTGAACCAGTAATCAATCCTCAGGTTGCCGAACAAGTTGAAATACAAGCAAAATATCATGGGTATATTCAACGTCAACAAGAAGAAGTATCCCGTCAGGCAAATTATGAAAATACGCTATTGCCACAGGATATTGATTATGGGGTAGTTAAAGGTCTTTCCAACGAAGTGAGGCAGAAGCTGAATCAGCATAAACCGGAAACCATTGGCCAGGCATCGAGAATTTCCGGTATAACGCCGGCTGCGATTTCACTATTGCTGGTACATTTAAAACGTGGTTTTGCGGCGAATGACAAAAAGCAGAGTGCATGAGTTTGATGCCGCAGATTATGCAGGGCCTGCAAGCACTAAATTATCCGTTCGCTGCGGCGGAAAAAACACTGGCTGAGTTAATTGAGCGCTATTTATTATTGATCGAGAAATGGAACAAAGTACACAATCTGACCGCTATTCGTCATCCACAAGACATGCTGTATCAGCATGTAATGGATAGTTTATCCGTATTGCCTTATATCAATGGCCCGCAAATTATCGATGTGGGCAGTGGAGCCGGATTGCCCGGCATTCCGATTGCACTGGCCAGACCGGATTGGCATGTCACATTGATTGAGAGCAATAAAAAGAAAGCGGCTTTTTTGCAGCAAGTGAAAATAGAACTATCACTTAAAAATCTGGAGATTATGGCGGCACGCGTTGAACAGGCATGTTTCGATAGGCAAGTGGATACCATCATTACACGCGCTTTCTCCGAATTAGGACAATTCATAGCGTTAACCCGGCAATGGGCTGTAAAGATAAATGCCAACTGCCGCTGGGTTGCCATGAAAGCGAACTGCTCAGAGGCAGAGCAAAATCAAGTGCAAGATCCCTTTGAGATTGAAAAGATTGTAACCTTGTCTGTACCCGGACTTGATGCAGCCAGGCAGCTAATCATCATCAAAACAATGGCTGCAAAGGATTAAAAAAATGCTGTAGCTTTGATGCAATTCAATGAATGCAGGAGAAACCAGTGACTAAAATTCTAGCCATTACCAATCAAAAAGGCGGCGTTGGCAAAACCACCACCAGTGTCAATCTGGCTGCAAGTCTGGCGCTATCAGGAAAGCGTGTGCTATTAATCGATCTCGATCCGCAAGCCAACGCCACGATGGGCAGCGGCACGAATAAGCAAACTGTTAAATCCACCATTTATCACGTACTGCTAGGAGAAATTCCGATACAAAGCACGCGCACCAGCAGCGTTCAAGGTAAGTACGATTTAATTCCGGCCAATCGGGATTTGGCCGGTGCCGAGGTGGAAATGGTCGATTTTTCGCAGCGGGAGACGCGCTTGAAAACCGCATTAGCGGCAATTGAACAGGATTATGATTATATTTTAATCGATTGCCCTCCAGCATTGAATTTGTTAACACTCAATGGCTTATGCGCGGCACATGCGGTAATGATTCCGATGCAATGTGAGTATTATGCGTTGGAAGGCCTCAGTGATTTGGTGAATACCATTAAACGTGTGCGTGCCAACTTTAATCCTATTCTGCGCATTGAAGGTTTGTTGCGCACGATGTTCGATCCGCGCAGTATTCTGGCTCAGCAAGTATCCGATCAGCTGCAACAGCATTTTGGCGATAAAGTTTATCGCACGGTAATTCCCCGCAATGTCCGTTTGGCAGAAGCGCCGGGTTTCGGCTTGCCCGTGCTTTATCATGACGAGCAATCAAAAGGCGCGCAGGCTTATCTCGAGCTGGCTAAGGAAATATTAAGTGCTTGATCTATCGATAACTTGTATAAGTATTATTAAGGAATTCAAGTAATGGTAAAACAAAAGGGTTTGGGTAGAGGTCTGGATGCATTATTGTCGGGTAATGGCAATATGGCCATTGCAGAAGAAGAGTCATGGCAGAATCTAGAGATATCCCAATTGCAACCGGGTAAATACCAACCCAGAACCAATATGGATCAAGTGGCCTTATCCGAATTGGCCGAGTCGATCAAAGCGCAAGGCATCATGCAGCCCATTTTAGCGCGACCCATCGACGCGGATCGCTATGAGATCATCGCGGGTGAAAGAAGGTGGCGTGCAGCGCAGTTGGCAGGACTTGCTGAAGTGCCGGCGCTGATACGAAAGGTACCGGATGAATCGGCGCTTGCGATGTCACTGATTGAAAATATTCAGCGCGAGAATCTCAATCCGCTGGAACAAGCCATGGGTATACAGCGACTGATCAATGAATTCGGCATGACGCATCAATCCGCCGGCGAAGCCTTGGGTAATTCGCGCAGCACTATCTCCAATTTGTTGCGCTTGCTCAATTTGCCCGCACCCGTCCAAGAATTGATGATGCATGGCAAAATTGATATGGGACATGGCCGCGCGTTATTGCCGCTGCCTGCTGTGGAACAAATTAGAATCGCCAATCTGATTGTGCAAAAACAGCTTTCGGTGAGAGACACGGAAAAACTCGTTAATCAGATCGAACATCCGGTGCCTAAAAAAGTTAATAAGCCCGACCGGGATTTATTGCGATTGCAGGAAGATGTTTCGGAGCGGTTGGGTGCGCAAGTGGCAATCAAACCGAAAAAAAATGGCCAGGGGAATATCGTGATTCACTATACCAGCCTGGATCAGTTGGATGACATTCTGGGTAAGTTATAAAATGCCCCATTACTACCAATTATGGTAATTAAGGAAAATTATGGACACAAGATTGCTGGATATTCTGGTGTGCCCTTTGTGCAAGGGACCGCTGATTTACAAAAAAGAAGACAAGGAATTGATTTGCAAGCCGGACCGGTTGGCGTTCCAGATTAAAGATGGCATTCCGGTCATGCTCGCCGATGAAGCGCGCAGGATCGCCGACGATGTAGAAATTCGCTAGCGTTTCGAAATGAATACTTGTATCCGGCTAGAACCTTGTGCCGCAACCGTCTTAGGCGCGCTGATTGCAGATTGTGCATCGCTGGGCTTGCACTGGTTATACGATGCT
>SSFV01000063.1 GCA_008015565.1 Nitrosomonas sp. | reverse complement strand
GTGTGAAGACAAAGTAAGCTATATAGATGATTTTTAAAAGAAATACTAAATTTGCTTTATTCGTGTCATTACTTCTCAGTTTAAGTTCACTGCTACCGGTTGAGGCTTATGCTGAAAAATCAGTGCCAGACAGACTCCAAAATTATGAAGATCTGTGGGACCGCATCAGAAACGGTTTTGCTCTGACACTTCCACGCGACAATAAAGCAATACGCAAAGTCGAATCCCCCTATACCCAAAGACCGGAATCATTTAACCGGATTGTCGCAAAGAGCGAGCGGTACTTATATTATATCGTGGAAGAAATTGAGCGCCGCCGCATGCCGATGGAAATCGCACTGATCCCGGTAATTGAAAGCTCTTATGATCCTTTGATCAAATCTGACTATAGTTCCGCGGGGTTGTGGCAATTTGTTCCGAGAACAGCGAAAATCCTGGGGCTGGAACAAAATGTCTGGCATGATGACCGCCGAGACGTGATTGCATCGACAGAGGCGGCTCTCGATTATTTACAATATTTATTTAAAAGATTTGGTGATTGGAAGCTGGCAATAGCTGCTTATAATATTGGTGAAGGTACTGTCGGCAAAGTGCTCGCCAAGAGCAAGCATAAAGGCAGATCAAACAATTTTCATGATCTCAATCTTCCAATCGAAGCTAAACATTATGTGTACAAGATACTGGCAGTTAAGGATATTGTTGCTAATTCAAGAAAATATGGATTGCAACTTCGACCGGTACCCAATCGGCCGTATTTTGACACTGTCGAAATACATGAACCCATCGATATCTCTCTCGTTACCCGCCTAGCTAATATCTCCGAAACTGAATTCACTGCACTAAATCCTGCATATAATCGCTACGTCATTAAAGTCAATAAAACGCCTCGCACCTTGGTGCTGCCCATGAACAAAAAAGAAGCTTTTTTGAAGAATTTAGAAACTTATCAGGATCCACGGGTTTCATGGCAAATCTACCATGTTAGAAGGGGTGAGAAAATTAATGAAATAGCAAAGCGCTATGATACTACCGTTAAACAACTGCAAACGATTAATGGTATTGCTCGAAATAAGAACTTAACTCTCGGCCAGAAAATCCTGGTACCGTACGCAGTTACAGAAAATATGGCTGAGAGCAAGCCGGCAGAACGATTGCGGAATTCTTATGCAAGTGTTCACATTGTTAAGAAAGGGGATACTTTATACGATCTTGCAAAGCGTTATGGCACTACTGTAAATAAAATCAAGCGTTGGAATAATAGTGACGAGAATTTATCAATTGGACAGAAACTTTTGG
Organism: Nitrosomonas sp.; assembly: GCA_008015565.1. Classification (GTDB taxonomy): domain Bacteria; phylum Pseudomonadota; class Gammaproteobacteria; order Burkholderiales; family Nitrosomonadaceae; genus Nitrosomonas. The sequence goes on along the minus strand of SSFV01000063.1, from coordinate 5,173 downwards.
TTTCAAGAAGTTGATACATCATAGAACTATAGAGCGGTAAAATCTCTTTACTAGCTACTACTTTGCAGCCTTTGTCTTAAATATTTTTGAAAAGCTCGACAGCCCAGTTAACGCCAAATCCGGTAACTTCACTATCAACTGCACCTAATCCGCCTTTATGGGTGTATGCGGATAGATCTATATGTAACCAAGGAATATCGTTTACAAAGCGGCGGAGGAAGCATGCCGCTAGAATGTGATCAAAATCTCCGTCGATTTCACACTGCTTGATATCCGCGATGGCACTCTCAAGATTTTCTTCATAGTCCGCATCCATCGGAAAGCTGGAAACGCGTTCACCGCAGTTTTTACCTGCTGTGATAGCTTTTTCGCACAGCTCCTCGCGATTACTAAATACACCGCAGTAACGTGAACCCAGAGCTGTTCTCATGCTGCCGGTGAGTGTTGCAAAGTCAATGATCATATCTGGCTTAAGCTTGGTAGCCAATGTCAAAGTATCGGCCAGTACCATTCTTCCTTCTGCATCGGTATGAACGATTTCTATCGATAAACCGTTTAAGGCAGTCACAACATCATTTTGTTTATAAGCGGTTGGACTGATATGATTTTGTGCGATTGCAAGCCAACAGTCTATTTTAATAGGAATCTCGGCTCGTGTTGCTGCAAGTAGAATGCCAAGCGCCACAGCAGAGCCATTCATATCCTCGTGCATACCTTGCATATATCGGGCCGATTTTAAATTGTGACCACCCGTATCAAAACAAATACCTTTGCCAACAATGGCGATGTGTTTTTTATGTTGTGAGTTCTGTCTGTTAATGTATTGAAGATGAACAATTGCAGCGTCTTCAGCGTCACTGCCTTGAGCAACTGCAACAAATGCGCCAGCGCCCATTTCTTTTAGTCTATGAAAATCAAACTCTTGATGCTTCCATCCTTCACTTTCAGCCAATTTTTTTATTTGTTGGCGATAAGTTTTGGGGTTTAATTCGTTGGCAGGCAAAACCGTTAATCGACGCGCTAACAGATTTCCCTCTGCTAATGCGCGCTGTATTGTAAAGTTATTTGCATCCTGATAACCATATAAAGAAATTTTTGTAAGCGGTTTCGTTAAGGGTTTATTTTTGCGTGCAGGAAGCATTGCGCTGTTAACCCAGAAACAATATAAGGCAAGCTCGGAAAAACATTTTTTTTGATGTGTGGTGCCATATACTGCAATATGGACTTCACCGGGATTTTCTATCAGTAGCAATTTAATTGCCTTACGGATTAGGGTTTGTTGATTGAAAACAGAATCCCCGGTGTCAACCATAACCCACGCACATAATTCGCCATTAACAAGATCCGCGCTGACTGGCGTGCTGCGCAAATCAGTCAATTGCATTGCGCGTCGCAGTAGAAGCTTTGTTAACGAATCTTCGCCGGGAATTGCATATTTTTTGGGAATCTTTTCTAATTTAGGAAGTATTACGAGAAGATGGGATGCTTTAGTTGATTGATCGATTGATGATAAATTCTGGAAAAGTGATGCCAGCATTGAAAGCTTTCCTATCTAGTTTTATTTTCTGCATGACAGTTTTAGGAGTCATTGCGCAAAGAATGATTAGTAAATTAATATTGTGCTCTATTATATACGTCTTAATTGCAGGATGGCTGAGATCGCTACAACAGATTAGTTTTTTCTCATTCAGAAAGGGAGTAATAAATAAGAAATGCGTCAATATCTCGAACTCATGCAATACGTGATTGATCATGGACAGCAAAAATCAGATCGTACGGGTACCGGCACTCTATCAATTTTTGGCTACCAAATGCGTTTTAATTTGCGCGAAGGCTTTCCATTGGTAACGACCAAGAAATGCCACCTGAAATCCATTATTTATGAGTTATTATGGTTTTTACGAGGCGATACGAATATTGATTATCTGCACAAGAACGGTGTGTCGATATGGGATGAATGGGCCGATGCAGATGGAAATTTAGGACCCATTTACGGTTATCAATGGCGCAGCTGGCAAACCGTGGAAGGAGAATGTATCGATCAGCTCATGCAAGTGATCGATCAAATTAAAAATACACCCGATTCCCGGCGCATGATGGTCTCTTCCTGGAACGTTGGTGATTTACAAAAAATGCGGCTGCCGCCATGTCATGCTTTATTTCAGTTTTATGTTGCGGATAAGCGACTATCTTGTCAGCTCTATCAACGCAGTGCAGATGTTTTTTTAGGTGTGCCTTTTAACATTGCGTCGTACGCGTTGCTAACGATGATGATTGCTCAGGTATGCAAACTTGAACCTGGAGATTTTGTACATACATTTGGTGATGCACATCTCTACTTGAATCATCTTGAGCAAGCGCACGAACAGTTATCACGCGAGCCTAAGTCTTTGCCAACGATGAAGCTGAATCCGGCAGTACGTGAGATATTGGATTTTAAGTTTGAAGATTTTATTTTGGAAAATTATGATCCTTACCCTTCTATTAAAGCACCGGTAGCCATATGACATTGCCACGTTTATCCATATTAGTCGCAATGGCAAGAAATCGCGTAATTGGGCGGAATAACGCGTTACCTTGGCATTTGCCTGCTGATTTAAAGCATTTCAAGTCCCTAACAATGGGGCATTCCATCATAATGGGGCGCAAAACTTATGAATCTATTGGCAAGCCTTTAGCTGGCAGGACAAATATCATCATCACCCACCAAGCGGGTTATGAGGCGCCGGGTGCAATGATTGTTCATTCAGTTGAGGAAGCGATTTTGGCATGCAAGGAAGCTACACAGTTTGACGGTGAGAATTTTGTCATTGGTGGTGAAAAACTGTTTCAGCAAACAATTATGTTGTGCCAACGCATGTATCTTACTGAGATTCATAAAGATTTTGAAGGAGATACGTTTTTTCCGCAATTCGATAGGAACGATTGGGAAGAAGTTAAGCGGGAAAAATATTTTGACGATAGCGGTGGCAAGCTGGAGTATCATTTCATTGTACTTGATCGCAAGCCATGAGCCGCAAAGAGCCAAGTGATTGCGAATAAGTAAAGAAAATGGTGACGCCGCATATCACGACATCACCATTTTTAAACAGACAAAATAATCAGTACGATGCGTAAATGTTTATATCACTTTTACGTCAGGTAATGGAAATCCATTGAAATTACTGGCATAAGCTGTGGTATAAGCGCCTGCATTCGGAATATAAATAAAATCCCCTTCTTGCATATCATGGGGTAACATCAAATCGTGCATCAAAATATCTACTGAATCACAAGTTGGACCAGCAATTGACCAGGAAATATCACTGCCTTTCCGGTCTGTGAGGATTTCATAACGTAAGCCCTCAGTCATTTCAATTACTCCCCCGAACATACCGGCATCCCAATACATCCAGCGTTTTCCATTTCGAGTCGCGGTACCTACTATGCGGCAGATGAAATAAGCTGAATCTGATACTAAATAACGGCCTGGTTCAGCCATGACACGAACATTGTCAGGCAGATCAGCAATCGCTTCATTGACTACTTCAGCTATGACTTCTATCGAAGGAATCGGTTTAATGTGACGTACCGGATAACCTCCACCGATGTTCAGCAATCGCGGGTTTAGGCCAACACTTTGCATCTCTGAAAAAACTTTTTTGGCGCGCTCAATACCAACCCGCCAGTTTTGTGGATTGCGGCATTGCGAACCAACATGAAACGTAACGCCAGCCAGATCAGCTTTAAGTTTTGCAGCTTCGCAGATTATTTCATTAATATCCGCCAAATGTGTACCGAATTTACCGGCTAACGGCCAATCGCTGCCAATATTGGGTGTATCGATACGCAAATACATTTTGGCATCTGCCTTCACACTCACAATTTTTCTCAATTCTTCAATACTGTCGAGAACATACCATTCAACTCCTTTGGATGCCGCATATTCAAGATAAGCGCGCGATTTCATTGGATTGCTATAAAATATCTCGGCAGCAGGCACTCCCAGCTTCAATAGCAAATCAAGCTCGGCAATGGAAGCAATTTCAAAACCAACGCCTTCTGCGATGAGCGTTTTTAGAACGCGATGATCGGGGTTGGCTTTAACGGCATAGTGCGGATGGACTCGCGGCATTGCGGCTTTGAATCGTCGTGCTTTTTGTCGGACGATATTACTATCGACTAATAAAAAAGGGCGCTGATATCCTTTTTTTAATGCATTCTGAACATGTTTGAAGTTCAGACTAATTTCTGGATGGGAATCGAATAAAACTTCAGATTGATCGACTTTTGGAAGTGTAGAAGCAAATGTACGCATGTGAGTTTTCCTTTAAAAATGGCTACGTTTCAGGAATATGGGCATTAACTAAATCAACTGAAGCAAAATAGTTCTTGATACTTTTCATGATGACCTCCTTTTACTGATGAGATTACTTGTTTGTAATTGCACGCATTATAGTCCGCATTTCAAGCAAATCAAGTATTTTCTTATGTTATCCGGAAATAACTGAAGTGCTGTTATAAACTTTCTAAAACAATATGTTGTATGATTGGTAATGCTGTTGCATAAGACGGTTTTTCTAAAAAAAAGTTTAAATAAACTGGGTAATTTTTAGATAATAAATTGGTGGTATGCCAGACAGGGGGCAATCGATTAGTCCTGTCTTTGCGAGCGGCTCATGAGGGTTAAATCTTTGGAAGCGTCACACCGTGCTGCCCTTGGTATTTGCCACCTCGATCCTTATAGGAAGTTTCGCAAACTTCGTCTGATTCAAAGAAAATAACTTGCGCAACACCTTCATTCGCGTAAATTTTAGCAGGAAGGGGGGTAGTATTGGAAAATTCTAGCGTGACATAGCCTTCCCATTCCGGTTCAAACGGCGTGACATTGACGATAATACCGCAACGCGCATAGGTGGATTTTCCCAGACAAATAGTAAGCACATTGCGCGGAATGCGGAAATATTCCACCGTGCGTGCCAATGCAAAGGAATTGGGTGGAATGATACAAACATTGCTTTTAACATCGATAAATGAATTGGAGTCGAAATTCTTGGGGTCAACGATGGTTGAATTAATGTTAGTAAAGAGTTTGAATTCATCCGAGCAGCGGATATCGTAGCCGTAACTCGAGGTTCCATAAGATACGATACGCTGATCGTCTTTATGGCGGATCTGATCGGGCTCGAACGGT
>SSFV01000102.1 GCA_008015565.1 Nitrosomonas sp. | reverse complement strand
CTCATCATTTATTAATAAGACAATTGTAGAAACAAGTCAGTTCGTTGCAGTACCGAACATTTATAACTTTTTCAGGTGTAATAAAAAATTGTTAGCCTTCATATTGGTGAATTCTACAAAATGGAGAATAACAATTTTTTATTACACCTGAAAAAGTTATAAATGTTCGGTACTGCAACGAACTGACTTGTTTCTACAATTGTCTTATTAATAAATGATGAGAGAAAATTCTATGCTTTTATCATTATATAAAAACCAACTTTATAATTATCAATGTGAGGTGAGATGATGAGTTATTGTGATAAGAAATTCTCACGACGTAAGATAATAAAATTCATGGCGTTAGGCGCCACTGTTCCCGTTTTGAATAGCTTAGTTAGGCAAGTACAAGCGGCAAAAGCTGCCAAGGCGTTAATGCAATATCGCGATGATCCAAACGGAGAAGAGCAGTGCAGCAATTGTATGCAATTTATGCCAGGTAAAACTCCTGAAGCTAATGGCGAGTGCAAAGTTGTGGAGGGCAGTATTAGTCCCCATGGCTGGTGTACTGCATATGCCAAGAAGTCATGAATAACAAATCAATTGGCTTTCTAATCATTAACCAGTGTCAAGCAATTTTCTTAAATAGAATTTCTGGAGGCTCCATTTTTTAGCCTGATAGATAGAGCACAGAATATTTGGCAGATTTAAAAATGCCTCGAAATGGATTTTGTAGAGGTTATTTGTGTTTATCGTTTGTTACATTTACATTTTCGATTTGCCTTGGTTCTAGACTAACACATAGCTTCTGCTAGTTAGAGCCAAGACAATTTGCGTCCGCTGAAGAATTGAACAATCGTAAAATGGCAAAATTCAATCCGAAAAAAAATCATAGATCTGTATCAGGAAAAAATGAAGAAAATCATCAATGCCAAGCTGGAAAAACATTCAGCTAAAAATAATCTCAGCATTGTGACAAATGGCTAATCAATCTGGTTTGTTTATGCCGTTGCCATGCCATTTCCTTTTTTATCGTATCATTGATGATTTGCAAAATATTGCCAACGTTTACCGGGTAAGACTTTTCTTGTGATTGCTTGGCATGACCGGTTAACGTGGCATGAGGCAGTTGCCCACGCTGGTAATATGACCATATTTCACTCGCATAATCGGTTTTTGCCAGTTCCGGGCAGAACCGGCTGAAATACGCAGTCAAGTTATCGACATCGCGTTTGATGATGGTGCGGGCATCGTGATGATTTTCAGCGCTAATTGCTTGAGGTAAGTCGATAATAACGGGGCCGTGCCTACCCGCGAGCACGTTATATTGCGATAAATCGCCATGCACGATTCCGGCGCAAAGCATCTTCACAATTTGTTTGATGAGGATGCGGTGATATTTCCGCGCTTGCCCCGGCGTCAAAAGTAAATCACTTAAGCGTGAGGCGACATTGCCTTCTGAGTCGGTTATCAGTTCCATCAATAAAACACCGGCAAAGAAATTATAAAACTTGGGCACTCGTATTCCACAGTCACTCAGACGGCATAGCATGTCCACTTCGGTGGATTGCCATGCTTCTTCATGTATGTGTTGATCGTGGCCATTTTTTTCGATAACACGAATGCGCCGGCTATTTTTTACTTTACGTTCTTCGCTATATGAAAATCGCGGCAGAAAATTGCGCTTATTACTTTCCTTATACACTTTTGCACAGCATATTTTTTTGCCGCAGCGCACCATATAAATCATTGCTTCCTTACCGGTCATTAGCTGGCACATAACGCTATCGATTAAACCTTCCTCGATCAGTGGTTCAAGCCGTTTTGGTATTCTCATAGATTATTATGCAAACGCATGTTAGTTTTTTCACACGTTCGGCACTCTCCTTTAATCATGTAACGAATTAAATTGAATGTATGGCCGGCGGCGTCAACTGCCTATCCCGCGATAATTTGCCATATTGGGCAGATTGTAAGGAGAATGATTTCTTTTGAGAATGTGACAAATTGCCGCGTGGCAAATTGTCGCATGGCGACTTAGAAATTCTAAGTCACGGAATGGATTAGTTTTTTGCGCCCATTTCCAATGCACGTTTTCTGGATAGTTGCAAAGCTTCATCTGAAACAGGCGCTTCCAGCCATCCGTGCAAATGAGTACAACTAAGCTCTGCAAGAAATTCAATCCAATCGTTTCGTTCATTGAGGCAAGGAATATAATGGAGTTCCTTCCCACCTGCTTGAATAAATATGTCTCTGCCTTCCATGGCAATTTCTTCCAATGTTTCCAGACAATCGGATACGAAGCCGGGGCAGATAACGTCAACTCTTGGCGTACCGGCTTTTCCAAGTTGCATTAAGGTTGTAGCAGTATAAGGGGTTAGCCACTTAGCTTTACCGAAACGGGACTGAAAACAAACTGAATATTGATCTGCATTTAAGGTCAATGCTTCAGCTAATAATCGTCCGGTTTTCTGGCAAAAGCAATGATAAGGATCACCTTTATCGAGATTTGCACGCGGCGTGCCATGAAAACTGATGATCAGCTTATCCGGGCGGCCATGATTGTTCCAATAATCCCGTACACTCTGTGCCAATGCTGCAATATAGCCGGGTTGATCATGATATTGTTTGATAGTGCGAACCGCCGGCTGATTGCGCATGCGTTGCAATACTGCAAAAACATTATCCATTGCCGCCGCTGTGCTGCTTGCAGCATATTGGGGGAATAAAGGGATAATAAGAATACGTTCACATCCTTGCGCCTGCATTTTCGCCATCACCGATGCAATAGAGGGCTTGCCAATGTTCATAGCGTATTCCACGATAGGAGGGTGTGGCAATCGTTTCTGCAATTCACTGCGCAATAAGTTGGCTTGCCGCTCCGTATGCACTTTGAGCGGAGACCCCTCAGGCATCCAGATTTTTGCATATTTCTCGGCCGATTTGCTGGGTCTGAAAGGTAAAATAAAGCCGTATAGAATAGGCCACCATATCAGCTTGGGTACTTCTATTACACGGGGATTACTCAAAAATTCTTTAAGATAAGGGTGTAATGCTTGAGCAGTCGGTGCGTCAGGGGTACCCAGATTAATTAAAAGTATGCCGGTTCGATCGGGAGAACCGTGCTGGTAGATTGAATTAGAAGTCATCGTTTTAATTTAGTGTTGAGATAAGCTGCTGGATAAGAGCTTCGCAGTTATATTAACAATCGGAATAATGCGTTCATAGGCCATGCGCCGCGGGCCAATTACACCTACGGCACCAACAATTTCACCTTCAATTTCATAAGGTGCCGTTACTACACTGAATTCCTCGAGTGATGCAATGTCGGATTCACCACCGATAAAAATTTTTACACCATGTCCTTGGCGGCTTAATTCTAAAAGCTGCAATAATTTTGTTTTACGCTCAAACAATTCAAACAATTTCTTTAGTGAAATCATATTTTCAGTCAAATCTTCAACTTGAATGAGATTCCGTTCACCAGCCAATACGACTGCTTCACTATTTTCCGTAATCGCGTTACCGCCAACTTCGATGGCAGCATTCATCAGACAAATCATGTCGCTACGCAATTGCTTTAATTCTCCGCTTAAGCGGCTGCGAATCTCGTCAAGCGTACAACCGGCATAGTGCTGATTGATGAAATTTCCCGCTTCAATCAAATCGGATTGGCTATAGGGTTTATCGGGGAAAATGATACGGTTTTGCACATCGCCATCGGGCGTCACGATAATGAGCAAAATGCGTTTCTCTGAAAGCGCCATAAATTCGACATAGCGAAACACCGCTCCTTTGCGCTTGGGGGTTACGACAACCCCGGCAAAATGCGTAACTTCAGATAAAAGTTGGGGTACCGTACTGATCAGACGTGACGGATTATCAGGATGAAGCTGGCTTTCCAAGTGATCAAGCTCTTCCTTGTCCAGTGCTTTAACAACCAACAGGGTATCGATAAAAAGACGGTAGCCTTTGGGTGTTGGAATTCGTCCTGCCGACGTATGCGGACTGGTGATTAATCCCATTTCTTCCAGATCGGCCATAACATTGCGTATGGTTGCTGGACTTAAATCTAAACCTGAAAACTTGGACAATGCACGGGAACCAACTGGCTGCCCTTCGTGGATGTATCGTTCCACCAAGGTTTTTAATAATATTTGAGCACGTTCGTTTAACATGGATCGATTCTACACCAAGCAATAGCGTTCATATTGTATTGTAAGCAGTACTTTTGCCTTATTTTTATATGCTACACTTTTCAAACCCCGGTGCATGGCTAGTTTCGTCAGTTTAGCCGTGTAGTTACCGGTTCGATTGAATATTTTTGAGTGAGTGTATACGCTGGATTTTTTTCCGAGGCAGATTATAGATGGGTTTAAACTATTTTTTAATAGCATGCTGGGTGTTGATGCCGGTTTCTTATCATAGACTAACTGACGGTATTGCCACATAATGCGCCCACCATTTACTTCCATTGCGCTAATTGGTAAGCATAAAAATCCGGAAATTGCGACGCCGCTTCTCATGCTTGCCGAATATTTAAGCGAAAAGAATTACCGGGTTTTGCTCGATCATCTAACGGCATCTCATATCGGGAATGACAAATACGCAGTGCTAACATTAGAAGAAATTGGCGAGAAAGCGGATCTGGCTGTGGTAATGGGCGGTGACGGCACAATGCTTAATATTGCGCGCATGCTGGTTTCTTACGATGTGCCATTAATCGGCATCAATCAAGGAAGGCTTGGTTTTCTAACCGATTTATCGGCTGATACCATGTTTGAAACGCTCGATGAAATGCTCGCAGGACAATATACCACTGAGCGGCGCATGTTGTTGTACGCTGAGGTCATACGCAATGGTAACAGTGTATTTGGCAGTTTGGCATTCAACGATGTTGTGCTGTACCGGGGAATGAGCAGCGGCATGATTGAATTCGAGGTGAAAGTCGATAATGAATATGTCAATACTTTACGTTCCGACGGTTTGATCGTGGCGACACCGACCGGTTCGACAGCCTATGCGCTATCGTCGGGCGGTCCAATTCTGCATCCAAGCTTGGATTTGATAGCATTAGTACCGGTTTGTCCGCATACCTTGAGTAATCGCCCGATTGTCATCGGTCCGGATGCGAGTGTGCAAATTCAGTTGCAGAGTTCAACCAATGTGCGCATAAACTGTGACAGTCATTCTTGTTTTGATTTGGAACAAACGGATAGCATTGTCGTGCGGCGTTTCCCCAAAACCGTACGATTACTGCATTCGATTAACCACAGCTACTATCGCACACTTCGGGAGAAATTGGGGTGGAGCGAATTTCCCTGATGTTCCAGTTCAATGCCCGCTTATGTTAAAGCGCCTCATTATCAAAGATTTTGTCATTGTAGAATGGATCGAGCTTGATTTCATGTCCGGTTTTACAGTGTTAACCGGAGAAACAGGGGCTGGAAAATCCATTTTGATCGATGCACTGGGCTTAGCATTGGGGGAGCGAGGTGATGCCAGCCAGATCCGGCAAGGCTGTGCGCGTGCTGAAATCGATGCCGCATTCGAAATCCATTCCTTGCCGGATTTGGCGAATTGGTTAAATGACAATGATTTGCAAGGTGATGCAGACACCTGTTTGATACGCCGTGTGCTGGAAGCAAACGGCCGTTCGCGCAGCTATATCAATGGTCATGGAGTAACTTTGCAGCAATTGCGTAGCGCAGGCGAATTTCTGGTGGCCATTCATAGCCAACACGCTCATCAGACTTTACTGCATAAGGATGAGCAGCGCGAATTATTGGATGCTTTTTGCGGTTGTGCGGATTTGGCAAAGGCGGTCAAGTCAGCCTATCAGAATTGGCAAGATTGCCATCGTCGAAGGATTGCGATGGTGCAGCGTGCAGAAGAATTTCGAGATAAGTGTGAACAGCTTGAGTGGCAAATCCAGGAATTGTCTGCGCTCAATTTTACGCTTGATGAATGGCAAACGCTTCAGGCCGACCACAACCGTTTGTCGCATGTGGCCACCTTGCTGGCAGTTACTGAGACGGCTATTGAAGGATTATCGGAAAGTGAACCGGCAGTTATAGCGCAAATCAGTACTATCCATGCTCAATTAAGAAATCTTCTGGCCTATGATGATCAGCTAAAAGTGGTTGTCGATTTACTGGATTGTGCGCAAATTCAACTGCAAGAGGGGGTTCGGGATTTGAAATCTTACCGCCAAGGCCTTGATCTCGATCCACAGAGATTACAGGAAATTGAACAGCGAATATCGGCGATACATACTGCGTCTAGAAAATATCGTGTAACCGCAGAAGAATTACCGCAACTTTTCGCTACATTGACGCACCGGCTTGAGGAATTAGGTACAGAATCCGATATGAGTGAGTTACAGGCGCGTGAAAAGAAGGCACAGCACGATTATCTGGAAGCAACCAAAAAATTGAGTTCAGCACGCCGGCAAGGTAGTGAAAAACTATCGCGCCAAGTGAGCGATGCGATGCAAACGCTGGCAATGCAGGGTGGTGAATTCGCGGTGATACTGACATCTCTCGATGCAGAACACGCCAATGCACATGGAATGGAGCAAATTGAATTTCAAGTTAAAGCTCATCAAGGTTTACCGCTGCGACCGTTGGCAAAAGTAGCATCCGGTGGTGAACTATCGCGTATTAGTCTCGCTATTCAAGTTATTACCAGCAATATTGGAAAAGCGCCTACATTAATTTTTGACGAAGTCGATGTGGGTATTGGTGGAGGCGTTGCAGAGGTTGTCGGTAATTTATTGAAGAAACTGGGAAAGGAACGTCAAGTACTATGCATTACACACTTGCCGCAGGTAGCGGCCTTGGGGGATCAACAATGGCAAGTTGTAAAAATGAAAGAGTCGGCCGGAAATCACGCAATTCTTAGCAAAATTCGTATTCTGAATCAGCATGAACGCATTGAAGAGATTGCACGTATGCTGGGCGGTATTAATATTACGGAAACAACACGCCAGCATGCGGCGGAAATGCTGCAGCATGGCTCATCAGCGATAGTGTCCGGCAATAAACCCCGTTTTTGAAGACGGGGTCTGTGTCGTTGAATTAAAGCGCAGTAACGAAAAAGTCTGCTGCAGTTATTGCAGGTGCTCCGCTCAGAATAGCAAATTGAACTGATCCTCCCGCACCGCTACCGTTGGCGTCATAAGATAGTGCCCCGGTTGTAGTGTTATAGAGCAGGAAATCGTTGGCATCAACTGCGGTACCAGTCGCATTGGCGCGGAAATTTGCGGGTGCAACGGCGCCATCCGGTAAATTTGCGAATATCGTATCGATCAGAAGAATGGTATCTGCAGATGCTAAAAATCCATTGATTTGATCCACATTAGTAGCACCTAACGGTGTGCTGAACACATACTGATCATCGGTTCCGAGACCGGCAAAAATTACATCGTTACCTAAGCCACCATCCAGTAAATCATTGCCCGGGCCGCCAAATAGCGTATCGTTGCCGCCGTTTCCCGTAATAAAGTCATTACCAGCGCCGCCATTTAACGTATTGGCTGCATTATTTCCGTCGATTCGGTTGTTCAGGTCGTTACCGGTGCCATTGATTGCCGCGCTGCCAGTCAAGTTAAGGTCTTCGATTCCAAATCCCAAGTTATGGCTGACGGACGATAGCACTTGGTCACTACCTGATTGACCGCCTGCGGATTGTTCCGCCGCGATGTCGCCGACATTGTCGACTACGTAGGTGTCATTTTGGTCGCCGCCATCCATATTATCCGCACCGGCGCCGCCATTAAGCGTGTCATTACCGTCATCGCCTTTTAAGATATCGTTTCCTGCGCGGCCATTGATCGTGTCGTCACCAAGCCCGCCTTCGATTTCGTTGCTGGCACCGTTACCGTTCATGATATTGTTAAGCTCATTACCAAATCCATCAATGGCGCCGTTTCCTGTCAGGTTAAGATTGTTGATTCCAAAACTCATTGAGAAATCGACTGAAGCATTGACAGTATCGATCCCAGCCACGGGATCTTCAAAATCCTCAATTGCCACATCACCCAGGTTGTCCACCACATACGTGTCATTGCCATCTTTGCCGTTCATGCGATCAGCGCCTGCAGCGCCATTGAGCACATTGGCAGCGGAGTTACCGGTGATATTATTATCTTTAGCGTTGCCGGTACCATTGATAGGTGCATTACCGAACAGAAAAAGATCTTCAATTGCAGAACCCAACGTATGCGTGACGGTTGCAATAACCGTGTCGAATCCTCCGCTGGCTGTGTTATTGGTTTCGGCAGCAACATCGCCGGCGTTGTCAACGAAATAGGTGTCAATGCCATCGCCGCCATTCATGTTATCAGCGCCTGTGCCGCCATCCAGTGAATCGTTACCGGTTCCGCCAAGCAGTCTATCGTTACCACTGCCGCCATTCAGTTGATCATCACCACCTCTGCCGTCCAATATGTCATTTCCAGCAAAGCCGTTAATGATGTCAGCATTAGGTGTGCCAATTAGACTAAAGCGGAAAGCGCCGCCGTTGAACGTGTCGTTGTCGTTAAATTGTGTTCCATTAATCGTTGCCATAATCGTTACCTTTCTAATATAAAAAATAAAGTTAAGTTACTACTACGCGTTATTGCGCTGCACATAGTTCAATAATTGCGTTAGCTATGTCATCTTTTGCAAGTCTTATTGCACTTCTGTATCGATCGCAGAGCGTTCAAATTTCCGGGTTTTTCATCGGGATTAGTGGCTTATTTTCCGTTGAATAACAGAGCCAGTCAATGCGATGCTATAAGCAGAAGTTTGAGAAAATTAACTGATAAAGAAAAAAACTTCTGTGAGATTTCTCACAAGTTGTTTCACTAAATAACATGCAGTGATGGTTTTGAATCACGTGCTGCATAGAGCAACCGATGAGTCATCAGCGGATAAAATGATTAGACCCGATCGAATCGACAATCATACGGCGATAATATTCTGATTTACGCATTTGTAGTAATTCCAATCGGCTAAGGTTGTCGGTCAGGATAACGCCTTGAGATTGGTCGATAATTATCAGGCGCTGTGTTAACCAATTGCTGTGCTTATCTGCAATTCTTTGATTTTCGAGGTTCATGGCACGTTTTGTGGCAAGAAAAATAAAATCGTTGAAATCAGATCCGGGATCGGAAATAAATGCTTGCTGATGGGGAAAAACTTCGCCGATGGTTTTTGCAACGGAAGCAAGTGCTGCATTATTGCCATTCTCATAAAATGAAACAAAATTCAATGCCAATATACCTTGTTGTGCAAGTAATGCGTGTAACTGAGTCAGCGTTTCAACCGTCAATAAGTGTGTGGGTTCCGCGCCGCCGGTAAATACATCCAGAATGATTAAATCATAAGGCCCTTTGAGTTGACGGATTTCATAACGCGCATCGCCGATAATGGTCTTGCCATTAGGCTTGAAACCAAAGAATTGCGTTGCAGCTTCGGCGACGGCAGGGTCGATTTCCAGCGTATCGGTCACGATGCCGTATTCTTTTAAAGTCATTGCCATGTGTCCCGCCCCTTGGCCGATCAATAAAGCTTTATTCATACCGGGCATTAACGCGGGAATATGCGTCACAATCTTCTGGTAAGTCAGGAGATTTTCTCCATGGCTGATACTGGCCGCACCGATCGTAGACGCATCCACGGTCAATAAGCGAATATTTTCTTTCGGTTTGTCAATGACACGGACCCAGCCATACAAGCTTTCACGTTCAAATTGCGTTATGAAATCTTCATTTGACTCTGCCATACCCGAATTAGCAATTTGCGGGTATAAGCCTAAGCCAATGACAACGAGTGCAGCGGTTGGCAGTGTGGTAACGGTCGTTTTTTGATATTTTCGTTCGATCACGACCACAACCAAGGCCAGCAAGAATAACGCAATGCCAAGACCGATAAAAATTTCGCGCGAACCAACCAATGGAAAAAGATAAAAACCGAGAAACAGTGTCCCAATTACACTGCCAACCGTGCTAATGGCATAAATGGAGCCTGTGCTAGCGCCCACGTTAGCGAGAGCGGATGTGGACAACTTGACGGCAAATGGGCCAACCATTCCTAGCATAATCAAACTGGGCGAGAATAAAATAAGGGTGCTGATAAAGCTGCCGAGGCGCAATCCGAGCGGATCGGTTGCAAGTAAAACCGGGCCTGTCAACCAAGGAATAATCAGTGTCAATAATCCTGCTAAAGCAATGATCAGCGACAATCCGGAGCGGGCGCGGTCCGCCCAGATACCGCCGATGTAGTAACCCAAAGCCAGGGCAATCAGTGTGACAGCAATCAATGAAGTCCAGACATAGAGGCTGGCTCCATAAAAAGGAGCAATCAGGCGGGTACCCAACAGTTCGATTACCATTACTGCCGCACCGGTCAGAAATACGGTGCAATACAACCATGCCTTGCTAAAAAAGTGAGATGCGGATTGATTCATATTTGTCCTTACCGGTGTTTTTTATCGTGCTTGAATTCATTGACCACGATGTGGCCCCCCGAAATAACCAAGTCCGGATATTCCAGTAATTTGAATCTTTCAAAGGCATTGCCACGCACAGCGATGATATCGGCCGGCGCATTGGGCGATAACGTGCCGAGCAAAGGTTTGTTCAAGTTTTTACCTGCTGTAGAAGTTACCGACTTGAATACATTCAACACATCGGTAAATTCGATGGATTCACCGCTGGTTAAATGTAATAACAGACGCATTTCTTCGCCATTGATGCCCCAAGGCACATTATCGTGACCGATTTCGGAACCATAGATAAATTCCGACTTGGAGTCGGAATTGTGCGCCATGATGTGAGCAAGTTTATGCACGTTACTATGAACACCGGCGCAAGCAGAAAGCGTATCGACGGTGGTTACAAACGTGACGTTTTGAGCCACTGCCCGGTGCAATAAATCTTCGCGGATTTCTGCGCAGGGTATATGGGCCCATTCGTCGACGCCGCCTTCCAGTGCGAGTTCGACTCCGATGTTTTCACCCACATGCGCCATAACTCTCTTATTTAACGAATGAGCCTTGTTGACAATGGCTTTGACGATTTCAAGCGGCAGTATCGGCCACGGAGTTTGCGGCGGTTCACCGTGCCCATGACTTGACATCCAAGGTGCGCCGCTTTCACCGCCTGGTTCCAAGGCAATTTTGATAATCGTTGAACCGCCGGCAACCAGGTCTTTTACTACCTTTTCCGCTTCTTCTGCGGTAGCGACAGCAATCCCGACAGCGTCGTATGGATCATGCGTACCGGTGCCATGTCCGAAAATATTTAATGGGTAGCCATCGATGGCTTGAATGATTGGACCGGCATTCAATACACGCAATGTTCCTTGGCCTCCACGCGGTTCTTGTAAAGGTCCGCCGGTATCCCTGACGGTAGTGATGCCATGCTTTAAGACTTTATCCTGTGGAATATTTTGAATGGCCAGGTGCGCGTGCGATTCAATAAATCCCGGAAGGATGGTCGCATCACCCAAATCCAGTGTGCGCTTACAATTGTCACGCAAGGTCATTTGATCACCGGTTTGTATGATTTTATTACCTTTTAACAAAACGGCTGCATCTTCCAGCAAATTAAAGCCATCGAATACGCGATCAGCTATTAAAACCATGCAATGATCTTTCTTCTGGTTATTTTGTGCAAAACTGCTACCGCTCATGAAAAACATAAAAAGAAGAAACGTCATAGTCATATGCGTAATCAATAAATTTTTATTATTTTTAATCATTTAGTTACCTTAATATTTACAAGTTATGCTTGATTGGTATTTATAGTCTGGGTGATTGATTAGAAGCGAGCAGGAAAAAGCGGTCGTTCCGATTTCTGCAGCATGAATATTTCTAACATGGATCGTACTTCTCGTTTCACAAGTAAGATTGTATGCAAGAAAACGGATGATGATAATGCGGCAAATTGCCGCATCAAAACTGATTTGCAGATTGTTGCGATCTTAAAATAAATAATTAACAGTTAAAGAAATAACGAGTTAACTGCGAGAGGGTGCGTGAGAATAAAGAGAATCGGGCGCTGCGACAATTTGTCACATTGTTTTTTGCACAGCCAGGAAATATGATTCGCATCGAAATTCATTTTTGCCTCAACAAAAGGAACTGAAATATTCTTTTTGGGTCACGGAGCGCAGAATGGGTTTCAGGCTGCTTTTTGAGCACCACCTCAAAAAGCAGCGCTAAGTGAGTACAAAAATAATTCAATTAAAAGCTAAAAATTAAAGGGGTCTTTAGCATGATAACCAAAAAATTTAAGTTTTCTTCCCATACAGCATTAGGTGTTGCGATATTGCTGATGGGCACCTCACACAGTGCATTTTCGCATACTCGCCTGGAAATACCAACGGTTGCTGAAGGTGTTCGCGTAACCAATAATGTGGTTATTGGCCATAGCTGCGGTGAAGGCAAAAATACAATTGCCAGCACGGTCGTTTTCCCGGATGGCATTGATTCAACTGTAAAAGTTAATGGTGCGCAATCAGCGGAACCGATTGAAAGCTATGTATCGAATTATGGCAATTTATATCAGAAAATCCTGGATCACAGCGTTTTTCAATTCGAAAATGAAAAGAAAGATGCGAATGGCAATGTCGTAGGATTCTGGGTCAAAGGCGGCAAGATGCCTGAAGGCTATACCGTTTATTTGCCATTTCGTGCCGGTGCAATGTTTATCGAGCCGGCTTCATGCGCAAAAAGCGTAAAAGTTGTTCTGGGCATTGCGGATATTTGTAGAGTTACGCCGATATCCGGTTTTAAAGATGGCGTTCTTGAAACCTGGACACCTGCCGTCGGATCGAAATATGACGGTGTAGGCCTGGGTGGCTACGATTCCCCAGCAACATTGACAGTCATGCGTGATTTGGTCAACAACCCTATGGATGCATCCTGTGGAGACGGTGTCGATGTCGAAATCATTCCATCCGCAGCACAGTTAGATCGCGATATGCCAATCATCAACACAAACGGCACCCAGTACTGGCCTAAACCTTAAATCTATTCTTGCAATAGATAGCTGTTTGTGAATCAGAAGGTGGGTAGATACGGGAGCTTCTACTCATCTTCTATCTAAAAGGAATGTATACATGTTCAAGTCTTTATATTTAAAAACGGTTTTGTCTGTCATGCTCATGATTTTCGCTTTAACTGTTATGAGTGCCAAGCAAATCATGGCTGGTGACGAGAATCGATTGATTTTTAATAGTCTGGAATCGTTTCAGGTAAATTGCTTTGCATCGGACGGCGCGGCACAACAATATGATCAGGATCTTGCAGTCAACATTCAAAAACAGGCTGCGGCGGAAGACTCCGGTGAACGTATCGCTGCCTTATCGCAACTGGCTGTTAAAGATGCAGTGGATCCGGCTATCGTACAAAAAATTCTGCAAAAAGCTTTAATGGATAAAGATGCCAAAGTGCGCGCACAAGCTGTGCATGCCTTGGCGCAACAAGACTGTGCAGATGCCATGCTGGTATTGGAGCAAGCGCTCGATGATAGCGAATTAGCGGTGCGTTTAATGGCTTTGGATAGCCTTAGTCTGGATGACAGAAGTATGAGTCTGCTTAAGCAAGCCTTGGAAGACGATAATGAGGCCGTTCGTGAAATGGCTGCAATGAAAATTGAGGCATTGTCGGCTGACAATCCGGTTCAATAATCAAGATTATCATTTTTATTCAATGGATTAATAATCTTACATATATTCACTGTAGAAATTTCACTCAATATAAAAGGAGTACAGAATGCGATTTTTAAATATGAAACAAATGGTGACCGCGATTTGCGGCGGGTTTTTGGCTGTACAGACAAGTGTAGGCTTCGCGCATGATCAGGCCGGAAGTTTTACGACTGGATTGGCCGCGGCTGTCGATTTTTATACCGTGACTTGTTTTGATGACGGTAATGGCGCGCCGGCTAAATTGGAAGCCCAAGTTAGAGACTCGACGGCTAGCACTTCCAAAGTTCATATATTGATCCATAAAGGTACCAGTTGCACTACCAACAAATGTGCGCAAGCAAGCTTCGACGCTACCGACAACAATACCACTTACAGTCCCTTAGTGAGTGTCTCGCAAGGTGCCGGAACTTATAACTTGTATGTGATGCATTCCGCAACGGGAACCGACAGCTATACCGCATCCTTTCATTGTAAAACGGCTGGTAATGTCCATACGGGCACAAGCGTGACTTCGCGCCAGCAACAATAGAATTCAACCTATTGTTATAGAAAGATATTTCACCTTCTGATATGTCTTTTTAGAATATGTTTGGAGTGTCGATGGGTCTAGGTGCGACAATTTGCCGCATTGCCAAACATAAAATGAGATTTCATAATCAGTCCGAGTGCTGGAAATGAATAGATAATTAAAGCACGAAGGATTCTGCCGGGTTGCGGGGATTGCTTTAAGTATTCAAGTAACAATATGTTTATTAATAGAATTTTTTAAACTTAGCAACTCAGATTTTAATTGATTAATTAAAGCGACACTATCTGGACAGAATAATATTAACGGATGAGAAGGTGAAGAAATAAAAATGTATAAAAAACTGATAGCTGGATCGATTACTGCTGCGCTAATTACAGCAATGGGAAGCAACGTACTGGCCCATACTCGTTTGGAAGTACCGCAAATTGCGGATAACACGCGGGTAACCAATAACGTAATAATCGGTCACGGTTGTGGAGAAAGAAATATTATCGGTACTAGCGTAGTCTTCCCGGACGGTGTGGATTCAACCATTACAGTTGACGGCCAACCGCATACCGGCGCTTTAACCGACTTTGTAGACAATTGGGGTAATTTGATCAAGAAAAACTACAGCAAGGAAGTTTTTACCCATCAACAATCTAAAACTGATGCAAATGGGAATGTGCTTGGGTTTTGGGCTGGTGGTGGAGACTCGTTGCCTCATGATATGAACGGATATATTGCATTCCGGGTAGGACCGGTAACGCTTAAAGCCGATTCTTGTGTTGCCAGTGTCAAATTCTACGTGTCGATTGCCGACATTTGCGAGATTACACCAGCTTCCGGCTTTAATGAAAATACCGTTAATTTTTGGACACATAATAACTTAGGAACGCCATACGATCGTGCCGGTACTACTGACGATGGTCCGGCAACCTTGACAGTCGTTCGTGACACAACTGTTAACCCACTGCCGGAAAGCTGTGGTGGCACAGGGGTTGCTGTTGAAGTGAAACCGTCGGCTGCGCAAATTAATCGCGATATGCCGATTAAATTGGATGGCACACAAGTTTGGCCGCAATAATTTTGTGAAGTAGCTGTTGTTATGACACCCTCGCTCTCCCTCCTTTCTTTCCCGGAGCGAGGTTTTTTTTCCGATACGTAAAATACAACAGATTTTGATAAATCGAATTGAAGGTGGATAATTATGCGATCACTATTTTTTGTTACAATGCTGCGGGTATTTTTTTCCATAGCTGTTTTAGGCATCGCAAAGATAGGTTATGCGCATGATGCCGGTGCAACGATGGATATTAATGGCAATGTGGCCAGTTTTACCGGTTTTGCACTGGTTAGCTGCACGAATACTGGAAACATTCCTACCGATCACTTGGTTGCAAGTATCCGCGATACGTCGCCGCCACAAGATAATCTGCTGGTAAATTTGCAGATTATTAAAGGAAATCGCGCGATCAATACCACTGATCCCGTTTCAGGCGATGCAAATTTCAGCCCTGAAGTTCAAGTTCAGGGTGGCAATGGCTCCTATCTTTTGCTGGTTAATAAAACCGGCGCAGGTGCAAGATCGTTCATCGTGTCTTACCATTGCATGGCGGCGGATGGAATTACGCATACCGATACGGATATTTTGGTTTATCAGTTTGAATAATGAATTCATGGGACTTTCTTAATGTTGGTCTCAGGATAGAGGTAAGCGATAATGAAAAAAATGAAATTATCTATATTTACCGCGGTATTATTTGTAATGTTTGCGCAAACTTCGTTTGCAGAGCATCTTGAGCAAGCTTCGACCATGTGCCATTTGACCACTTTGGATGGCGAACCTGCTTATGATTTACAGGAACTGAAAGGTAAGGTTGTTTATATGGACTTTTGGGCATCTTGGTGCCCGCCTTGCGTACAATCTTTCCCATTTCTGAATGAACTCGAGCGGGATTTAAAAGATAAGGGTTTACATGTGGTTGGCATCAATCTGGATGAGAAAGTTGCTGATGCGCAGGAATTTCTAGAAAAACACCCTGCTGATTTTTCCATTGTTGCAGATATCAGTAAACAATGCGCCAAGGGCTTGGAAGTCATGGCGATGCCAACTTCCTATGTGATTGATAGAAAGGGTGTCATCCGCCATGTGCATCAGGGATTCCGTCCCGGTGAGACAGAGAAGTTACGAGCATTAATCACGCAACTGGTAATGGAACATCCGTAATTATTAGGATCGGTGGTGATTTTAAAGTCCTTCTCAATTGGATCTAGCCGCTTCATCGTGGTGTGCGCTTTATTGATAGCTATCATCGGATTGATAGGTTGTGTCAATGTGGCACCCTGGGAACGCGGTAATCTTGCCAAACCTCAGATGGAATTGGATCCGCATCCACTGCAAAGTGAAATCCAATCCCACAATTACAGCAGCCGTGAAGCGGCACCGAGCCATAAATCTTCTTCAGGGGGCGGGGGATGCGGCTGTTACTGAATAAAAGCCCGCCCTATGTATAAGGTAAAAAAATTTGCAACGCAAAAATATTACCGCCTTTGATGTGAAAGGTGGTGAGCGGCTAAACGATTCAGCTTCCATAGTAAAATCAACAAAAACGCTGCATGCATTAACTTCCGCAGCCCTGGTATTACCCGGCCTATTGTTGCCATCCGTTCCTGCAACCGCTAAAGACCGGATCAATTTTCAATATAGCCGCTATCAGGAAGGCGAACGCAATTTGTTTGGCGCGCCAAATACCTTAAAGCCGATTACTGCCGATGTGCTGCATGGCAGTGGGCTTTTTTCATTAACCGATCGCGCAAAATTTTCATTCGGTTATACCCAGGATACCTGGTCAGGCGCTACACCCGTTACTATCACGCCATTGGCTACTACGGGTGGTAATCGCCCCTATACCGATGGCGGAATAGTGGTTGGCGCTTCGCCCATTTTAAATAGCTCAGTACTGTTGGATCGCGATTTGAATCCAATCGGACGTGACCCGCTTACAAAAGAATTAACGGGAACCGTCGACACCCGGTCCGTATTGGTGATGACATCGGCTTCGCCGGAAACGCGGCGTCAGGCCAATTTCGGCTTGAGTTATGAATGGAACGAGGCTGCTCTGAATGTGAGCGGAGGATTCTCCCGGGAGCGCGACTATAAATCGAGCTTTGGTTCCATAGGCGGCCGCATGGATTTTAATCAGAAACTGACCACGGTTAAGTTCGGCGGCGGCTATACCAGTAGCGATATTGGCGCAATCCTCGATCACGATTCGTCGCCGTATATCACCAAAACAGCTTATTTGCCGCAAATTGTCAGACGGGATAATTCGGAAATCTTGCGGGGAGAACGGCAGGATTGGATCGTCAATGCCGGGGTTGCGCAGGTGCTAACGAAAAATGCGTTGCTGGATGCGAATGTTGGTTATACGCACAGTAGCGGGTTTTTGGAAAACCCCTACAAGGCGATGTCGGTCATTTTTATTGACCCTCAGGACCTGAACAACCGGCAATTGACATCGATTCCCGGTGATGTTCGTGCATTGCTCGAGCAACGCCCCAATATTCGTAATCAAGTGGCGTTCAATACCAAATATATTCAATATATCAGCCCTCTCAATGCAGCATTGCATGTAGGTTACCGCTTATCGGTGGATGACTGGGGCGTGAATGCCCATACCTTCGATGCAAGCTGGGTGCAGCCATTGGGGAATGGCTGGACGTTGACGCCCAGAATACGTTATTACTCGCAGGATGCTGCCAGTTTCTTTCGCCCTTATTTGTTTTCCCAGCAAAAATTTATCAGACAAGAAGTGGATAATTTGGGACGGCAAATCTGGATCGATCAAGATAATCCTTCCAGGCAATATTTTGGAAGCAACCAGTTTGACTTGGTGGATCAAAATGGCAGCCCTGTAGATGGATTTTCAGTACGTGTTGCACAAAAATTGACATCTTTTGATGCTGCAAAATTGCCCGATAATTTTTCCAGCGATCATCGATTGGCAGGCTTTGGTGCGCTGAGTGGCGGAGTAATATTAAGTAAGATGCTCGGCAAAGGCGTGGCATTGGAAACAGGTTTTGAATACTATACGCGCGCCAGTTCGATGCAAATTGGGGGTGGCAATAACAGCTTCGCGGATTTCGATTATTATGTGGCCAATGCGGCCATCAAATTTGATATGGAACCAGCCGCTTCGTTGCCGATGGGTGGTTCAAAAACATCTTTCGAGTCGCATGCTCATGCTTCGTCGCATCACTACCATAAAACTCCACCGGCGGGCATCATGTTTGGCCACATGCTCGATAAACCCGGAGATTTTATGGCGGGATACCGCTTCATGTATAACTGGACCGGTGGCAATATGATGCAAGGCGCAAATCGGGTGGATGACCAAACAATCATCGATCAAGGCTGTCAAGGCGAACCCTGCCGTTTTGTACCCACATTCATGGACATGCGTATGCATATGATCGATCTCATGTATGCACCGAACAGATGGCTCAATGTCATGCTGATGCCGACATTCATGGATATGGATATGAATTTGCGTAGACTGCCAAATGCACCGCCCGCTGCACCTGGTGTTCATGAACATACTGGTGTGGCGGGTCATGAGACTGGTGCCATCGGCGATACGTATTTCTCGTCGTTGATTAAGCTGATTGATATCCCAGGTCATCGGGTGCATGTAAATTTAGGCCTTAGTGCGCCGACCGGAGAAGTGGATATCAAGTTGCGCCGCATTGCAAAAAATGATGGCGGATTAATTCATTTTGGCATGCAACTGGGCAGTGGCACCTGGGATTTTATGCCCAGCTTGACATATGCCGGGGAAAAAAATCGCTGGTCTTGGGGCGCGCAATTCAGCGGCATCAAGCGATTGGAAGAAAAAAATAAATCCGGCTATCGCCTGGGAGATGTAATTCAAACCACCACGTGGGGAGGATACGATGTGTTGCCGTGGCTGACTGCTTTGGTACGAGGGGCCTATACTTGGCAAGGCGCGATTCATCGCGA
Organism: Nitrosomonas sp.; assembly: GCA_008015565.1. Lineage (GTDB taxonomy): Bacteria > Pseudomonadota > Gammaproteobacteria > Burkholderiales > Nitrosomonadaceae > Nitrosomonas. Next base: position 1,358 of record SSFV01000102.1, on the reverse strand, counting down.
CTTTGATTCGTTTAATGCGCGTATCGGTCCGATGGATTTTCCAAGTAATTATGGAGGAGAATTCTGGGATATCGGGGTAGGGGTCAATGCTATTGTTCCCAAAGGACGGTTTGCAGGTAATCGATTCGGGTTTGAATGGATAGAACCGGTAAGGAACGATTTCAATGGTTTCCAACTTAACCGCCAAGGTGCATTGTCAGCGACTTGGAGTTATCACTTCTAATAAACACACTGATTGTATGTGCAATATATGGATGCTGCATGATGAACATAAGTTATGTCATGCAGGGAAAATTCCGGAAACTTCACTTGTTTGACGCTGGCATGACTCGCTTACATTATTTTCATTATGATTTTAAAGCCATGGGATCGCCTTGTTCGCTCCAGTTCTATACGACCAGTCAGAAAAAAGCCGCCAAAACGATAAAGATCGTTATAAATGATGTTTATCGCCTTGAAGCAAAATACTCTCGTTACCGTGCAGATAGTTTTTTATCTGCGATCAATCGCATTGCGGAAAAAGGCGGGATCATCGATGTCGATGAAGAAACTGCTGGATTACTGGATTATGCTGCAACGTGTTATCAACAAAGCGACGGTTTGTTTGTTATTACTTCCGGAATTCTGCGCCGTGCTTGGGATTTTAAGTCGGGGAAGATACCTGAAGAGCGGGCGATTCAGTCGCTCTTGGAAATGATTGGCTGGTCAAAAATTAGCTGGCAGCGGCCTCATCTGGCGTTTACGATTTCTGGCATGGAAATTGATTTTGGCGGGATAGTTAAAGAATATGCGGTTGATCGTGCTGCGGCACTGGCTTGGAATTCAGGCATTCGTCATGGCATTGTGAATCTTGGCGGCGATGTCAAAATCATTGGTCCACATGACGATGGTAGTCCCTGGAAAATAGCCATTAAGCATCCGCGTCAGACGGATGGCTTGTTAACAACGTTGTCGCTGCAGTCCGGCGCAGTAGCCAGCAGTGGGGATTATGAACGTTGTATTATCCTGAATGGTGTGCGCTATGGTCACGTGCTCAATCCCATAACCGGTTGGCCAGTCTGTTATATGGCGGCTGTCAGTGTCATGGGTGAATATTGCGTTGTTGCCGGCAGCGCATCGACAATTGGTATGCTTATGGAAGAACAAGGGGTTGAGTGGTTAAAAGAATTAGGCTTGCCGCATTTGTGGGTCAATGTGCATGGCGATGTGGGTGGTTCGCTTGCGGTTCCATAACATGAGCAAAAAATAACGATTGTTTGGCTAGTTTAAAGCTGCGAGCGCTTGATTTTTTAAAATCTTTATAATTTTCATTTCCTCCGGTGATATGCCTTCCGGAGCGGTATGCTGGCGATCAAAAT
>SSFV01000010.1 GCA_008015565.1 Nitrosomonas sp. | reverse complement strand
CTTTATCATTCTCCGACCAGCCGTCGAATTGCCATAAAGCGAGATCGGATGGACCGAAATGATTGTAAACCACATCCATGATAACCGCGATGTCGTGCTCGTGAGCGGCCTTTACGAAAGCCAATAACCCTTCCGGCCCGCCGTACGAGATTTCTACGGCATAGGGACAAGCCGGGTTATAACCCCAGGATAAGTCACCGGCAAACTCTGCACAAGGCATGACCTCGATTACGTTAATGCCAAGATTCTTCAGGTACGGCATCTTTTCAATAGTGCTCTGGAAATTGCCGGTTTTCTGACCTTTGGGCACATTGAATGTGCCAATATGCATCTCATAGATAATAGCTTGATCCAGCGTGGGCGGAGTGAAGTCATTCCCTGCTAATTCCGGTTTGGGTTTCCAGATCATCGACTTTCCTACGGAATTTTCCATCGCACGGGAACGGGGATCTGGGCGGGTGAATGCCTTATCGAACGCTTTCAAATGATAAAGATATAATTGACCTTCTTTGGCTTGAGGAACATGGGCATACCACGTTCCATCCTTTTCTTCTGCCATCGGATCAGTATCCGGATTCCAATCGTTGAAATCACCGATGACACTGACACTGTCTGCATTGGGCGCCCAGACCCTGAATGCAACGCCTTTATCCGCTACGATTGCTCCCATACCCGGAAGACTTTCTTTCATGCTTTTATGCATCGTTTGCTCCCCATTGTCATGATGAAGTGATTTTCTAGTTGAGAAGCTAGAGTTCGTTTGCCCTTGTCAGCAATATAACAAACAAGAATGTGGCCGTGGCATATCAATCTACGCTCATCTAAACGAAATTTAACAACGATCTAACTATTCATCAATTACATAGGTTAATAAAAAATTGTTTTGTTTCTATATATCAATCATCTATCAATGATTCAGCGGTGATTGTTCAGTAGATTGTAGAAAATTGATTTTATCCCGGCTGAATTCCAGATTGATCTTTCAGTGAACGCCGCTTGTGCGGGATTACATGGTCCGGTTTGCCGGTAGTTAGCGCCATGTTGAAGTTACTGATGAATCAACTGGCCATCATATTTTCGGCAAAGTGCCAGCCAAACACTTGGCGGCTGATTAAAGTGATGGCTGCGGTCAGATATAAGAACTCTGCCCACACACTTCAGTATCTTGCGCAATTCCATTAACTTCTGTCATTAGCTGGAATTCAAGCGATTGAGATTCGATCGCGATATCGAGATCGTGCCAACTGCCTAGTTATATCGATATTGATCACTAGCTGCATAGCGCCAGACTTGTGGTTTTGTGCCATCTTTATTTTCCATTAAAGGAACATTATTTATTCGTCTCAAAGAGGGCAACTTTTTTATCAGCTTAATATTTTTTAATCTAGATCAATAAATCATGTTCTGACTAAGCGCAAAATTTTATTATAGGAAAAGATATATTAAAAATAGAAGATATTAAAAGGCATAAAAGTTCGATTGTGAATTGAGCTGTTTTTCCTATATGTGCATTTTGCATATATTTTTTTAGGTGGTTGATTATTTAAAAGTATTAATTAGTTAATAAAACAGGATAAATTTTATGAAAACTTTAGAACAATTCCGGTTTAAATCATTGGCTGCGGCTGTAATAATAGGATTATGCGCTGTGAGTGTGAGTGTCTTTGCCGTGGGGCCGGACAGCGGCAAAGGCAAAAAACCCAGAGGTGAAACGGCCGCTCAGAATTTGTCGGTTCCGGCGATCATGGTTGGTATCCTCGGAACTGTTCAGTGCGGCACGGAACAGTCGCAGTCGGCGCTGGTGCCACCCACGGGTGAACCACTGACCGGTTATGAGGTTCCGGGCTATTACTGGATCCAGAAGGTACACACCTGGCAGACACAATGCTTCAACGCGGATGAGGCAGTGGCATTTGGCAACTGGGGCGACAACCTCTCGGGCGACGCGAAGCTTAAGGTCGGCAGCCCGATCCGGGTCGAGTTGGTTCTCACGAACATGACTGACTATTCGGTGACGGGGTTGAACACGATTCCGAGCGGGACCTTGCAAGGTTACACCGTGATCAAGCTGCAACCGAGCCTGGCCGACCGGCTTTCCGCCTACGGGCATGCTGCCACTGGTGACACGTCAAGCGGCTGGAACAGCACACCGGTCGATTTCCCGCAGGCGTCGTGGGTGGTGCATAACCAGGGCATCACCTTCAGTGTCTTGAATCTGGACACTGGCGTGTACGCTGTTCCACCGGGCACGAACCCCACGGCCGAAATCAACGCGACCGGCAAGATCGTGTATGGGTACAACTTGCGCGTCAGCGCGGCGGGAAATTACAGGATCCAGTTCACTACCACGCCCGCTGTCACGCTCACAGGAGTTGACGCTGGGGATCTCATCGACGAAAACAATGTCTCCATCGACATCGTTGTGGCTCCGGGCGGTGGCGGAGGCGGCAAAAAACCTCGTTAACCGGAAGATTGCAGTGAACGGCTCTGTCATATTAAGCGTGCTTCTATCAATTTAATTATTGATTTAATTGGATTGAAAGGGCAAAGGATGGCTAAATGCGACAGAGCTCAAATAGTTCACTTAACCGTCGACCAGCGAGTTTCTCCAAACATTCTCTGGCCAATTAGTTTTTTATGGCAAAAATTGAGGAATAAATCAATGAAAAATCGCTATCTCCAAATTAGTATCTATATTTTGGGATTGACAGGGATCATGGCAACGGTTGCGCCTTTTGCGTTGGCAGCTCCGCCAACTGGCGTATTCAATTGGGTTACTATTGTTAATAAAGAAGATGTAATGCCCAATTCGGCAAGCGGTAGAACCTTTAATAGTTTTAACCAGCCTTCAGTAAATGCTAGCGGCTTAGTTGTTTTTCGTGCCAGAAGCCGGGGTGGACCTCCGGAAGGACCACCAACACATGGTGTCTACACTCGTTCCCTGTCTAAGGGGGCAGAACAAAGTAATGTGATCAAGCTGATTGCAGGAGGAGGCACAATCGTTCCTTATCCTAATAATATTGAATATCCGCCGGACAATCTCCTAACCAATTTTATCGAATTTCCTTCTATACCGCGTATTGCTATAAATGCCGATGCGATTGCCACCCGTGGAAATCATCAGCCTGCATGGGCATATCGGCTGGACTATGGAGATGAAACAAGGATAGGTACAAATGGAATTTACGTTAGTCTTAATGGTTTTGATCCGGCGGCAAGCGAATTAGTGAGTGGCGCCACTAAGCTTGGATCCGTTCCTGAGTTCAGTGCTATTTTTCAAGTTCCGGGCGCAGCACCCGGTACGCCATTCGATGTTTTCCCTGGAGCGCCTGCAATAACCGATAGCAATGTTATAGCGTTCAAAGGTAATTATTCGGTTCTAGCGCCTACTGTAGAAGATCCTGATGCTACAGTTGGAAAAACGGGGGTTTATTATCGAACTGTAAAAACATCCGAGGCAGGGGGGGATGATTCTATTCATCTGATTGCCAGCTCAGATACCGTAATTCCAAATCTACCCAATGATGCGCCGCCTGATACTAAATTCGGTTCAACTGCATCACCTAGCGCAGCGGGGAATAATTTAGTATTTGTTGGTCTTGATATCGAAGCAGAACCGAATTATGGCGGGATTTATCTGGCACCACTTACTCCATCTTCACAACTCACTACGCTAGTTGGCTTGGGAGCACCAGTTCCGGGTGTTGGCAATGCAAAATTTTCGCAACTTGGCGAAGGGCTTTCGTATGACGGAAGATTTGTCGGGTTCTGGGGAGCCTGGGGCAATGAAACCAAAACCATACGGCTTTACTGTCCGGAAGAAGGTAACAAAGATCGTATTGCTTTCTGCAACCAGAAGTTAAAGGTTCCGGATCCAGACCGTATCGGTGAATATTTAATCAAAAAAGATGAGAACAGCATTTGTAACGACAACACAGATAACACTGATAACTGTTATCAAGAAAAAGAAGTTTTTGTAAATCAAGGAATCTTTATTTACGATACAAAAACCGGTGAAATGCAGATGATTTCTCGCACCGGCGATGTTTTTAACGACTTTGTATATTGGGTATATTCAGGCAAAGTTCCAAGCACTGGGGAGGAACATTCCACTGAAAGCGATGAAGATGATGGTGAACCTGTTCGCTGGCGCTCCTCTGCTTTTGTTGCAGTTTCCAGCAATGGCGTTGCCAGCAGAACCGCTTTCAAAGCAAGAAGGGGAGAGTTAGATTCTAATAATGTCTACCTGAATCCAATTGATGGCATTTATCTCAGCAAAAAACCAGGAAATTCACCGGCCATCACTGTGCTTGATACAATAATGCCGGGTACAGCTCTCGATGCTTGCGCGGTAAATGTCGAAGAGAGTCCTTGTAATAACCCGGATGCCGACCCTCTGCCAATTACCGAAATAGGCATTGAGCGCGATGGTTTTCGAGGTAAATGGTTGGTTGTGAGTGTGAAGATGGGTAACGAAGAGGAAGGATGGGCGGGTATTTATCGCACCAAAGCTGGCAATTAACAAATGATTTCTCTGTGTATTCATTACACAGAAATTTCTAGAAGTATTCAACATCAATGGAGGATGGCAATGAAGCAAATATTTTTTTCTATTATACTAATCAGTATGTTAACGGTTTTTCCTGGTTTGATCACGCAAGCTGCCGACCCGCCGCATTGTGGCATCAATTGCGAAGTTAATTTCACAACGGCCAAAGATGTTGAGGATGCCGTCAGTGCGTTCTATGGCAGCGATTCTGCACCCGTAGAAGTTGTCAAAGATGCAGAAACCGGGGTTTTTACAATTACGTTACCGGATGGGAGAATTTTCAGTGTAGTTCCGAACGGACTTACACTGAGGCATAAGAATGCGGTTGAACAGCAAATGATGGAAACAGAAGAAGGCCATCTGCGTTTACGCGCACAATCAGGACTAGAATTACAGTTGCGTAGCGAATTCCATCACCAAGTACAGGCATTGGGTGAATTACTGCGGTTAGGTTGGGATAATACCGTATGGTTCGGTGACCGGATCGAGATTGACTCACCGGCAGGAGAACGGATGTGTTTTGCAGCGGATATGGAAGTCTTTGCTGGAACAGCGGACGGAGCGACCAATATTTCCACCGATGCGGACGGCAATCTGCAAGTAAGGTATCAAGACGGTATTCAACAACGGTTGCACGCTTGCGCTCACGATATGGTGCAATTGCGCGATCAGGTGAGGAGTACGCTTCGCCTGCAATTGCAAACTCACACCGATGGCACAATCTCAGTTCAGCAGGACGGGCTACAACATCGGTATCGCTTGACTGCGACACTGCGCAGGAGCGGTATCCTGGATCAACCGGGCTTCTTTACAGAGGGAAACAGATTGCGTTTTCGTTACAGGGATGGGTGGGAACAGGAGATTGTTTCTATACCGTAAGCCTGTAAAAATCGGAAAACAATTCCTCAAGAGACTCCTGCATAACTGGTTTTCAGAATAGTTTGGAATTTTTAAGTGACTAATTATATGAGCAACACATACACAGAAAAACTCCAGGTACCTAGTTATGCAGGGGGCTCTTTAAAGATCTGTCCGCTACAGTGCAACTCACTTTGCTGTCCGATTTATCAGTCAGCGTGATCGTTGCCAAGACCGATCGCCGAATGAAGGAATGTTGCTTTTATTGAGCAGCATAAGAAATAGTGGAGAATCGAGTCAATCTGCAGGTAAATATAGATTGATCTGGCTCATTTCCCGATTTAAAAATCGGGAAATGAGCCTAGTGCTTGATTGTAAAAAAAGCTTCCTTATTATCATCTGTAACTATTTGTTATTAATTTGTTTCTTAAGAAGCCCTATACTAAATAATGCAATTAAACACTAGAACGCGATATACATCTGGCAGGAAAGACAATTTCCTGGTTTATGGTACTTGCAAAGTATGGTGTCAAACGATGACCTGAAAATCTGTGGCAGATAATGCCGGATGTGTGTTCGTTCCAATCAATGCAATTTGAACATTTTGCCCGCTGACTGAACCATTGGCGTCATAGTAGAGTACCCCCGTTGTGGAGTTGTAGATAATTCGATCAAGAGTATCTTGAGCGAATGCACCGGTATGGAATTTGTTTGCGGTAAGTGCCACTCCAGCAGTCGTTCCAGTAATCCCAAGTTCCGTAAAGATATCGTCATCAAGGAGAATTTTATCGGTGCCGGAAATAAAGTCTGTAATGGTATCGATGTTACTGGCACCAATGACGGTATCAAAAACGAACTTATCGGCACCTGGGCCGCCTGTCAGCGTATCTTTACCTCCTTTCCCAGTCAATCGATCATTACCTGACAAGCTGTTTAATTGGTTGCCAGAATTGTTTCCAGTAATATTATTAGCTAAACCATTGCCTGTGCCATTAATAGCGGATGTGCCAGTTAATATAAGATTTTCTACATTTACTTGCAACGCATGTGTCAAGCGAGTGCTTACCGTATCTATGCCCTGATTGAACGTTTCAGTAACTACATCATTTACATTTTCAACAAAATAAGTATCGTTACCCGCTCCCCCACTCATAGAATCGGCTCCAGACCATCCCGTGAGTATATCGTTGCCACCTCCGCCGATGAGAGTATCGTTGCCAGCTTGCCCATTCAATTGATTGGCAGCGCTATTTCCCGTAATGACGTTATCAAAGTCGTTACCTGTCCCATTGATTCCTAAAATACCGGTCAAAGTCAGATTTTCCACATTAACAGGTAGCGTGTAGTTTAATTTGACGCTAACACTATCATTGCCTTCATTGAGTTTCTCAGTAACGATATCACCCACGTTCTCAACAAAATAATTATCATCACCCGAGCCACCGAGCATCATATCAGCCCCTGACCATCCTATAAGCGTATCATTACCAGAGCTCCCGCCTATAGTATCGTTACCAGCTCCTCCATGAAGTGTGTTGTTGGCGGCATTACCTGTGATCGTGTCATTGCCCGAGCCACCTTGGGCATTTTCTATCAGCGAGCGAACATCATTATTGAATTGTAATGCGTTAAACACCTGAGCGCGGGCATAATGCCCATTTCCCAGGTAAGCACGTTGAAAATTGCCTCCCACGTCAAGATCTGTCCAACTTCCCGGTGTCAAATCGATAGTCAAATTTGTACTGTAGTTGGAAAAATCAAAAGTATCGATTCCGCCCCCGTCCCAAATCGTCCGGAATATGGTATTAGTGTAGGGAATTCCCTGCCCGTCACCATTGATAAACATTTCTCCCGAAGCCGTCGAAAAGGTGTAGTTAGAATTTCCGGAATTCGTGTCAAACCTAGCGCCATACATATGCTGGATCGCTGCAATGTCATACATCATCAGGGTTTGAGCGTATCCCCCTTCTGCATTATAGACATAATCCGTTGGCGCCCCTATATAAGACCGGTAAGTCATGATCGAAAATTCCATGGAATCGCGATCGGCATTCAGGGCAACGCCACGTACTCCACCTGTTTCATGACCATGTTTCAAGCCTAGTGCATGCCCCAGCTCGTGCCCAAAAGTATAGTACGCATAAGTGCCAACGATGGGATTGGTATAGTTGTATGTCGTGCCAAACCAGATATCACCGCCTTCAACTGTGGATCCAGGATAATAGGCATAAGCTGTGGCTGGATCATTGGAGGTGGCCAGACGGATCGTGGCATCCCGGTCATTAGCACCCGTCAGCTCATTTTGATTGAGCATGGAGATTTTATTGAATCCGCCTGTAACCCAGTTGCGCGCCGCACCTTGCTGAATTGCATTGAGTACCTGAAAGCTCGCAGCATGCGATGCAGCATTGGCATAACCGGCTTCATAATCGTTTGAGAATGAATCCGGGAAGCTGAAACTTATGTTTCTATCTGCCCACTGTATACCACTAAGAAGGCCATCTATATTATTTTCTCCTGTTGCTGTCGTTGCCACGACATCTGTAATACCTCCAAAAACCGATGCACCAAGATCAGATGCCCTATCCAGAGTCAAATCATCTTTATTGAGTATGAGCATCTTCTTCCTTTTAGTTATTAATTGATTGATGAGAAATCACTGTTATCCCGTTGATGAGTAGCTGTTGCAGTCTGATTCAGCTTGAATTGGTATGATGAATTTTCATGACTTTTTGAACTAAAAACGAGTATCAAGCCATGGCCCATTGTAATACAATTTTTTTCAAGGTACTAAAACTTGTCCCGAGACAAGAACTCGAACAAAACTTGCACTGAGCGGCACATCAGGCTCGGACATTCTGCCGGGCGCCAGTGGAAATGATGTATTAATCGGATTCGCAGGCAATGATGCGTTATACGGTTTTTCCGCTGATGACTGGCTTAATGGCGGCAAAGGTATCGTGTCATGACCGGTAGTGCCGGCAATAATCTTCTAGTCAGCGTGATTGGCACCCATGACCGGCTGATCTAGAAAGATTGGTATCTCGGCCCGGCATATCGTATCGAGCAGTTTGAAACAGCCGATGGTTTGGTGTTGCATGGTAGCAATGTCGAAAACATGGTGACCGCAATGACCGGTTTTGAACCGTCTGAGGACGGGTAAATAATTTTGCCGCCGGATTATGCAGTCAGTTTGGATCCAGTCATCACAGCTTTTTGGATATAGTCAATTGCTTTGCTATAGTTTTTGATAATCAAATGCAAAACCGGCCTTACCGTAAAAGCCGGACGCGTCTAATTTTCCTTCCCTGCCAAACATCAGTGCTTGACCGGTAATATCTCTTTCCAGCAAATAAGTGCCAAAAGCGCCTTCTTGGGCGACGATTTGGTCACGGCAGGCATTGGCAACTGTCAGTGCGGCGCGCGTCAGAATGCTGGTCTCACCCACCTGAGCGCCGATAATCAAAGGGATGGAAAGTTCTTTTGCAGTTTTGGCGATAGCCAGGCTGCGAAATAGGCCGCCCATTTTGGAAATGCGCAAATTGATGATCCAGGTTTGCGGATCTTCGATCAGATAGTCGAACTGTGCGTGACCCAAAAAGCTTTCATCGAGAATGATGGGTATTTGCAATGCGTCATGGATTTTGCGGCAACCGGCATAATCATTTACTGTTAACGGTTCTTCGATGGCGCGGAATGGAAAATTTAGATTTTTAATGTATGTACTGGCTTGTTCTGCGTCATTCCATAGATTGTTGGCATCCAGACGCACGCTCAATGGCTTGGCGTGATCGCGCAACAGTGCGATTTTGTCCTGATCCTGTGCAAAGTCGCCGCATACTTTCACTTTGAAATCGGTAAATCCCCTATGCAGATAGCGCTGCAGTTGTTGCGTGTAAGCAGCCATATTACCGGTACCCAACACCGCGCTGTACTGGAAACAGCCGCACAGTTCCGGCAGGTCCAGCAAGGCTTCTACGGATTGATGGGATTCTTTCGCGAGCAAGTCAAGCAAGGCCAGTTCAATTGCGCACCAGGCTGCTGCATTTTGATCGATTTCCATCGCATGCGTATTAACCCATTGTTTCAGGTCATGCAGATTATGAATGGTACTCAGCTTCTGCTTAATTTTATCGAAAAATTGCAATGCCGACGCGATGGTTTCTCCTGTGACATAATACCTCGGACAGCCTTCTCCGTAAGCGGCTAAGCCATTTTGGGAAACCGCTTTGACGATTACGGTTTCGGTGGTTTGCCGCGATGCGGCGGCGTGGCTGAACGATTGCTTGAATGGAATTTGCAGACATTCCATGCGGACATGATCAAGCTGCATGCGCGCGAACCTGGTAGGGTGAAAAATCGAAAGTGCAATCTTGTACGGTTTGTAATTTCATCAGTTTGAACTGCCCTTCGCGCTGTCCTCGCGCGATGCAATGCTTTTTGTAGGCTTCTGCAACCATAGGAGAAACAAAGTATACGGCTGTTTCTTGCAAGCGCCCGCTTTGCCGCTTGGCGGCAAATTCGATATTCAATGCGCACAAGTGCTTTTCAAACGTAGCCGTAATGTGTGCGACCGGGTCGGCAGCAAGGTATAAGTGGTATTGCAGCGATTCTGGATTACCCAGCATCATGAAAAACTCAAAATTTACATGCAGTTCCTGTTTCAGACGCCGGATTGCTTCGATGACTTGGCTCTCATAGAGTTTCTCACCGGTTAAGTTAATCACGCCTTTGCCTTTCTGCACGAAACGGATGCACGGTGTGCGGTTGATCCAGCCATCCACTTCGATGATGTCGTTGATAAAGTAACGGTAAAGTCCGCTCTGGGTAGTGACAAACACAAAATATTGCTTGCCTGGCTGCAGCGAATCAATAGTTAGAAATTCTCCCGAACGGTTTTCCCAGCGGTCACGCTCCACAAATTCAAAGAAATTTTCATGGATGGTTGGCATGCTTTTATTTTCAAGTGCGTCCACAGTGATCGTGCCGCGGAATTCACTGCTCAGATAACCCATTTCAACGATACGGGCGGTTTTTTTGAGCTGCTTGCGAAGTGCCGGTAAAAGGAGTGAACAATTTCCGCTTGTCCAGGTTGAAACGGCCTGCAGGTTTGGCCAGATAGTTGCAAATGTGAGGAATGGTTTTTCTCTGACCAGACTCTCCAGTTCGGCGGCGCGTTGCGGATTGGCGCGCAATCCATAGGTATTGCCTGCCGCAATCTCGGCAATCAACGCTTCCAGCCGGTTGTTGATGATGGCTGAAATTTTCAGCAAAGTTGACGGATTAGCGGTGGCGATTAGCGTGATATGCTTTTCCGCCAAGGCAAAAACCGTAATGAGATGATACTTTAGTTCATAGTCGCTGATGTCAAACAGGGTGGGCGGTAGCACATAATTGGCTGCAACAAAATCCGGCATGCTGTGCTGGATCAAGCCGGACATGCTGCCATACGGCGTTCCCGACTCCATATGACCTTCAACCGCGGGACTGACGATAGCCAGCACTTTGCCTGCATAAGCGTTGGGAATCGCCGCATGGATGGCGTAAGCCGCGCAGAACTGGCTGCGGCGGTATTGCGCGATGGTTTGCGGCAGGATCGGGATATATTTGGGACTACCCGTGGTGCCGCTGGTCTGTGCGTACATCACTGGTTGTTCGGCATTTAAGCACGGTTTTTGGCTTGCTTCCTGGCGCTCGATAGCGGCGCGCAATTCTTCATACGTGTGGACCGGTACGGTTCGTTGAAATTCGCGATAGTTTTTGATTGCGGTGAAGCCGTGCAATTGGCCGAATTCCGTATCTTTGTTTTTGTTTAGAATGCGCAGCAGTAGTTTTTCCTGGGTACGTTGCGGGGTAAAAGTCTGGCGCATCAGCGGTTGCCAAATTACCAGCTTAATCCAGAACATTCTGGCGTGCAGCATTGCGCGTAGAAAAAACTGGCTAAGCATCGCTAACCCTTATCAAGACCTTTGATGAACGGTGTTTTCATTTGTGTCCAGAAACTGGTCGGATAGCTGCGGTTAATCAGGCCGAGTTCCTCAACTTGTTTGTCATCGGGCAGAAAACGCGTGCCAAAGGCGATATCCCAGATAATCAGGTTGTTGCCATAATTGTTATTGGATTCCGCAATGATTTTGGAATGGTGCCAGCGGTGTAGTTCCGGGCCGCTGATGAGGTAATTGAGCGCGCCGAGGCGCAATTCGATGTTGCAGTGCTGAAAAAAACCGTTGATGGCGTAAAACACAAAATACAGCGCCAGTACTTCTGCGGATACGCCGAGCACGATAAACGGCAAGGCATCCAACAGATATTGCAGCGACTTATCCAATGGATGGAATCTGCCGACGTTCAGCCAATAGAGCTTTTTAGGGGAATGGTGGACTGCATGCAGCCGCCATAATGGCGGCCATTCATGTGCCGCGCGATGCAGCCAGTAACGCAGCAAATCGGCTGCTAGCAGCATCAACAGGGCTTGCACGGCAATCGGCCATTGATGCGGCCAGAACCCTTCAAGCACCATACCGTATTGTTGCAGCGCCGCCAACAGGGTGACCGCAATAAAAAAAGATAAAAATCTGGGCAATAATACTTGCACCAGCAGCATAAATACCAAATCGTTACCCCAATCATAGCGATCCGGCTGCCATTGCGGCTGATGCGGAAATTTGCGTTCGAGCAAGTTAACCGTCAATGCGCCCAGCATGACTGGAACATAAGCGGCCCAGTGTATGGCCCATGCCAGGTTGAGCAATTGAAAATGCAGGCCAATGACCAGAATCATCACGGCGGGATAAATCAGCCATGCAATGAGAGAAGTTTTAGTGCTCACCGGTTACGTTCGCTTTAGAAATCAACCCGGTAATTAATAGCATGCGGGCTTGCTAATTCAAGCCGTAATTAGCAGCCCGATTGCAGCCTAATTATCAAAGAACTTATAGAAGCTTGGGTGATGCTGGACAGTTTGGAACAAGTAAATCAGCGCCAACGCTGCGCCGGATCCTGGCGGTAAAATAGCGACAATTGCTCATAAACAGAAGGGAAATGCTGGTGCACGGTCAGCGGCAGTTCAAAAAACATTTCACTGAGCACCGCGAAAAACTCGGCCGGACTCTCCGCTGCGTACGGATCGAGGATGGTTTCTTGCCGTTTTGCGGCCTGACGGCAAAATTTTTCATAGGCTTGGCTGAATACTTCATGCCAAGTATAGGCGCTCATATAGGCATGCAATTCCGGACAACCGTTGGGACCTTCATGCAGCATATCGATCTTATGCGCAAATTCGTGAATCACGACATTATAACCGGGGCGGTTGACCGTATCGGCATCGTGCCAGGAAAGAATCAAAGGTCCGGCAAACCAAGCCTCACCGGAGGCGCTGTGGCGAACATGATGCACAACGCCGTATTCATCCGCATAATCGTAGTCCAGAATAAATTCACCGGGATAAACAATAATCTCCACCCAGTTGCGGTAGTAATCCAAATCGAGATTGAGGATCAAAATGCAGGCCTGAAGCGCAATCGAGGCGCGCATTTCGTTGCTAATCTGCAAATCGTGCGCGCCATAGATTTTCTTATCTTGCAAAAACGCCACCGCCAGTTCACGCAAACGCGAGAATTCTTCCACCGTAAGCCCCTTCAAGCAGCGCAGATTAATCAGGTTTTGCCAGATTGCGTCCGTAATTCCTTCCTGCTCGAGGATCTGATTACGGTGCCAATTGATTAAATGCCAGGACATGAGGTAGCTCCAAGGAAATATTGCGTAAGTAGCAAGCGAGGGGTTTTATCAGACGAGCCGTAATTTTACTATATTTTCAGATTTAATCCGGATTGTCTAACTTTAGTGTGGATCATTCTATATAGGTGGCTTCGAGGTAAAAGAGTACAATTTGCTTAAACCATTGCATTGAGGAAGCGAGAATGTATCTACCGAGTGATGAAAATAATTGGGAAGTACTTAAGCCTCCTGGAGCTGCGGCTGTTATCGAAAAATTGAATGAGCACGTGAAATCTGCTAGGGGCATTAATTCGCTCCTTGAGTTGATTCCACTGTGGCAGCGTTTGTTTCAAGCCATAACCAAAAGCTCATTCAATACCTCTCCCTCAGCTAAATTACTTGTCGAGTGTGTTCATTACCGTGAGCTGTCTTTCTATCCAAGCAAACGGCTGTATCGGTTTTCTTGTGTGATTGACAAGATTGAAGAGTTGGCTGGTTATCAAAAACTCGCCTACCTTTTTGCGATTGGACCTGACAAACAAAATTTATCCGAAGAAGACAATATTTCCGGAAAATCGAGCGAATGGACAGTGCTCGACTGGACTTCTGCAACGATTTTTTCGCTCAACAAACAAGGTGAATTTGAAATATCCAAATTGAATCAAAAACAAATTCGAGATTACCTGGTTTTTTTCTGTAGCTTCTTAGGTGGTGACATGGATGAAGACGATACCATCGCGCCTTTCCTTATTCCATCAACTGCTGCTGACTTTAATTGGAAGGATACGTTACCTACTCTCGAAGAAATAGCGGGAATACAGGGGTTGCGGATATTTTCGCCCGAATCGAATAGCGAGCCTTCGGCTATAGATAAACCTGATTTGCCTGCAACTGGAACTCAGGAAACGATGAGTGGCAGTGTAGGAAAAGCCAAAGACAGATCTGATGAATCCAGTATCAAGAAAATCCGTGAGATTATTGAGTCGGAATTTTCAAAACTAAAGGCTAGAGAAGGTGGTACCTTAAATCCCCAATTACCTGAGATCGAAACCAAAACTAATCAAGTAGCTTCTTATCGTTTCAGCGATGTTCTTGTCTGGTACAGAAACGCATTATTTCGTGCTCAATTTTCAATTAATCATCAGGGACAGATAGCTATGCTGAGTGATGATCCAATTGAAGGGGTGACAAAACTGCCAGTGCCACGTTGGGTTGTCAGGAAGGATGTGCATTTTATTCCGCTGCTTTGCCACGAGCAGAAACGGGAAAATGTCACGGCACAAGAGTTGCTGGAACGTATTCAGAAACGCATAGCTGCACCAGCTTCGCATGTGCGCTTGCGCGGTTTACGCGTGATGGAAGGTGTCAAGACTTCGGCAGAATTTGCCGGGCCGGTAAGGCTCGAGAACGTCGAGTTTATGGATGACGTCATTCTTGACGATGCTATTTTCAAGCACTCGTTGTAGTTGATTCGTTGCGGTTTCTTACGCCATTTGAACGTAAGGAATGCCACTGTCAAAGGAGTCTTTGATCTCGATAACTCATATTTTTACGGAGCAATTAGAAAGGAAACAAAAGGGCAGGAAAATATCATTGCTATTGGTGAGAAATTCCTGACGACAATCGATTTACAAAGCCTCAATGCGGAAGGCGGCATGTTCGCAAATCGAGTAATCGTATTCGGCCAGATTATTGCCCAATGGGCAATAATCGGGAGAGTGATGCGTGCCCACGGTTTGCAGGTATATTTTAGGGGTGGTGTGGACAAGAGCATGGGATTGCTTGACTTTTCATATATGCAAATCGATGGGCCGCTGGATCTACGCGGATATGTCCCGTTAAAACCTGCTTTCGGTGAATTGCAGCGCACCGTTATTGGAGGCGATGCAGTAATGCGGGGATTGCGTGCTTACGATATTCAGTTGAATGGCTTACACATTGGTGGTGATCTTAATCTCGAATCTTGCCGCATAGCGAGTAGCTTGACGATGAGCATTCTGCCTTTTTATGATCGCAATAAACAAGAATGTTTCTGGCGGTCGCGTGTTAATGGCGAATTCAATGCCAGCCAGGCACAGATAGGAATGATAGAGATTTGTGGGTGCTCGATCGGCAGGTCGCTCACTTTTGTGAGTCTACAGCTTGACGATTCACTTTTTGCACGATTAGCTGGAAACTTCCGAACACGTATATCTGGAAAAATTGATTTATCCGGCGCGATGACAGTGGGCGATATTGATCTGAGCGGTGCGCAGATAATGGGTAAGTTTTATTTTATTACAGGAAAGTGCAATCGTTTGTTGATGAGTGTTGGATCCTGGGTAGAGCAAAGTGGTGAAGCAACAGAACCTAAGTTTTGTTCAACCGAAGCTCATGGCGTTTTGCTTCAGGATCTTCAAATTGGCGCTGGGATAACTCTTACAGGTATTCAATTACTGCCGAATGATTCTTCCGGCAATAGCGATTTTACCTATGCCGAAGGTAGTTTCATCGCTCATGGCGTTCGTTCGGGAGGTGGACTACGTTTTTGGCGGGAAGATAGTCGTGAACGACTACTTGCTGGCTTCGATTTAAGCTTGTCAGAAAAAGCGAAAGAGAGTATCGAAGGGATAAAGGCTTCTATCGGAGGTACCCTGGATTTGCGTGGCATCCGCACAGGTGATTCACTTAATTTGGGACGCTGCCATGTGAAAGGAGACATTCTGCTGGAAAATGCGCAGATAGATGGGAATCTGCGTGCTTACATTAAGACAGAGGTTACGGTATGCCAGGCTCAAAACTTCAACGCCGATCTCGCTCATATTAATGGAGATGCTGATTTACGTGGTTTGAGATTGCAAGGTGATTTGAATGCGCATGAGCTGCAGGTCAGCGGTAATGTGTTACTAGCCTTTCCAGAAAGCAGTAAAGAAGCGCAATGTACACAAATCGCCGTTAAGATCGACCTTGAAGGTATGCATGCCGCACGCCTAATGTTGAGCAGCATGAATTTGTGCGCTCAAAATGATCAGCCGAAAGCGGCTCGTATAATCCTAGCCCGATGCAATATCGGACAGCTTGGTATCCGGGGTTTTGGCAAAAGCGAGACCGGAGTTACGTTTCCGCACTATGTCGATCTGCGCGCAATCCAGGTCGGGGATTGGGACATAAAACCAAATGGAGAAGTGCAAGCATTACTTGAGAAAACGCAACCATTCGATGCTGGTAATTATATCGATATCGAGCATAAATTAGCGCGAATCGGAGAGAAAAGATGGGCCGATGAAGTTTACCGTGCAATGAAAAACCGCAGTAGTCATGACCATGATGTTCAAAGCGGTGACTCGCCTACTTTCCTGGATAGGAGGGGGAACGTTCTAGATCGGTTTAATCGTTTAGTACTTTGGTTTCGGTTAGATCGTTGGTTAGATTGGTTAAACAAGCTATTTTCTGATCATGGAACTCGGCCAGCACGCATGGTGCTTTGGCTGATTTTCTGGATGATCCCGGTGATTGTTGTTCTTGCGGATTCGCGCAACGTTGAGTTTGTACGTACGGTTGACGGCAAGGGACAAGTGAGTGGAGTTCCTCTTTCGAATGACAAAAAATATGATCTGGGAGTGCATTGGGATTGGAGAAAAGCGATTGGTTTGTCCATGAGCTACGCCATCCCCTTTTACGGAAGCAGGCCGGATGTGGTGCGTGCTCGCCTGAATGGGGGAGTTTGCTTTCTTTGGACGCCCGAAAACTGTTCATGTAATGAGAATGCGCTTTCGCCGCATGAATTTGCAATGATTTTCTCGATGATACAATTTATTTTATGGATCATGATCGCGGCCAATTTACCGACCATCCTGCGAAGGCGCTCATGATGTCTTGTCATGCTTGCACTTCATCTACTTTTCGCTTTGCAATGAATGCGCTATAGTCAAGCCTTTATGTTTCCAACGTGATCTTTTATTTTTTACGCCTGGGGTGCTGACAGAAGGAAATTTTATGGCAAATTGGTTTGAGGATAATTCGTTTTCTGTAGGACGCACGCCGCTGGTGCGCTTGAATCGTGTGACAGATGGCGCGCCGGCATTGGTGCTGGCAAAAATTGAGGGGCGTAATCCGGCGAATTCGGTGAAGTGCCGCATTGGCGTGGCAATGATCGATGACGCCGAGCGAAGAGGTTTGTTGGGGGCGGGCAAGGAAATTGTCGAGCCAACCAGTGGCAATACCGGTATTGCATTGGCGTTTGTGGCGGCGGCGCGGGGTATTCCGCTTACTTTGACGATGCCTGAAACAATGAGCGTTGAACGGCGTAAGTTGCTGGTTGCGTTGGGTGCCAAGCTGGAATTAACTGAAGGTGTGCGCGGCATGAATGGTGCTTTGACCAAAGCGGATGAAATCGCCGCTTCCGATCCGGGCCGCTATGTGTTGTTGCAACAATTCAAGAATCCGGCTAATCCTGAAATTCATGAAAAGACCACGGGGCCGGAGATATGGAACGATACCGATGGCGCAATCGATATTTTTGTTGCGGGCGTGGGAACAGGCGGTACGATTACCGGCGTTTCCCGTTATATCAAGCAAGCCAAAGGCAAAGCCATTACCTCAGTGGCGGTCGAACCCACCGCCAGTCCGGTAATATCCCAAAAGCGCGCTGGTGTGTCATTAGCGCCCGGGCCGCATAAAATTCAGGGCATTGGCGCGGGTTTCATACCGGATAACCTGGATCTTTCATTAGTCGACGAAGTCGAGCAAGTCAGCAATGAGGAGGCGATTTTGTATGCACGGCGGCTGGCGCGGGAGGAAGGCATTTTGGCCGGTATTTCTTGCGGTGCTGCGGTGGCGGCGGCAGTACGCCAAGCTAAGCTTCCGCAAAATGCCGGGAAATCCATTGTGGTCATTTTACCCGACTCCGCAGAACGCTATTTGAGCACCGCCCTGTTTGAAGGCATGTTTGATGAACAAGGTTTGACGGCATTGTGAATAATAATAAGAGAGCACGCGATATTTCGCTGCGTACCACCTGTTTGGAAGTAGATAGCATTGTGGCCGAATTGCGGGCGCTGCGTTTGGCATCCCTGGAACGCCGCAACCGTCACGATAATCCACCCAGATTGCCAACCCGCACAATTTTGACAAGTGTTGTCGAAGGCATCAGTGCAGCTTTGTTTCCGAACCGGCTGGGTTCAGCGGAGCTGGCCGACGAAGGCATCGATCATTATGTAGGACATACGCTGAATATGACATTGCGCGAGTTGATAGTACAAATTCAGCATGAATTGCATTATAACTCGGGCCTGGAAGTACTTAGCTGTGAAGACCGCTCGCGATCGTTGGCGATTACGCAGGCCTTTGCCAAACAGTTGCCGGAAATCCGGAAATTGCTGGAAAGTGACATTAAAGCGGCGTATGAAGGCGATCCGGCTGCGCGCAATGTGGATGAAGTGCTGGTTTGCTACCCGGGTATCAAGGCAATTATTCATTACCGTTTGGCGCATGTTTTGCATGGGCTTGGCGTGCCGTTGATTGCACGTATGATTTCCGAAATCGCGCATTCGCAAACCGGTGTGGAGATTCATCCGGGTGCGCAAATCGGCGGGAGTTTCTTTATCGATCATGGCACCGGTGTGGTAATTGGCGAAACAGCCATTATCGGGCAGAATGTAAGGCTGTACCAGGCCGTGACTTTGGGTGCAAAACGTTTTCCGGTCGATGAAAACGGCGCTCTGGTGAAAGGTAACTTACGTCATCCTATCGTAGAAGACGATGTGGTGATTTATGCTGGTGCGACGATTTTGGGGCGTATTACCATCGGTAGGGGGTCAACCATCGGGGGTAACGTTTGGTTGACGCGTAGTGTGCCGCCGGGCAGCAATATTTCACAAGCGCAGATGCGCCATGAAATGTTTGAAGGCGGCGCCGGGATTTAAGCTGCTGCGCATTAGCGGGTTGCAGGGGATGATTGAATAAGTTTTTCTTCGGGAGTGGTTGTGACAATTAACAAAATAATGCTGACTCTGGATGATGCCAAGGTAATAGCTGCCGGTGCGGAAGCGGAAGCCATACGTAACGGGTGGCCGGTGGTTATCGTAATTGTAGATGATGGCGGCCACTTGCTGTATCTGCAGCGCCTGGATGATGCGCAGTTTGGCAGTATCAACGTGGCCATTGAAAAGGCGCAAGCTGCCATTGCTTTTCGCCGTCCGACCAAAGTGTGGGAAGAAAATATTGCCGAAGGACACCTGCGCTATTTGAATTTGCCCGGTACAATCCCTATCGAAGGCGGTTTGCCGATTGTTGTCAATAACCAATTTGCGGGGGCGATCGGGGTGAGCGGCGTGCGCTCGTTTCAAGATGCACAGATTGCCCAAGCTGGGATTGATGCATTCGTAGCTTAAGGAAATGCTGATTAATCGGCTGTACGAGTGAATCACTTCGTTGAATTAATCAGCATTTCCTTAAGGCGGAATAGTGTTCTTTTGTCTTGCTACGGTTATTTTTCTGCGTCAGCATGAACCAAATAAATCAGCGTGATGCCAATTATTACGGCCAAGCGGAATGCTGCTTGCTGGGCATTAGCGGCTTCAGACTGCCACATCAGGAACCATTCACCGCCGATAGTCATGAAACCGGTAAACCATAACAAAAAACCGAGTGTCAGTCCGAGTATTGCCAATCCTTTGGCATCGTTGAATAAAGCAGGTTTCTTGATGTGCTGGCATAAACGAAAACCGCCAAGCCAGCATAGCGCCGCAATGATAATTTCAGTAGCAATGATAAAACCATAGACGATGTGGTGAATGACAGGGGATTGGATGGCCCGCCATAACCCTTTATTACCGGGGAAAGTGGTATCCATCGTCAGAACGTGAGTGACTAGTGTGAAATTCGAGTTGTAATCGGTTAGATTATTGAATGCCACGAGCGATGCATAGAACGCAAAAGCCAGTACCATCAAGGTTTTCGATAATCGCGTGTACACGAGATAAAAACCGGCTGACCCGGTTTGATTGTCCGATTATAAATCAGTAATCAAGCCGGGTTTGATCATGTAAAGCTAGGAAACCTGCTGAATACCGGCAAGTAACCAGGTAGCATTGGGATCTTTCAAGTCTTTTTGAACATGCCAGATTTCATCAAATGCTTCAGGTTCGCCATCAGGGCCATCACGCAATTGGCCGGTAAAGCGCACGCTGGCGACGGCCATGTCGTTGCTTGTTTCGACTTCTAACAGATTGGCGTCGATGAACATAACTTCGGTTTTTTGTTGCGCGCTGCCGCGCTCTTTGATTTGTTCGCTAATTTCCGCCAGCATCTCGGGCGTCGTGTAATCGCGGATTTCATTGATATCGCCTTGATCGTGAGCGGTTTGCAGGCGCATAAACGATGCTTTTGCATTACGCAGAAACGGTTCGACCTTAAAGTCTGCCGGAATATTGGGCTGCTGATAGGTTGTTTGGCCGTCTGTGGCAGCGGCCGGCGTAAACGGCGCGGTGTTGAAGTTGTCGCGTGTGCCGGTATTCATGCCGGAATATTGCATGGAAGGCGATTGTTCGGTCTTAGGCTTACGTAGCATGCGGATGATGAAGAACACTGCGCCTGCAAGTAACAGTAAAACTAGGATATCAGCCATGTTGATATTTTCAAACGCTCCGCCCATAAAGAGTGCTGCCAATAAGCCACCGGCTGCTAGGCCAGCCAATGCACCGCCCCATTTGCTGCCGCCTGCAGCTGCTGATGCAGGAGCCTTTGAAGGCGATTGTTGAGGATTTGGTGCGGCTTGCTGCTGATTAACCGATTGACGTTGTGAGCCGATATTTTTTCCACCGCCCATGCGCTTAGCTTCCGCATCAAAGGCGAGTAATCCAAAACTTAAGAAAACCATAGTCAGAAAGGTGAGTGTGTTTTTCATAATTGTCTCCCAAACTGGGTTGTTAAAAATTTGAGTATAGCATCGGGTTTATGCAATCAGCTACAATGAATTTTTAATTAACTCCACTTTCTTTGGGATTTTTTAGCGGAGCAATATCAGACGGGGGATGGCATCCTCTGCAATCCAAACGATCGCATTCTGATTAAATTGTTGTCCCAGCGATCGGGCGGTATTAAGATCCAATCCAAGTATGCAGAAGCTTTCTTCATCCGGCCATTGATTCAGCTGATCGACGTTTAGGCCTTCAATGAACGGATAACCACATAACCTCAGTAAGTTTCTGAGCTGTTCGTGATGCGCAGAATTATCTTCATCGCTGCTATGCCGGCTATGGGGATTGTATGCGCTGACAATTGCCGCATTGCAATATTGGGATGCGGTCAGCAGTTTTGCAGCGGCTGCGAGTATCGATCGATTTGCACGGAAATCGTATCGGAACCGGTACCAATCAGATAATTGGTAGCACGATAACTCGCGATAAGGCTAGCTGTGATAATCGAATGAGTCACGGCTAACCGGCAAAATCGTCCGCACAATGCGATTGACTCATGATCTTTGTGTTTTATTGTGCTGCAAAGCTTTTAGTGACTATGCCCGTGATCGCTATCGTCATGGCCGTGTGCGTTATCTTTGGCCGAACTAATGAGATTTTTATATTGTTCGGGCGTCATGTCGCTTAATTTCAAAATAAAAGCTACCATTCCCCAGATGGCTTGGTCATCATGACTGAGGCCCCATGCTGGCATGGCAGTCATCTTTAGACCATTCTTTATTACCCAGAAATACGTTTTGGCTTGCTCTAATTTTTTGGCTTGATCGGTTATCGTTTCGCGTTGGTGAAATACTGGGGCTTGCGGGTATAACCCTACCGAGAGTTCCGTCGGTTTGATGCTAGGTGCCAAATGGCAAATGGTACACATGGCGCTGTAGTGTTCTGCTCCTTGGGCAATAAATTCGGGATCCTCGAGTGGCGGTACGGTCAAATCCTTAGCGCGCGCTTCGATGGAACTTACACGTACCCATTCAATGATTTTTTCGGTAATGCCCCAGTGTTTTTCTGTGGCAGCCATATTGTAAGCCCCCGATCCAAGCGCAACGATAACCAATACGAGCGATGCCAATAAAAGAGTAAGTGCTGTTTTCATTTTTTGATCTCATTGAGTGATTTGGCTGGTTTGCAATTTGAAGCAGTCTGTGCAGCATAATAGCACTTTTGTTTTTTGGTGGAATTAATTTGTACTTTTTGCTTTAGCTTGTGTGCGATCAGCTGGATTAGGAAATGGCGATCAGTTATTACCGTATGATTAATATAGTTAATCATTAATGTTGAAAATTTTTTAAATCCCCGCTCGTGCGATTTTCCAGCTTTGCTTGAACAATGGCATGATTCAGATGTGGCGCGAACATCTCAATGAAATCGAAAATGTAGCCGCGAATATAACTGTTCCGGCTGATACCGATGCGAGTCGTGCTGGGTTCAAACAAATGACTGGCATCAATGGACCGGAGATTTTTGTCGCGTTTGGCGTCAAAAGCCATATTGGCCAGTATGCCAATTCCAAGCCCTAGTTCGACATAGGTTTTAATAACATCCGAATCAATCGCGGTCAGTACGACATTCGGTTCCAAGCCTTTATCAAAAAATGCCTGATTGATTTTTGAGCGGCCGGTGAATGCATAATCGTAAGTGATGACCGGATACTGGCTAATTGCTTCCAGAGTGATTTTTTGCATTTTCAGCAACGCATGCTTGGGCGGTACGATAATGCATCGATTCCATTCATAACATGGCAACATGACAAGCTCATGAAAATGTTCAATAGCTTCGGTAGCAATTGCAATATCCGCTTCTCCTGAAGTGACTAAAGTTGAGATTTGCATAGGACTGCCCTGGCGTAAAATCAATTTAACTTTGGGGTAGCGTGCGGTAAAGTGTTTAATTACCGGGGGTAAGGCGTAGCGCGCTTGCGTATGGGTAGTGGCAATTGTCAATGTGCCATTTGCATCGTCGGTGAATTGTTGCGCGATTTTTCTCAGATTATCCGCATCGCACAACATTTTTGCGGCAGTTTTGACAATCAGTTGCCCAGGCGGGGTGATTTGTACAATGCGTTTGCCATGACGCAAGAAAATGTCAACGCCTAACTCCTCTTCAAGCATTTGAATTTGCTTGCTAATGGCTGGTTGAGAAGTATGAAGTTTTACTGCCGCTTTGGATAGATTCATATTTTGATTGACAGTCTCGCATAAATAACGAAGTTGCTGGAGTTTCATAAGCTTATCTGTTCATAAAAAATGGTTATATAAATCTAACATAATATTATTTTGGATTATAGCAACGAGTTGTTATGATGCAG
>SSFV01000067.1 GCA_008015565.1 Nitrosomonas sp. | reverse complement strand
GCAATTTCTGTAACGTGTCAGGAGGTGCCACAGGTACTGCGCAAATCAATTGCGCAGGATTTCTATTGCGTAATGCATGGAGCGCTGCAATCATGGTAGAACCGGTAGCCAGTCCGTCATCAATGACGATAACGATGCGCTCTGCCGGATCAATGGGCGGGTGCATGGGGGTATATTGCTGGCGGCGTTGCCGGATGGTCTCCAGTTGGGTCGATACTTCTTGGCCGATATAATCCTGATCTGCACCAGCTTGTCCTGCATAGTCAGTCAAATAAACCCAACCGCTTTCATCAACTGATCCGATCGCAAATTCAGGATTGCCGGGGGCACGTAATTTGCGTACCAGCACTACATCCATTTCGCCATTCAGCCGTTCGGCAATTACTTTTGCCATCGGCACGGCGCCTCTGGGAATAGCCAGCACTAATGGCCGCTTATCGCGGAATTCAGAAAGCGCTTCGGCAAGTTGCTCAGCAGCCGCAATTCGATCAGAAAAAATCATGCTGCACTCCTTTTGTTATTTTTATATTGTACAACATTAACAATGCTATAACTGTCTTGAAAAGATCTAAAAATCAATCAGCTAGTTAATTAAATGGTATTTATGGAGTCCCGTAATGCAACTGGATTTTAAGCGGATTTTTGTTTTGGTTACAACAATGAAATTTTTAACTTATTAAAAAAAGAGAACAAAATTTCCAAGATAATCAAAAATCAGTAAGCTATCCGGTTAATCAAATCAAAACTAAATTATTTTTATGGTCTTCAACAATCGCTTAATGCAATTATTAAGGCTTGGATTATTAATAATTTCTGCAATTTTCAGCTACGAAAATTTTGTTTTTGCTGCAAATAAACAAAAGGACAACCCGTTACTTGATTTATCCATCGAAGAGCTAATGAAGGTGGAAGTGACATCGGTATCCAAGCGCGCGGAAAAGCTTACCGAAGTTTCATCCGCTGTATTTGTAATTACTCAGGACGATATCAGACGATCCGGTGCAACATCTATCCCCGAGGCGTTGCGCATGGCACCTGGCGTTGAAGTTGCGCGTATCGGAACCGATAAATGGGCGATCAATATCCGTGGATTTAATGGCCGCTTTGCCGATAAATTGCAAGTGCTAATGGATGGCCGCAGTGTTTACAACCCGCTGTTTGCCGGTGTGCAATGGGAACAGCAAGATACGCTGATGGAAGACATCGAACGAATTGAAGTGATTCGCGGCCCGGGCGCAGCGGTATGGGGTGCTAATGCAGTCAATGGCGTTATCAATATCATTACGAAAAAGGCCGCAGATACTCAAGGCACGCTATTTACTGCCGGGGGTGGAAGTTTTGAACATGGTTTTGCCGGTGCGCGTTATGGTGGAAAAATTAATGAACAAACCCCTTTTCGTTTATATGCCAAGGGTTTTAGCCGGGATAATATGAAATCCAGCGCGGACGAGCGCGTCAACGATGCCTGGCACAGTGCCCGAGGCGGATTCCGCTTAGATCACAACCGTGGCAATGACCAGTTAACGCTGCAAGGCGATATTTTTTACAATTCAATTGGCGACACCTTGGATAAATCCCTGCTGAACGCACCGGTTATTCAAGCCGATACAGCGAGAGGCCATAATGAAGGCGGCAATATACGTTTTCGCTGGGATCGGACTTTCTCGGAAAAATCGGCCATTATGCTGCAAAGCTATTACGATCGAGTGGATTACCGTTTATCAACTGTCTCTCAGTTTAGAGCAGAAAGCTTCGACATCGATTTCCAGCATCATTTTCCATTATTTAGCCGGCATGACCTGATTTGGGGCGCTCATTACCGCCTATATGCTAACAAGGTATTCGATACTGAACTATTGAGCATGTTGCCCCGCCAGCAAACCAATCATCTTGCCAGTGTTTATGTGCGCGATGAAATAATGCTCATCCCGGAGCATTTGAGGCTCACATTGGGCGTTCGTCTCGATCACAATGATTTCACAGGATTGGAAATTCAACCGAATTCACGAATCATGTGGACACCGGATTCAAAGAATTCAATCTGGGCAGCGATTTCCCGCGCAGTTCGTACACCTTCCCGCGCCGAAAATGATATTTTGCTCAGTACGCGCACATTTGATGCAATTCCTGGAACTTCGGCCTTACTTCCTCTTCCTTTGCTAGCGCAATTAGTAGGCTCCTCGCGATTTAATGCTGAAAAGCTATTGGCTTACGAATTAGGATATCGTCATCAATTTTCTCCGCAAGCGTCCCTCGACATAGCCACTTTCTTCAATGACTACAGTAAGTTGCGTGATTTATCTTTTGGATCTTTAGCGTTCCAGTCAAGTTTCCCGCCGCATTTGTTATTGCCATTGGGATTGAACAATAACGCTAAAGGGCAAACATACGGCGTTGAAGTTTCGGCGGATTGGCGTCCAGTTGAAAGATGGCGCTTGCAAGCCAATTACAGTTTCTTGCACATGCATATCGATTCCAGTTCACCATTCCGGCAAATAGATCCGACTACAGGCAGCGCCGATAAAGTTTCGCCGCAGCATCAAGTGTCTTTCCGGTCAAACTTCGACTTATCGGAAAAAATGCAATTTAATCTATGGCTGCGATATGCCAGCAGTGTAGATCTTTATCGCATTCCAGGTTACGTTACTATGGACACAAAAGTAATGTATACGCCTATAAAAAATCTTGAGTTGTTTATCGTCGGTCAAAATCTGTTTAGCCAAAACCACATGGAATTTGTTTCAGATTTTATTCCCTCGCTCGCAACTACTATTCCACGCGGTGTCTATGCAGGTGCGCAGTGGCGCTTTTAAAGTTTATCCGGCAAATGATTGTATTCCATTCATTTTCAATTAATTTTAATATTGCCTATTTGAGCGCAGGGCCCCGCTTTGCAAAAATAAGACACTTCATTATTGGATTAATTATTGCTATCGCCAGCACAGTAGGGCCTACCTCACTCGCTTCCGCACAACCCATAGCAAGTGAACAAACATTAACGGCCGCCTTTCTTTACAATTTTTTAAAATTCACCGAATGGCCCGATGATGCCTTTGATAGTGAAGTAACAATTTGCACCAGTATAAAGCCGGAATTTGAAGAATTGGACGCGATCCTAGGCCGCATCGCGCAAAACAAACCGGTAAGTATAAGACGCATTGCCTACAACGAATCCTTGAATAGTTGTCAACTCTTATTCTTGCCGCGTGAAGAAGGTATTCAGCACATTCATGAATGGCTCAGCGCTGCTGCCGGCAAACCCATTCTTACGGTCAGCAACGTCAATGATTTTCTCGATGCAGGGGGCATGATCCAATTAAATAATGATGGCAAGAATCTGAGTTTCTCAATCAATCTCAAATACGCCAGACGCGCCGGAATCAAATTCAATGCGCAACTATTACAAATCGCCCGTCAAGTGAGGGGACGATAATTATGATGCCGGTGATTGCATTACCAAGCTTCCGCCCAGAGATCCAGAAAAATTTAGCCATCGCCATAAACAACCATTCGAGACAACAATTACTTAAACAAAAAGTTCTCATCATTATCGCTTTATGCTGTTGTGCGAATTTGACATTCGCAAATGGTAAGCGCAGCGATAATCCTTTGTTGGATTTATCTATCGAAGAGCTGATGAAAGTTGAAGTAACGAGCGCATCCCGGCGCTCGCAAAAACTGAGCGAGGTGGCCTCTGCGGTATTTGTGATTACCCAAGACGATATCAGACGTTCCGGTGCCACGAATATTCCGGATGCGTTAAGGATGGCGCCAGGTGTAGAAGTCGCCCGCATTGGCACGGATAAATGGTCGATCAGCATCCGTGGTTTTAATGGACGTTTTGCCAACAAATTACAAGTTCTCATCGATGGCCGTAGTGTGTACACACCACTATTCTCCGGTGTAATCTGGAGTCAGCAGGATACCTTTATTGAAGATATCGAACGCATTGAAGTTATCCGTGGCCCCGGCGCCACAGTGTGGGGAGCCAATGCAGTGAACGGAGTCATCAACATTATTACCAAAAAAGCTGCCGACACCCAAGGAATCTTGTTTACAGCCGGTGGCGGCAGTTTTGAACGGGCCTTTGCAGGCGCTCGATATGGTGGCAAGTTAAATGAAGACACACCCTTTCGCATCTACGCCAAAGGATTTGCCAGAGACAATACTCACTCGCTCTCGGGAATGAACGCACAAGACAAGTGGCAATCGGCACGAGCGGGTTTTCGCATAGATCACTCGCGTGGCATCGATCATGTAACTCTGCAAGGCGATATTTTTGTCAATAGTATCGGCGATAGCCTGCAGCAGCCCACATTAATATCCCCTTTTACACGCCTTGATGTTGTCGATACGCATGAAAAGGGAGGAAACATTCGTTTACGGTGGGACCGGAAGTTCTCGGAAAAATCATCCATCATGCTGCAGACTTATTACGATCGCGTTCAGAATCAGTTAATTCCCTGGACAAAATATGCAGAAAGCTTTGACGTGGACTTTCAGCACCGTTTACCGCTTTACGATCGGCACGATATCACATGGGGACTGAATTATCGGTTGTATAACAACAAAGTCCCAGCAACCGAATTGACGATTTTTACTCCACAGCAAAAAACCAATCACAATTTCAGCGCATTTATTCGTGATGAAATCACACTACTCCCTGATAAATTGCAATTATCGCTTGGCACACGCTTCGATCACAACGATTTTACGGGTCTGGAAGTTCAGCCAAGTGGCCGGTTAATGTGGACACCCAACGAATATAATTCAGTTTGGGCTGCGATATCTCGCGCGGTACGTATCCCCTCACGAGGTGAAAATGATGTCACCATCACCGGAAGAGTGCTTCAATCACTTCCGGGTATTCCGGTTTTACCGGTACCTGTCATGATGGTTGTGCAAGGAACCGATCGTTTCGATTCAGAAAAATTGATTGCTTACGAAATGGGCTATCGTCACACACTTACTGCTAATGCATCCATTGATCTGGCAGGTTTCTTCAATGATTATAGCCAGTTACGGGATTTCAGGCCGGGCGAAATTGTACCGGGGAATGGCATACTTCCCCATCTGATTATGCCGGTTTTTTTCAGTAACGGCACTTCAGCCTATTCCTATGGTATCGAATCGTCTATTGATTGGCGGCCTTATGAAAAATGGCGCTTACAAGGAAGTTATTCTTTCTTGGATATCCATACAAAATCCAACCCCGAATTCAGACAACTCGACTCCACATCGGGTGGTGCAGCCAAAGCTAACCCACAGCATCAATTTTCGCTGCGTTCCAATCATGATTCCTCAGAAAAACTACAACTTAATCTTTGGTTACGTTATGTTAGCGGGTTAGCATTCTTCAATATTCCTCAATATGTTACGATGGATGCAAAGCTTGCTTGGAAATACACAAGAAATATTGAATTCTTCCTAGTCGGACAAAATTTGTTCAGTCAGCATCACCGGGAATCTCAATCTGATTTTATACCGACTATTGCAAGTTATATTCCCAGAGGAGTTTATGGCGGCTTCGAATGGCGATATTAATCGATTCTACCGCGTTACTAATTTGACTCAATGACTCTAACCGCTGCTAATCTAGTGGTTAGTAATCATAATAATTACCTAAAAGTAATTCTGTTTACGTTTTCATATCAAGTTAAAAGTGTATTGGAGGTGTTCCTGCGCAACTCAAGATTGCCCAAAACAGGCCGATACTCGTTGTCAGTAATTTGCAAGAATTACTTGATATGAATAGCATAATTGTATTATTGAATGATACTAAGTAAAAATCGCCGCTAAACTTCAGCGCAGCCGGTAACCTGCTTTAAATTAAATATACGATTACTAAAATTCATCCGGAATTGAACGAGCAAAAAATCCAACCGAATAATTTCATCGACACAAGCAATGACAGACAAAACTTCAGGTAATAATCGCTCCATTGCAGACAAGATATTAATGATAATTTTAATAAGCTTGGCAAGTTCGATGTTGTTAGTTTTTGTCTTACTCGCTATCAATGAGGTAAGAAGCTCACTCATCATTGCTGAAGACCAATTAAAAGGTTTAGCGCGTGTAACAGCAAGTAATTCGCAGGCTTCATTAGCTTTCCTTGACAACAAAAGTGCACAAGAAACATTAAATTCACTTCGCCAAATTCCCTCGATTTCTAAAGCATCGTTAATAACTCCAGATGGACATGAAATCGCTAATATTTATAATGAAGAACAAATATGGCTTCCTGCATGGCTCCCTTTTCAAGATATGCATGTAACACAACCGGTGATTGCCGGTGAAGAACACGTCGGCAGCTTGGAAATACGCTATGCATTGGGAGCAATGTGGGTACAACTTGCGCTAAATCTCATTATTTCAGCACTATCGGTTTTGATAACTTTCCTTATCGCTACGTTCTTGGCTCGCCGTTTAGCATCAAAAGTAATTCAACCAATTTTTGATTTATCCACTACAGCTCAAAAAGTCTCGCATTCCAGAGATTATGCTTTCCGCGTTACAAAACACAGTGAGAATGACGAAGTTGGCGCTTTGGTAGATGCTTTTAATAGTATGCTTGAGCAAATACAACAAAGAGATCAAGAGCTTGTACAATATCATAGCGATCTTGAACAAAAAATTGAAGCACGCACTGTCGAACTAAGACACGCAAAAGAAGCCGCTGAAGCCGCTAATCAAGCCAAATCACAATTTCTTGCTGCCATGAGCCACGAAATCCGAACACCTATGAATGGTGTATTGGGAATGGCGGAACTATTATTAGATACACCATTAAACGCGCGGCAACTCCATCTCATTAATATATTGCATAACTCTGGAGAATCATTGCTTTCAATCATTAACGATATTCTTGATTTTTCTAAAATTGAAGCGGGCCGGTTCGAGCTGGAACACATTGATTTTGATTTACACAAATCAATTGAGGATGTTATTGAATTTTTTTCTGAACGTGCGCATAGCAAACAACTTGAATTAAACTATCGAATCGCACCTAATATAGCGGAATGGGTTAATGGTGATCCAACAAGAATTAGGCAAGTTCTTGGAAATTTGATAGGAAATGCAATCAAATTTACCGAAGACGGAGAGATTATTATCGATGTGAGTTTAGAAAATAATCTAAATAATCTCATTGAAACTGAAAACACTCAAACAATGTGGGTGAGGTTTAGTGTAAGTGATACCGGTATCGGTATCAGTGATTCCATACTGCCACGCTTATTCCAAGCTTTTTCACAAGCAGATGGATCCACTACCCGCAAATATGGTGGAACAGGATTAGGTTTAGCCATATCGAAACAATTGGTTGAGTTAATGGGTGGACGAGGAATTACTGTAAAAAGCCGCCTTGGTGAAGGAGCCACTTTCTCATTTGCCCTACCGTTTCAGGTTGGAACAGAACGAATCGAATCAAGAAAAATAAAAGCCATTGCTTCAGAATTAGCCGGAATTAAACTCTTGATCGTTGAAGATAATAGTACGAGCCGGGATATCCTAAGTTCCTATGCACAATCTTGGGATATGCAAGTTGATACTGTTCCGAGTGGATCAAAAGCCCTTAAGAAATTAAAAGAAGCTGCATTGAATAATAAAGCCTATGATCTTGCGCTTATTGACATGAAGATGGCCAATATGAATGGGTTAGAATTAGGCAAACAAATTAAAGCCGATCCTGCAATCGCGAAAATGCCTTTAATTATGCTAACTTCCACACATTTTAAGGATGAAGCAGCTGAAGCCAAGAAAACCGGGTTTATTGTATATTTAACGAAACCCATCCGGAAAAAAGATCTGTATCAATGTTTCTTGAAAGCGCGAGTTTCAAGTATGGGAAAAATGAATGAATCTCCAATTGAAATGGAAAATCAAAATACTTTTACCGCAACATCTAATAAACTGAACGCTCAACTCTTGCTTGCTGAAGATAACCCAGTTAATCAGGAGGTTGTAATCGGAATGTTGCGCAACTTCGGTTGTTCTATTGAAGTAGCTCATAATGGTTTAGAAGCTATAGAAGCGGTAAAAAGAAAAACCTATGACCTAGTATTAATGGATTGCATGATGCCTGAAATGGATGGATATGAAGCAACAAGTGAAATCCGGCATTATCAGAAAGCTGGGGTGATCCCCTATTTTCCAATCATTGCACTAACAGCCAATGCGATTGAAGGCGACCGCGAAAAATGTTTGTCTGCGGGCATGGATGACTATCTTAGCAAGCCAATCAAAGCAAAAGATTTATTAAATATGATCCAGTCATGGCTGAATCATTCGCAAAAATCAGCTACCAATTCCGCCACTGCCACACCGGAAAAAAAGCAAGTGAACGAAACAACTATTGATCCAGATGCGTTAGCGCCTATTCGCTCTCTTGAAGCCGATTATGGAAGCGAATTACTGAAGCAAGTAATTAAAACCTATCTCGACAACTCTGGAAAACTTATACAAACGCTTGAACAAGCATGGAGTATAGGTGATTTTAAGGCGATCCGCATGGCATCTCACACCCTTAAATCCAGCAGCAGCCAGGTCGGTGCTCATGGTTTAGCTGAACTTTGCCGCACTGTGGAAAATGATGCCCGCAACCAGAGCTATGATGCTTCAGGTCAAGCGCTTATCGCAATTCAGCAGAAATTTGCACAAACCTGTATCGTATTACAAGCCTATCTTGATTCATCTTCAATCCAAACGGGAATGCATTGACATGTCTCAACACTCCACGGTCATTATTATTGACGATGATCCACTTATTCGATTGGTAGTTAGTAAAACATTGCAAACAGCCGGTCTAAATATTATTGAAGCTTCAAGTGGCGAAGAGGGTCTGCAACTATTCAAAGAAAAGAAAGTCGATGCAATTTTGCTAGATGTCATGATGCCTCAAGGAATGGATGGATACATGACATGTTCAGAAATACGCAGCCTGCCGGATGGTAGGCATATTCCAATTCTCATGATGACTGGATTAGAAGATTTAGAATCCATTAACCATGCTTATGAAGTCGGGGCAACCGATTTCATTACGAAACCAATCAATATTCCATTACTCAGTCACAGAGTAAGGTATATGCTGAAAGGCAGCTACACAACTCAGCAATTACTGCAAAGCGAGCAACGTTTACATCATATGGCTTACTTTGATGATCTTACTGAACTTCCTAACCGTCATTTTTTTCAAGAAAATTTACAACAAATGATTGCGTTGGCACAGAGAAAGAAATTAAAGTTAGGTGTACTGTTTCTTGATCTTGATGGCTTTAAACGGATCAATGATACACTAGGCCATCATTTAGGTGATCTCGTACTTAAAGCAACAAGCGAACGGTTACGCAAAAGTATTCGAACAAGCGATACCGTCATGCAAGCCGGAATCAACCAAAATAGCATCTCACTCGCACGCTTAGGAGGTGATGAGTTTACAGCGCTACTATCCTTAATCGAGCGTAACGAAGATGCGGCAATTGTAGCAGATCGTATCCGGGATAATCTGGCTCAACCTCTTGTGTTTGGAGAACATGAACTCACGACAACAACCAGTATTGGTATTGCTATTTATCCGGATGATGGATTAACTGCAGAAGATTTACTGAAAAATGCTGACCTAGCTATGTATTATGCAAAACGTTCGGGTGGCAATATGTATTGCTATTTTTCCAATTACATGATGGAGATGGCAGTTCGGAAGCTCACGATGGAAAACCATTTGCGAAAGGCCATCGAACGAAATGAATTCCAGCTTCATTATCAACCGCAGTTAGATATTAACAAAGGAACGTTTAACGGTTTAGAAGTTCTCTTAAGGTGGGAAAACAGAGACTTAGGAGTAATTTCTCCCGCTGAATTTATCCCATTAGCAGAAGAAACCGGGTTAATTATCCATATAGGCGAATGGGTACTGCGTAAAGCGTGTAGTCAAGCTAATATATGGTGTAGCCGTGGCATTCCCCTAGATCGTATTGCTGTCAATGTCTCTGCAGTTCAACTTCTCCATAGAGGATTTCCGGCGCAAATTGCTGCCATCTTGGCAGAAACAGGTCTCAATCCTAGAGTTCTGGAATTAGAACTAACAGAAAGCGCATTAATTAACGATGTCGATTTAGTAATTGATATTTTGAATCAATTAAAGCAGGTAGGCGTTCAATTAGCAATTGACGATTTTGGAACAGGTTATTCAAGTTTAAGCAGATTAATGAATTTTCCAATCGACAGACTTAAAATCGATCAAGCTTTTGTTCGAAATTTAGAGCAAAATTCAGATAATGGTGCCATTGCTGCCGCAATTATTGCAATGGCCGGCAGCATGAATATGAAAGTAACGGCAGAAGGCGTGGAAACCAATGCGCAACTTGATTTCCTCAAGAAAAAATCCTGTAACGAGGTACAAGGTTTTTTCCTGAGCAAGCCACTTCCTGTCGATCAAGTTGAAAAGTTCTTCCTAACGTAATATAAGTCCAATCTGACCTCAGCTAACACAACCATCCTAATCACCAGAGAATTCACATAACGCAAATACTTTTTTACCCAGTTTCTCCAAACGTTTATGGCCGCCCAAGTCAGGTAAATCGATCACAAAACAACACTCAACGACTACGCCCCCCATGCTTTCAATCAAATGGACGGCAGCCTCCGCAGTGCCGCCAGTTGCAATCAAATCATCAACCAGCAAAATGCGATCCTCTTTTGAAATGGCATCGACATGCATCTCGATACGATCTGAGCCGTACTCCAGTTGATAATCATGCCCAATCGTCTCAGCAGGCAATTTCCCTTTTTTACGAATAGGTACAAATCCGACACCCAATTGAAAAGCTAGCGCTGCGCCAATAATAAAGCCACGCGCCTCGATTCCGGCTACCCGGTCAATTCTGGCATCAACGTAGCGATTAACAAGTTCATGAATGGTAATGCGAAATCCTATTGGATCTTTCAATAAAGTGGTAATGTCGCGAAACATTACACCTTTCTTAGGATAATGCGGGACAACTCTGATACGTGATTTGATAGGCATAATTTTCTACAATGCAACTGGAATCCGGCAAGCGCTCCAAAAGAGAATGTTATTTTGCTCGAACTGATAAGAACTCAATGGTCTTATAATTCCGGTAAGTTAATATTTTTGCTGACATTTAACAACTATTCGTTATCTTTTATCCACAACGTCTTAATATTCACAAATTCACGAATGCCATGATAGGACAATTCTCTACCATAGCCTGATTCTTTAATTCCGCCAAAAGGCAAACGCGGGTCACTTTTCACCATGCCATTCACAAAAACACACCCTGCATGAATTTGCCGCGCTAATAATTCGCCACGCGTTGTATCGCGTGTCCATAGGCTGCCACCCAAGCCAAAATTGGTAAGATTGGCCAATTGAATCGCTTCTTCAAGATTTTTTACCCGTATGATTGCTGCCACAGGACCGAATAATTCCTCATCAAAAGCTGGCATGCCCGGTTGCACATTATCCAGAATCGTTGGCATGTAATAAGCGCCCTGCGTACCCATAAATGACCCGCCAATTATCAGTTTTGCACCCATTGACAAGCTTTTTTCAACTTGCGAATGTAATTGAGTACGCAAATCGTCACGTGCCATCGGAGCAATATTGGTCGAATCGTTATTAGGGTCGCCAGTATTAAGTTCGCTTACGAGCGTTCTGAAGCGTTCGACAAAAGCATCAGCGATCTTATCCGTGACGATAAAGCGTTTAGCAGCAATGCAACTTTGCCCCATATTTTGGAAACGTGCTGAGAGTGCTTGTTTTGTTGCGAGTTCCAGATCCGCATCGTCGAGCACGATGAAAGGATCCGACCCCCCCAACTCCAGCACACACTTTTTTAAGTGCTGTCCGGCTATTGCAGCCACCCGCCGTCCTGCTGAACTACTACCGGTTAACGTGACGGCAGCGATTCGCTTATCGGCAATCACTGTTTCAGCTTGACCGGCCGTAATCATTAAGGTTCGAAATGTGTTGGCGGGGAAGCCGGCTTTTTGAAATGCTTGTTCCAATGCCAGCGCACATCGTGGAACATTCGAAGCATGCTTCAAAACAACGGTATTTCCTGCCATCATTGCGGGGGCTGCAGCA
Source organism: Nitrosomonas sp. (assembly GCA_008015565.1). Classification (GTDB taxonomy): domain Bacteria; phylum Pseudomonadota; class Gammaproteobacteria; order Burkholderiales; family Nitrosomonadaceae; genus Nitrosomonas. The sequence continues at coordinate 27,658 of SSFV01000067.1, read as the reverse complement.
CGGATTAATTGCCAGAAAGGAAAATTCCACGGCATGATACATAGCAGAGTACCTAATGGCTGATAAGTTACCAAACTGCGGCTAGCATCCGATGCGATAATCTCATCGCGTAAAAACAATTCTGCATGGTCTGCATAGTAATCACAGCCAAGCGCACATTTTTCGATTTCCGCTCTAGCTTCTTTCAGCAATTTTCCCATCTCGGCGGTAATTAGATTGGAATAATCAGCGATATTTTGACGAAATACTTGCGCAAGGTTGCGCAGGTACTGTGACTTCTGCGAAAAACCAAGTCCGGCCCAACTGGCTTGTGCAGATGCAACCTGATTTAATACTGCGTCGATTTGCTCATCCTGCCATGTGGAAAAGGATTGCAGGATTTCACCGTTTGCTGGGTTAATTGAAAGCATGGCTTAGAGAGAAAAAGATCTGTGGTAATTTTAAGTTTCCAAGGAACATCGATACAATCAATAGCTTTCTCCTGTTTTTATTTTCAGATAAAGTTACAGAAAACAATTTTGTTATTCTATTTTTTTGAGGCTTTTCTATAAACCTCCGTTTCCTCAATAACTTGTGCATCTTCTATGATGATTTCCTGATCAGCGTTCGCATGTTGTTTGGAATTGCCGTACTCTTGCATGGCATGCGTATATTTTCTGCGCAACCACCAAAATCGTACGCCAAGGACTGCAATAGCAACCGCCAATAACGCAAGGAATGCGGCGAAAAAGAAAACACCGATAAGCACCAGGACAACAATAACCGGAATCAGCATTGCATAAGTTATCCAGCGATTGACTGGCGACACCGGAACGCGTTGATAATCTCCCGATTCATTCTGGTGGAATTCAGAAATTCTGCTGATAACGATTTTCTTTTGTTCGTCGTTCATAACATCAACTCCTCTATTTCAGCAATTGTTTTGGGTGCGGCCGTGGTCAAAACTTCATGACCGGTTTGCGTGACAGCAACATCGTCTTCTATTCGTATACCGATATTCCAAAAATGTTCCGCAATATCATCCGCCGCACGAATATAGCACCCTGGTTCAACCGTCAATACCATACCTGGCTGCAATAAGCGCCACTCGCTATTTTGCTTGTATTCACCGACATCATGCACATCCATTCCTAGCCAGTGGCCGGTTCGATGCATATAAAAACGTTTGTAATTTTCAGATTCAATCACGGCATCCACGCTGCCTTGGCATAATCCCAAATCAATGAATCCTTGCGCTAATACCTGTAATGCCGCCTGATGCGGATCATTCCAATTATTGCCGGACTTGACCTGAGAAATAGCCGCTACCTGTGCAGCGAGAACCAATTGGTAGACATCTCTTTGTGCCGCTGTAAATTTTCCATTAACCGGGAATGTGCGTGTAATATCGGATGCATAGCCATCAAGCTCGCATCCCGCATCAATCAATATCAAGTCACCTGACTTCAGCCTGGTATCGTTTTGCACATAATGTAGCACACATGCATTAGCGCCGCCCGCAACAATCGATGCATAGGCTGGCGACTGCGCGCCGTGGCGAAAAAAAGTGTACAGTAATTCGGCTTCGACTTCATATTCGTACATATCTGGCCGAGTAACCTGCATTGCCCGTTGATGCGCAAAAGCAGAAATGTCTGCAGCCCGTTGCATGATCTGCAATTCTTCCATTTCCTTGATCAACCGCATTTCGTCAAGCAATACCCGGTAATCACGGATTTCTCCCGGAGCGGCTACACCGGTTCGAGCCAATTGCCGCACCCGGTTTAACCATCCTGCAATACGCTGATCCCATATTTGGTCATGGCCAAACGCACTATAAATAGCTACTTGGTCAGTCAATAGTTGTGGCATGAATTCATCCAGCTTAGCAATTGAATGAGTTTCGTCGAAACCGAAAACTTCCTTCGCAGCCTCAGGCCCATAACGAAACCCATCCCAGATCTCTCGCTCGATATCTTTATCACGGCAAAATAAAATATGCTTTGCTGCACTCTTATCACCCGCAGCAACGATCAGGAGCACGGCCTCGGGTTCGGGGAAACCCGTTAAATAATAAAAATAACTGTCAAATCGATAAGGATAGTGCGCATCGCGATTACGCAATCGTTCGGGCGCAGTAGGAATAATGGCCACGCCCGTTTGCATTTTCTCAGCTAGCCGCTGACGTCGGGCTACAAAGTGCTGGATAGGAATCATAGCCATAATTAACCTTCTAATCCGCTTGAGGATGCAAGCTGCCTACTTAGCGCTTCCAACCGATCGGGTGTTCCGACATCAATCCAGGATCCGCGAAAGTATTCGCCGCTCACTCCGCCCGCTTGTATGGCTTGCCGCAATAATGGGGCTAACTTTGCGGCCACACCTGGTTTAATGTCTTTAAAAAGCTGAGGGCGATAAATACCGATACCACTGAATGTACTTTTATTATTCCCTGTAAGTATCACTTGATTCCCGTTTAATGCGAAATCGCCCTCGGCATGATATATGGGATTATCAACTAAAATTAAATGAGCCAATGGTTGCTCCGGTACAGAATTCATCTTATTCATAATTGGGAATAGCCGTGCATAATCCATGTCACAATAAATGTCGCCATTAACCACCGCAAATGGCAAAGAAGCAGATTCATTAGTCAGCAATGGCAATGCATTGGCTATCCCGCCGGCTGTTTCGAGTACTGTGTGTTCAGCTGAATAGCGAATATTAACACCGTATCGCTCCCCATTTCCCAGCGCTTTTTCAATCATCGCACCGAGGTAAGCATGATTAATAACAATCTCGGTAAAACCTGAACGGGCCAAATTGTTCAATTGATGTTCGATTAAAGTATGCCCCCCTACTTTTAGCAGGGGCTTGGGTAATGTATCAGTAAGCGGACGCATGCGCTCTCCACGTCCCGCCGCAAGAATCATAGCCTTATAAGGATTGCAATTAGAAGGTATAACCAATTTCCGGTCCGCACGCATTGGGATTTATTTCGTCGAGCACCTGCAGAAGTGGCTGCAGTTCCCGGTAGCGCTCACACGCTTTACGCAGATAGGTCATCACCCGCGGCATATCCTTGAGATAGGCTGCTTTACCATCGCGGTAATTGAGCCGTGCGAATATTCCCAAAACCTTCAAATGGCGCTGCACGCCCATCCATTCAAAATCGCGATAAAAAAGCGCAAAATCAGGTGGCACTGGCAAACCGGCTTGGCGGGCTTTTTCCCAATAGCGGATTGTCCAGTCCAGAATACACTCCTCCTCCCATTGGATATAAGCATCCTTGAGTAGCGACACCAGATCATACGTAATTGGCCCGAATACGGCATCCTGAAAATCCAAAATACCAGGATTCGGACAAGCCACCATCAGATTACGGCAATGGTAATCCCGATGTACCAATACGCGAGCTTGTGCAAGATTGTTATGCAAAATTCTCATAAAAGCAGCGCGCAAACTAACCTGCTGTTTTTCTGATAGATTCACTTGCAAATGTCTAGCAATGTACCATTCGGGAAATAAATTCAGCTCTTTTTGCAATAACGCTTCATCATAAACCGGTAAATCATCTACTTGTTGCGATAGTTGTATCTTGATCAATGCATCGGTAGCGTCGCTGTATAATTGTTTGGCAACATCGATCTGATTGTTGAAAGCTTGCAAAAAAGTTTTATTTCCCAGATCGGATAGTAATAAAAAACCTCGATCCAAATCCTGCGCAATCACTCGAGGCACATGCACCCCTGTCGAGGCAAGAATATTCGCCACATTTAGAAACGCCGTGCAATTTTCATGCTGCGGAGGCGCATCCATTGCTATATAGGTTTGATCGTCCAGAAATACTCTGAAATAGCGCCGGAAGCTCGCATCAGCCGATGCGGGTTGCAGGGTATAAGGCTTTCCTGCAAACTGCGCATTAATCCAAGTTTCAAGTAAATGTTTACGTTCCATCAAGATAAGAAATTACTGCAGCCTTAAGTAGATTACAGAAATGGATATTTTTTGTGCGTAGTACAAATTATCTTACAAAATTTCTATTTATTACGTTAAAGCTGGAATCAATTGCAATAACAGGTGATAATTGGGTTTTGCAATAATATCTTTCATCACGTTGAATTTTATCATGCCGCAATCATATTAAATTGCCAAGTGATGAATCTCTTGATATAGGAGAAATAGCATGTTTAATAAAAATGTAATCGACGAAATCAATACTAAAGTCAGCGAGATCCTCCAAAATAGCCCGGCTAAGGATATCGAGAAAAATATCCGCACTTTATTATCAGGCGCATTTTCACGACTCGAACTCGTAACACGCGATGAATTTGATGTACAACAAGAAGTGTTGCTACGTACCCGCGAGAGACTGATTATCCTTGAAGCAAGAGTTGCAGAATTGGAAACCAAATTGAGTCATGCGACGCAAAAATCCTCAAAACCGGAGTTGCATCACGAGCATGATGAGCATTATAAGACTAATCATTAAGCTGTACATCACAACTCGTTTTCGAGGTGATTGTGTATGAATCGTTAGACTTGCAGGATTACTGCAAATATGCCGCTCGCAATTTTGTACAGCCGTGCACTTTCAGGAATCAATGCACCATTAGTCACAGTAGAAACGCATATTGCCAACGGACTGCCCAGTTTTACCATCGTTGGACTCCCTGATACCGAAGTCAAAGAAAGTAAAGATCGTGTCAGAGCAGCGCTGCAAAACGCGCAATTCAAGATTCCTCCGCAGCGTATTACCGTCAACCTGGCACCCGCCGATCTGCCCAAGGAAAGCGGCCGTTTCGATCTCCCGATTGCGTTGGGAATACTCGCGGCAACCGGACAAATCCCGGATGACCGGCTCGATCAATACGAATGGGCGGGAGAACTGGCATTAACCGGAGAGTTGCGCCCGATTCACGGTGCTTTGGCAATGACCTATAACGCGTCACAATCCGGACGCAGCTTTGTATTGCCGCAGCAGAATGCCGCGGAAGCAGCACTGGTCAATAACGCCACGATCTATGGCGCACAGTCATTGCTGCAAATCTGCGCCCACTTGACCGGACAAACACCATTACCGATTTATCGGAATACCGCGGGGAATGACACCGGCAGCCAAGACGCCAGTTATCCCGATCTCGATGACGTCAAAGGCCAGGCACACGCGAAGCGGGCGCTGGAAATCGCCGCAGCCGGCGGACACAGCCTTTTGATGATCGGCCCGCCGGGCACCGGAAAATCAATGCTGGCGGCGCGTTTTCCCGGCATTCTGCCCCCCATGACCGAATCAGAAGCATTAGAATCCGCAGCCATTCAATCACTCAGTCAGGGCAGTTTCAATATCGCCAACTGGAAACGCCGCCCCTTCCGTGCCCCACATCACACCGCCTCTGGAATAGCTTTGGTCGGCGGTGGCAGCCAACCTCGACCCGGCGAAATTTCACTGGCCATGCATGGCGTATTATTTCTCGATGAACTAGCCGAGTTCGACCGCAAAGTACTGGAAGTACTGCGCGAACCCCTAGAATCCGGAAAGATCACCATCTCAAGAGCTGCACGCCACGCAGAATTCCCAGCACAATTTCAGCTCATCGCCGCAATGAATCCCTGTCCCTGCGGTTACTTGGGACACCCGTCCGGCAAATGCCACTGTACCCCCGATCAAATCGCTCGCTATCGCAGCAGAATTTCCGGTCCACTACTGGATCGCATCGACATACAAATCGAAGTTCCCGCCGTACCGCAACAGGAGTTGATGAAACAACAAATATCCGGAGAGAACAGCAGCGTAATCCGGCAGCGCGTTGAAAAAACGCATAAACGTCAACTTGAGCGGCAAGGAAAAACCAATAGCAGTCTGAGTGTCAAAGAAATCGATCAACACTGCGCGCTCGACAACACCAGCGAGAATCTGCTGAAACAAGCCATCAACCGTTTGAATTTATCGGCACGCGCGTATCATCGCATTTTGAAACTGGCACGTACTATTGCGGACCTGGCGGGTAGTGAGAGAATCAACAGTCAACATATTGCCGAGGCGATTCAGTATCGCAGGTTGGATAAACTACAATAGCTCAAATCCGAATTATTGCATTTCAGAATACTCACTGACCATTACCATTACTTTTTCTTTAAGCCACGCAATGTGTCTGTTGATACAACATTATCAGTTTTTAGCTCAAAAGTTCCAGTATGAATCCCGTTGACTGTATAGGCATACAAACCTGATTGTAAGCCGTAGGCATGAATTGGAAAATTATATGTATAAATTTTTTCATCGGTGATGCAGGGTAATTCTGTTCCATTTTTTAAGGAACGTATTGTTACTTCAAATTCTGAGCGATACTGCGGCCGATCAACATGGCTTGATTGTCTGTAATTGATAGCCGGAATGTTTCCACAAGCGATACCAAATTTCCCGCTGACGTGTAAAAACACTTGGATAGGTTGACTTTCTGTCATGAGGAGCTCGACATCTTTAACAAGATCGTCTGATACCGGAAAGGTTTCAGCCCTGACTAACCTGAAAGCGTCGATATCCGCATCATAATGTAAGAGCACATTCCGATATAGCCCCTGCAAGACATTTCCAGAGGTCAACGTATCAACACTTGGTAGAGTCAGTATGCCACTGGCGTATAGTGGAGTATCAGTGTTGTCATTGCGCACCTGAGCTATAACCGGATTCAAATTTAAAGCACCAACAATTAAAGTTATAATAAAACGAATCATGCCGGTATTTTTCTTGAGTGATTGTATATTCATTGTGTTAATTCCACATGCAGGTGGCAAATTTTATCATAAGCTCGATTTTCTATGTTGAATGGCCAGCTGTCATATTTTGACTATTTACCGCGCCAACGGAAAAAGAAAACACCAAATTCGAAAAACGCGGAATGATAGTGAATAAAAAAAGCCGCTTTGGCGATTGGAAAGGCGATGTCATTATAGGAAAGGTATGAGCTGACGCATGGATAACTCTGGTTAAATGTAGAGTACCGAATACGGTTGGCAATACTGCAGATAGTTGGTACCCCACTTTATACTAGTGGCGAAAATGATAATTATTGTGCTGGAACACGCTCATTCAGTTGAGCATCCTTTTGATAGCGTTCGAATAAACAGTGTGCCGGTGATACTCTGGGTAATTCCGTTTCAAAATACCGGCAATGATTTTCAACCGTTCGAATATCCGTTTCGCTGCCGCTCTTTTTGTAACGTGACGATCATGCAGTAGCTCGGTACACTATAGCAAGGCAATTTCCGCTAAAATTCCTAGGTATCACAAAATGCCTGTCAGACAAAATTGCGTTTCCACTGCAACACCACCACTTCATCGCTCAAATTATCGAATTGCTTCAGCAGTAATAACCCGGATTGAACTTGATGAGTACACCTACTTTTTCAGTATGTATATGAAAATGCTTTCTCATAATCATGCCCTGGTATCTCAAATGCCTATTTTAGCAGTGGAACAGTTCGTCCAAGTTGCAAGTACCGGTCAGCTTCACACAAACCAGACTGATGGATCATTTCACCCGGTGTGAGCATCGTTAATCACCTTTATGTCCGGAGATAAGTGATAATTTTGGCATTTATCGCTGTGGGCCTGTCGGAAAATTCAAATATTTCCATAAGAATTGAAAATTCTGATAACGTGGGCCCGTCAATTTGTAAAATTATTAGTGAATTCTGCCTAAAACAGCGATTTTTACCTTAAATCTGCACAATAAAGCAAATTGAAGGCAGATTTGTCCTATGTGTGGCATAGCGTAATTCGATCAACACCGAGTGTCATAAGCCGTTTGAGATTGAATACCAGTGCACGGATACCCACTTGAAACTGTACTTTCATCAATCCGCGATAGCGGATTTTCTTGTTGCGACGCGCAAACACCCGCTCATAGGGTGCACGAATTTCTGATAGCCATCGATCTTTATCGCGATTCTTCTCTTTCAGGTCGTTCTTCTTGATAGTCGCATCATGACAGCCTTTTCGCTGCAGTGCGGTTTTGGCAGGATTCAAACTATATCCTTTGTCGGCGTAGACACCCCCGCCATTGGGACAGACATGCCGAAAACCCTGTGCATCAGTTACTCTAGCAGAAGTCGCCGCAACCTTCCCGGCAGTTTCATTGTTAAATTGTTCCAGCCCTTGCTTGATCGCACGATCCCCGTCATCCCAGGTGGTTAATTTACTGATCAACTGACTCGCATCAACAAAAGTAAATATTTCCCGCATCAACCCCATTCCTCGCAAACTATTTCGTACTTGCGAAAAAATATCCATCAATCTCTCAGTACCCAAGCGCTTGCGAAAATCACCAAAGTAACTGTGATCCGGCGCCTTTTCGCCTAAATGCATGTCGCAAAAGCATTTACAAGCAAGGTTCTCCTGAAGATAACGTTCCATCTCTCGATCACTCAGATCTTCCATGAATTGTATGATTAATGCACGTAATGCAAACTCAAACCCTTTCTCTTTCCGCCCATTCGGTGAATACAGTGATTGATAGCTTTGGCTTAAATCAGAAAATGGCAGCAACTGATCCAGTTGGCGATAGGGATGATCTAATGGAACCAGCGCATCCAGCGTTAGAAATTAACTACTTTGTTCTCTTTTCTTCATCAGCTAATCCGCTTATAAATGTGGTTTCTTATTATCGCCTAATTTATGTGCAATTTCCCGACAATCCCTACATAGGTAGACCATCTACCACTAGTGATGATAGAATGACCATTCGATAATCGTTGGAATAGCTAATCGCACTCTGTTCGTACTTAATAGAGCTAGAGCTTTTTTTATGATAGAGTCTATTTGAAATTGCTTTGTCCAATTAGAGAAAATTGTACTTCTCCAATCAATTTATAAGAGCTTAAACGTGTGAAAAATGATTTTTTTCACAGTTCGTTATTTTCTAATCTAGTTTTTAATAATTATTTATTAAATCTTTTTTAAAGGACGGCTATTTATATTCTATTTTATTACCCGATATTAACTTAAACTAAAAGACAGTGACGTAGTTAAAGCAAACGTATCTTGGTAAATTAAAGATTTACATTAATTTGACTGGTCATTTAATGTTACGTATATTTCTAATCATTTTTCCTATTGGGTATGAACATCTTAACTTTCGATATTGAAGATTGGTTTCACTTACTAGATGTTAAATGTACCGCTTCTGAAACTGATTGGCACAATTTTAAGCCAAGAATCCATGCAAATATTTCATACTTGCTTGAGGCTACGCTACGGCACAATCACAAAGCGACTTTTTTTTGCCTTGGGTGGGTAGCAAAAAAATATCCTGAGATTATCCGTCAGATAGATGAGCTTGGATTTGAAGTCGCGTCACACTCTTATGCGCATCAATTGATATATCAACAAAACCGCTATCAATTTGAGGAAGATTTAAAACGTTCGATTTACACGCTTGAAGATATTACTGGTAAAAAAGTTAAATCCTACCGAGCACCGGGTTTCTCGTTTATTAGAGGAAATGCTTGGGTAGTAGAAGTTCTCCTCGAGCATGGTATAGAAAGAGACAGTTCAATTTTTCCAGGAGCAAGAGGACATGGCGGCTATAAAGATTTTGGCGATGCTAAACCTACGATGCTAGCTACTTCCATGGGAAACATTAAGGAATTTCCAATCAATGTCGGGCAGCTTCTTGGAAAGAAAATAGTTTTCTCTGGAGGAGGGTATTTTAGACTTTTACCTTTCTGGATGATTCAAAAATTAACTAATCAAACAGATTATGTTATGTCTTATTTCCATCCACGTGATTTTGATCCAGACCAGCCTGTTTTGGATATCCCGTTTCATAGAAAGTTTAAGTCATACGTAGGGTTGAAAGGCTCATATAAAAAACTTAATCAATGGTTAGGTCAGAACAAGTTTATTGATATCAAAACCGCCGATGAACTTGTGCATTGGGATACAGCTCAGTGTGTTCAGATATAAAAGATTTGTAGTTAATAAAAATCTGTAAGTTTCTTAGCGAAATTTTGTACTACTGATGATGGAAATTTCTCTCGAGTTACTCGGACTTATCTTAAGTGCTTCAATTTTTTTGTCTATGCTGATGATGCCTGTTGTTTCCAGGCTAGCTCATCGGATTAAGGCAATAGATATTCCAAAGCACAGGAGTGTTCACAAAACACCAACACCTAGAATAGGTGGCTTGGCAATATCTATCAGTTTGATAGCAAATTGCTTGGCTTTCCTGCCTTTGAATTCTTTCATGATAGCCTTTTTGCTAGGCATGTTGATCATTATCGTTACCGGTATCATTGACGATATCATGGAAATTTCGCCACGTTGGAAATTCGTTGGGCAAATATTAGCCGCTTTGATATTTATCTACTTCAGTGATATGAAGATCGAAACAATAGGAGATGTTATTGGCATAGGGGATATTCCTTTAGGAGAAGGATCGTATGTCTTTACCATCTTGTTCTTAGTGGGCACGATCAATGCGTTTAATTTTGCTGATGGCCTAGATGGTTTAGCAGGTGGAATTTCTATCATTGCAGCGGTATTTTTTGGATATTTTGCATGGATTGCGCATCAAGAGCACTTATTAATAATAATTATCGTACTCATTGGTTCGACCATGGGCTTTATGCGATATAACTGTTACCCAACCAGAGTGTTTATGGGTGATAGTGGCAGTATGGTACTAGGTTATACACTGGCAGTACTGTTGATCGGATTAAATCATTTTGAATCACAATCGCAATTATCCCTTTTTGCTCTCGCAATGGTAATAGCATTACCACTATGGGATTTGCTGGTGGTGATGATGCAACGTTTATATCGCCAACATAATCCATTCTTTCCGGATCGATCTCATCGACACCATCGATTATTTGATGCTGGTTTGTCTCATCCGGCGGTCGTAATGATCTTATATTTTGAAATGTTTTGCTTCGGTTTAATGTCGATAACGTTATATGACAAACCTGAATGGATGATATTTTTGAGCTTTATTAGTTTGGGGGGGTTACTAATTCTTTTTCCAGTCTCTTTCATAGAAGGAATAAAAAATTATTACAATGTTATTGTTGATCGCTACCACGATTCGATTCAGAGGATCGATCTTTTCAAACGGCTAACTCATTGGCTTAGAGTAACTGTATCGCCCATTGGAATTTCGATTTATGTAGCATTACTACTTCCCGTAGCATTGGCCCCACTGCTCACTTTGGATAGCAGTAAAGTTCTAGGGCTATCTTGCTTAGCAGCATTAATGGTGTTTTTCTCATTTCGTACCCGGCGCGCTGGAGATCAAAGTATTCAACACGGTATTTTCTTTCTAAGCGCCTTTACAGTATTAGTAATTTACAACCTTTCTTTTTTGGATGATGTATCTTGGTTGGCTGGATATATAAATGTATTGTCAGTGGTAACATTAACATGGGTGTTATTTATTCTACTTTTCGCCCGATATAATAATATCCTTTTTACGCCGGACTTCGAACTATTGGTACTACTTATTTGCTCTTTTGTGGCTTTTGTACTAATTGATGAATTAATGTTAAATTCCCTCATTCCTCCAGCTGTGCAACAAGCATTTTTGATGACTATTCCTTTTTATCTAGCAATGAAAATTACTATACGCAATCGCCACCAAAATCATTGGTTTTCTATTTTCTTTATTTTTGCAATTGTGATCGCAATCGCTCGAGCAGCTAACTGATTGCTGATACAAGCAATAACAATATCTTTTCAATCCCGCTGGATCAATCTTCTTAATTCATAGAATAGAAAATAAGGTTAAATCACAGTCTTTCCAGTAGAATTTGCCTAACTTCAGAATCAGTTAAGACAATAGGGTTGGTTTTCATGCTGCTGCCCCGGCAATTGGCAATAACTTTATCCAGCGCACCCTCCTGCAATCCAAAAAAAGATAGACGCGGCAGTGAAAGTTCATGTGTCCATTCGAATAGTAAATTAATCAAAGCATCAAAAGCAGCTTGTGAATTCGTAAAGCGCTTCTGACAAAGAATCTCCGCTACCTGTATGTATTTTGCCAGCGCTTTATTATTGGATTCGCGCATCGTCATACTGAGGATATTCATGCGGGTAGCAGAAGCCACAAGCGTTCCGCATATCACACCGTGCGGAATCCGATAAAAGGCACCTAACGGAGATGCAAGACCGTGCACTGAGCCAAGCCCAACTTGCGCGAGAGTAATGCCAGACAGTAGCGCGGCGTAAGCCATCTGCTCTTGATGTTCATGAACGTTGCCAGTTCTTTGGAACAATGGAATTAATGCATTCCTAATGGCGTGTAAGCCGCTGATCGCTAGTGCATCGGTTAATGCGTTGGATTTAGTCGAAACGAAGGATTCCAGTAGCTGGGTTAGGGCATCCATGCCGTTAGCCGCAATTACACTCGGCGGACAACTCGTTAATAAATCAGAATCCACAATAGCATATTCAGCGACTAATGTTTCATGACGAAAAGATTTCTTAAAACCATTCTCACCTTGCACGCTAAGCACAGCGTTTTTAGTTGCCTCGCTACCTGTGCCTGCCGTAGTTGGCACCGCAATGAAAGGAACTGCAGGACCTCTATAAGGTAATTCAGGCCCGACACCTTCCAAGAAATCCATAACTGTACGTTGTTCTTTTAACAGCCCGGCGACCGCTTTCGCAGTATCTAACGCACTGCCTCCACCTATACCAACGACAACATCGAACTTATCGTTGCTGTAAGTCTTAACTAGATTATCTACCAGCACGGGAGAAGGTTCTTCCGCTATTCTACAATGCTGCCAGCTGATTGAACGTTGATGAAGCTGATCTACAAAAATTTGCCAATGACCAGTACTAATAAAGGATTGCGCGCCAGTAATTAATAGAATACGTGACCCATAACCGGCAATAATGTCAGGTACTTTCTTTAAGCTACCTGAACCAAATTCGATACGCGGCAATCGAGCGATGGAAAAATTAAACATTAGCTGTGCGCAATTGGATATAAACCGTGATACGTAACGCCTTTGCGAGGTTCAGTCATCCAATCTGCAACAGTGTCTCGCCACATTAGATAATGCGAAGTTTCTTTATGAGCAGCGGCATCTTTCAGTGTTTTATAGGCTTCATAAAAAACAAATTTCGACGGATCATCGGTAGATTGCAAAATATCAAAACGAACATTCCCAGGCTCGCGGATAGAATTCTCGTGATTTATCCGGGAAACTTCTTTGAACATTTCGACTTTCTCCGCTTTGACCGAAACATAGACAATGGTTACATACATGATTTTTCCTTAAATTCATCAAAGGGTTGGCATTTCATAAATTGCATGGTGTTATCCACTAATATTCTAGCTGTTTTTAGTAGCAGCATTATGGTACAGTGAACGCGACCACTGAACTCTGAATTTCAAGTAGTTGCTTGATTTAAGAATATTTTCATAATTTATTAAATTGAATTGGAGTTTGCCGCAGTTATGCAAAACAATGTAATTAACATTTTTAACTTCCCAAATCATATCGAAACGAGACGTTAAATTATTTGAATCAGCAATCTGCAACTTGAATTATTTCAATAATACTTAGCGATAACGGCTTATTCAGCGGCTTTTTATCTGGCGGCAATTTACGACACCATTTCAAAGTTCAAAAAATCCATACTTCAAAAACCGTTTACGACTATTTACGTAACCACCAGAGTAATAATGTCAATACGATGGAAATCAACAAACCAGTCACCAATGGAAAATAAAAGCTGAAGTTTTCACGTTCAATGTAGATATCGCCTGGTAAACGGCCAAATGGCAATTGCGATAACCAAGGCCATAAAATACCCAGCAACAGTAGTACAATTCCAAGTGTCATTAACAATTGCTGCATAGTTCTTTTATAGTGAAAACAGTTTATTATTTGATATAGCGGTATACTAGCAAAGGGGCTGTGCGTATTCAATCTATGTCAAAATTACTGCTATTTGGTTATGGAAATCCTGGGCGTGGTGATGATGCATTAGGACCACTTTTGATTGAGAAAATAAATCAATGGGGACTAACCGATGTTACTTGCCTCACTGATATGCAACTTTTGATCGAGCATACTTGTGACTTTATTGGATTCCAGCAGATATTGTTTGTGGACGCCGATGTATCATGCGATGAACCATTTTTAGTCACTGATATATATCCCGAAAAAGATGACAGCTATACCAGCCATGCGTTAACACCAGCCGCACTGCTGTTTATTTTTCAGCAAATATATCAGCGTAAAGCTCCACCTGGTATTCTGTTACGCATTCGCGGCTACGATTTTGAATTGGGCGATACTTTGAGTAAACAGGCAAATAGCAATCTTAGCGCAGCGCTTAACTACTTACGGCAACGGCATTTACTCTAGATAGGGCGATTTTATCAGGGAATATGCAATGCATGAAATGTCACTGGCGGAAAATATCGTACAACTTATTGAAGAAGCCGCACGCCAGCAATCATTTACGATAGTTAAAACAGTTTGGCTGGAAATCGGGCAATTGGCCTGCGTAGAGCAAGCATCGCTACGCTTTTATTTTGATGTGGTGACACAGGGTAGTATCGCTTACCAGGCTAAGCTGGAAATAATCGAAATAGCGGGGCAAGCTATATGCAAAGAATGCAAACTCAAGATTCCGATCGCTTCTTACTATGAAGTTTGCCCTCACTGTCGTTGCTGCAACTGGCAGATTACCGCAGGCGACTGTATGCGAATCAAGGAATTGGAAGTAGCATAAAAGAGGAACGCTATGTGCACAACTTGTGGATGCGGCATTGGCCCGGCACGCATAAATGGTAAAACTTTGCAATGGCATCAGCACCCCGATAAGCCATTGCTTTATCGTCCATTCGAACACACTCACTCTCATAAAAATATTCAAGTGCCTATTTTTGGTCAATTTCCGAATACCGTTCAGCGGAAAACCAACAGTACATACTCCCATGTTCCCGACCTGAGTCAGACAAGAATAATAAAAATTGAGCGTGACATTCTTACGAAAAATAACCATTATGCCGCCAAGAACCGCCGTTACTTCAGCAGGCATGGCATTTTTGTACTAAATTTACTTTCCAGCCCAGGTTCTGGCAAAACTACTCTGCTTGTTAAAACCCTGCAGATGCTACAGAACCAACTGCCCATCGCGGTAATAGAAGGTGATCAGCAAACTGATCACGATGCGGCGCGTATCCGTGCTACAGGTGTTCCGGTGATACAAATCAACACCGGCAAAGGCTGCCATCTTAGTGCTCAAATGATTAATCAAGCAATTCAACAATTGCCAATGATGAACAACAGCCTGCTATTCATCGAGAATGTTGGCAATTTGGTTTGCCCATCCGCTTTCGATCTTGGTGAAGCGCATAAAGTGGTCATTTTGTCGGTCACTGAGGGTGAAGACAAGCCATTAAAATATCCAGACATGTTTCATGTTGCTGATTTGATGCTGCTCAATAAATGTGATTTATTGCCATACTTAGTTTTTAATATTGATTTAGCAACCAACTATGCACAGCGTATCCATCCGGACTTACCTGTAATTGAGTTATCAGCCATCCAAAGTACAGGCATGTCATCATGGATTAGTTGGATTCTGGCTGGTTACCGCCGCGCTGCAATAACAACGTAATCTCTCACTAATTTTAGTCTTGATTTATCCGAGTAAAATAGAAATTACGCTGGCAATTAAAGGCCCCTCTGTTCTAGCTTGTGGTGCTTGGTTAAAAAATACAATTTGCTTAACGAAAAATGATAGCGCATATCTTTCACCACTGATTGGCGATCTAAGTAATGCCGAAGCCAGGTATCAATTTGATAAAACAGTTTTACATATGTGTAAAAAATATTCTGTGCAACCTGAAATTATTACGCATGATTTGCATCCGGATTTTTATAGTACACAATTTGCAGAGCTTTTTGCTCAACAATATCAAATTCCAGTTTTAGCAGTGCAACACCATCATGCCCATATTGCCGCAATATGTGCCGAGCATCAATTAATTGAACCGGTACTAGGATTGGTGTTAGATGGTGTTGGATTAGGTTTGGATAGCACACTTTGGGGTGGAGAATTATTGCGAGTAGATGGCACCCGCTTTGACCGGCTAGGGCACTTGACAACGTTAGCGCTTCCCGGCGGTGATCGCGCTGCGCAGCAACCTTGGCGCATGGCCGCTGCCGCTTTAGCAAAGCTGAATTGCTGGGATGAAATTTATCTACGATTCGCAGATCAACCTGCCGTCAAAACGGTTGTTGCCATGCTAGCCAGCAATTTCAACTGCCCACAAACATCAAGCATGGGAAGATTGTTTGACGCCGCAGCGGGTTTATTGAACATTGCGCTAATTCAATCACACGAGGCACAAGCAGCCATGCAATTACAACAATTAGCTCAAAACCATGGTGAAGTATCGGCTCTACCACAAGGTTACTCCATTACAGAAGACAATAATCTTGACTTTATGCCATTGCTTATGGCATTACTTGAATGCCAGAATTCCAGGAACGGGATTTCCTATGCTGCTGCATTGTTTCATGCCACTGTGATAGCCGGATTAGCGGAATGGATTGAGACAGCTGCCAGGCAGCATAATATTTCCAGACTAGCAATTGGCGGAGGTTGCTTTCACAATTCATTATTGCGAAATGGATTAAAACAGCGATTAACTCAATCACCTTTTAAATTAATGAGTAGTCAACAGTTACAGCCCGATGATAGTGCCATTGCATTAGGTCAAGCATGGGTAGCATTGCTAAGCATTCATCGGTAATATACCCACATGTGAATTGTTATTTAGAGGTTTTTCAATATGAATAACTACGTACAACGCTTTCTCCTAGAAAATTTAGATATACGTGGCGCTATAGTGCATTTGGATTCAGTTTGGCAGCAAATGCTGGCAGGACGGGATTATCCGCATGCTGTTGCACGATTACTTGGAGAAATAAGCGCCACCACACTGCTATTAAGTAATAACCTGAAGCAGCCTGGCCGATTGACGATTCAACTGATGGGAAGCGGTCCGATTTCGCTGCTTGTCATTGATTGCACTGAAAGTTTACATATCCGCGGTATGGTAAAATGCGAACAACCGCTAGAATCTCAGGAACTATCTGATTTACTGGGAAACGGCCGGTTACTATTGACACTGGATATGCCCACTATGCGTGAAGCCTATCAAAGTATAGTGCCGCTTGATGGCCATAATATCTCTGAAATTTTTGAACATTATTTCAAACAATCAGAACAGTTGCCTTCGCGACTTTTTTTAATCGCTACGGATCAATCTATTTTCGGTTTAATGTTGCAGAAATTACCTGATACGGATCAATATGATCCTGATGGATGGTTTCGTGCTGAAGCACTGGCTGCAACGGTATTCGATCAAACCTTATTAGATTGTACAGCTGAGGAACTACTAATCCACCTCTTCAATCAAGAAGCTATTCGTATTTTTAATGCACAGTCGGTTCACTACGGATGCCACGACGATACTGCAAAAATTTATGCTATGCTGCGTTCGCTGGGGCGCAAAGAAGTTGACTCAATTTTAAAAGAATTTGGAGAAGTTATTGTGAATGATGATATTTGTAATCGCCAGTATCGCCTAGACGCACTGGCAGTTGATGCTCTATTTCGCGAAGCTGGATCGACACTGCATTGAACATTCCAAACAATTAGTTAAATGAATAACGGATAGCTATTTAAATGAAAGCCTTAAAATTTTCCGATAATATTCTAAGAATTCATTTTTATGTTTAAATGCCGTTATTTTAAATTCACATTTTATTCACGTTTGCTGGACTAAGATCCTAAGAGCAATAACCTTAGTAAACACATGGAATCTACTCACTCCTTGTTTTACCAAACTAACATAAAGAAGGAAATCAATTATTATGGCACCACGAATTGCACATGTTGACGATGACCCAGATATTCGCGAAGCCGTTTCACGTATCTTGACTAAGAATGGCTATGAAGTTGACAGTTATCTTTCCATGCAGGATTTTATCGAATCGTTACAAGATGAATCAAAAGAACAACCAGATTTAGCCATTCTCGATGTCATGGTTGAATCAATGGATGCAGGTTTAACGACTTATGCACAAATACATAAACGTTACCCAAAATTACAAGCTATTTTTCTGACATCTTTAGGCGATATGATACGACCCTATTTTGAAGATGGATCGCATGAATGGGTCTGTATTATAGAAAAACCTGTTGAGCCTGCAAGTTTATTGGCAACGATCAACGATCGTTTAAGAAAAACAGGAGAAGCGGCATAATAGGATTATAAGCTAATGGCAATTACCGAGTTTTCTTGGGATAAGCCAAGTAGCCACAATAGTCTACTTGGAATCAATGGCGAAAAGCTTAAACTGAGTGATGATGTATTAATTCGTAACATTCGCTGGTTTATTACTTTCCGGTGGATTTTGATAGCCATATTAGTTTTTTTTGAAATTTTAATGCTATCAGCATCGGATATGCTCGCTCAGCTAGGAATCAGTGAACAGCAAAAATGGCCGATTGCTATTATCTTCATACTGTTTACCGCAAATATAGCCTACTTGTTTGCTCTAGACTATTGCAAACCAAGTAAGTACAACTCTCCTTCTATCAATTTGTGGGCGCAAATCATTGTTGATTTGATTTGCCTGTCAGTTGTTGTTCATTATTTCGGCAGCACCTCTACACCAATTTCTTTTTTTTATGTATTGCACATCGCACTAGCTTGCATTTTTTTCTCAGTACGGGAAAGTCTGTATGTAACGATACTGGTTTGTATCATGGACACAATTGTCATTGCAATCGACAATTTTTTGCTTACTCAGGTACCCTTGTCAGTACTCGTAAATAGCGACTTCTTGTCTGAAAACGCACGCCGAGATGGCGCTCTGATATGGATGCTCTTTCTTGATACACTCTTTCTTGTAGTTTGGTATGTTATTTCAAGACTTTCATTAATTGTAAGAAACCATGAAAGCCATCTTTTACAGGCTTACAAGCAAATCAAACAAACACAAGTAGAAAAAGATCAGTATGCATTATTGATAACCCATCAGCTGAAATCACCATTAGACGCTATCCGTAGCAAGATCAATTTGATCAAAGATGGTTATCTAGGAGAAATGACGCCAGAAATGAGCGGTGCATTGGAGCAAATGGACTTTCGCGCTAAAAATATGTCCAGTCTAATACTTGATCTCCTTAGATTGGAGCGTTTGAAAACCAATTGTCTTGACACAGCAAAATCCGAAAGTATTCCTATCAAAACGATTTTGAAGAAGTGTATTGATAAACTGACTCCTTCGATTAATGAAAAGAAAATTGCATTAACCATATCAGTCGATAATTTTTCCTGTCAGTGCATTCCTGATCAACTAGAAATTCTGTTTGAGAATATTATTTCAAATGCCATTATCTATTCTCATGAAGGAATGTCTATCGAAATATTTTCTGAAATTATATCGAATCACCAGGCTAACATCGTTATAGTCGATCATGGCATTGGCATTGAAAGCAAAGATTTGCCCAATATATTCAATGAATATTTTTATTCACCTAGAGCAGCTTTGCATAACAAAGCAACGAGCGGCATAGGCTTATCTATTGTCAAGATAGCGGCTGAAAATAATAAATTAAAAATTAAAGTCGCCAGCGAGCCTGGAGTTGGCACTTCTTTTACTATCGCTTTTAATAACATTAAGTTAATTAAAGAATAGAATTACTAAAATTTGCGATACTGAAAAAATAGCGTATTACATTACTACTGTACTTAAGTGTCAATCGACAAGGATAAATTCGAGTGAGGCAGTTCATTTAACCGATGTTGCCAATAACGACGATAAATTTTTCGCCATCTATTTACAGACCATCGGTTATTTGCAAAAAGAACTGTAATTGCACCCTCCTTATCGCTTCTCAACAATTCACTGCCTTGATTACGATAACGCGCTATAACTGTTTCCCTCGGATGTCGATGACGGTTATGATAGCCGACCGTAAAAATGGTCAGAGACGGATTCACTTTCTCAATAAAAGTTTTTGACGATGAGGTGTTACTACCATGATGAGGAGCAATCAATACTGTTGCCGCAAGCTTATCGGCAGCACGATCCAGCAATGCTGCTTCATTTCGGTTACCAATGTCGGAAGGTAATAATACGTTGCCATGACGGGATGAAATCTTCAACACACAGCTATTTGCATTTGTGCTATTCGAAGAATTCCTGTAATCGTCCGCTAGAGGATGGAGAATTTCAAAATTTACGTCATCCCATTGCCAGGATTGACCCGCATGACACTTAATCTTATGCAACGCAGCTTGATGAATGGGATGTTGACCATCCAACGAGGAGATTAGTGTTCCGACAGGCATTGCAGTCAATAACGACAGTGCCCCGCCACTGTGATCTATGTCAGCATGCGACACAATCAGGGCATCGAGTTGACGTATACCTTCTCCTCTTAAATATGGAGCAATGATGCGTGCACCGCTATCAGTATTGCTAAAGCGTGGTCCAGTATCAAATAACAAGGCATAGTTTGTTGTACGTGCCAATACTGCTAAGCCTTGACCTACATCCAAAACTGTTAGCCATAATTCGCCATTTCCAGGTCTGGGCGGTTGTAATATCAGCATCGGCAAAAAAGCGAAGACTCCTAGCCATCGCGCCGGAAAACCAGCAAAGAACCCAAACCCTAAGCTTCCAGGCAATAACATCCAAACGATTCCGAGTACAGCAACAATAATTGTCCATAAAGGTGGCGCGTGCTGCTCCCAAACGACATGAGGCAATAGACTTAACCAGTTCAACACTGCCATAAGCATGCTCAACACTTCATGTCCCGCAAGTAATGCAGAATCAAACCAAGGAATCACTGCAACAAGTGCCAACGGCACGATTAAAAAACTAATCAGCGGAATTGAAAGTGCATTTGCAATAGGTGAAATCAACGATACTTGCTGAAACAATGCCAATAATAATGGAATGAGCCCTACAGTGATCGCCCATTGAACTCGCATCCAGTTCCCGAACCAATGTGATGAGCCGATCCGGCCCGCAGAAACTAGCATAATGATCGCAATCGCGCCAAATGAAAGCCAAAAGCCAGGTGCAATGGTTGACCAAGGATCGAATAAAACTACCCAAAATAATGCCCAAATTAACACATTAAGTGGAGTAGTTAATTGTCCCCGCCATATGGCCATTGCGACTACACTCAGCATATATAGAGAGCGCTGCGCGGGGATTGCGAATCCTGATAAAAGCGCATAAACCAGTGCCGCCAGTAATCCCGCAATGACCGCTGCACGCCGCGCAGGCATGCGTAGCAGCAAATGAGCACTAGCACTCCATAAACGAAATACCGTTGCAAACACAAGACTTGATACTAAGGTAATATGCAAGCCGGAAATTGCCATTAAATGAATGGTTCCTGTACGGGCAAATACTTGCCATTGATCACGCGGGATAGCGTATTGATCACCTGTTGCAAGGGTTTTTAAAACACCGGCATAAGGCCGATTCGCCAACACCGTGGAAAATCGATGCTGAATATCTCCGCGAATATACTCTATCCAATAACTGGGAAGATTAACCATGGGTTGCAACAAACGATTGTCAGCCGACGAACGAATGTACCCCGTTGCTCGAATATTGCGCTCCAATAGCCACGCTTCGTAATCGGAACCATGAGGATTGGCATTACCATGCGGTTGCTTAAGTCTTACCCAAAGTTGCCAACGTTGACCGGCTTCAAAAACAGGCTGAGTCTTATCATGATCGTTAAGTTGAGAATTTTTATACCAAGAAAGCAAAATACGCTTAGGAATTATTGCACTTTCATGCATGACCTGCTCCACATTAAACTGGAAACGAGAACCATGATCATGACTATGTGGCAAAGTAGCAATGACACCAATAACCTGAATATCCCGTTGCTCCCAGTCAGGCGGCAAAAAATCCGCCAACCGCCAATGTGCAAAAGCGGTTGCCCAGAAAAAACCCAATCCTAAAAAGATCCCCCATACTAATATGTTTTTTAATGCTACCAAAATCGGCAATTGGTAACGTCGCAACAATGCGACTGCTATACCAATTAGCAATAAACTCCCACACCACTTAATTTCAGGCAACTCCGGCTGCTGTTGCAATAGACTGGCACCTAAAACGAAAGCCAGTATATTCAATCTTAATAGCATATGTACAATATTTCAGTTTGTATTGGTAATGATGATCAACTCAATCAATTTCAATTTATAATGCACTGATATTTTGTGCATAATTTTTTATTCCATAACATATAACTAGCTTTTACTTGTTAAATATCGTGCATATAATTTTGTTCTTAACCGTAGCAAATTAAATGTCGTTACAATCATGTCGTTATTGCCACTATTAAATAGGACATAGTATGAATCAGCGTACCGATCAACGAAGTAATAAATATCGACGATTCGATGACCATGCAATACGCAATAAAATGGAATTACTTTCTGATCAACTCCAGACTCAACAGCTCGAGCTGGAAGAATCACGCAACCGTTATGCCGATCTGTATGATCATGCTCCCGTCGGCTATCTTACTGTCGACAAAGCTGGGAATATACTATCCATCAATTTGACTGGAGCATCATTATTAAGAAAAGCGCGCCCGTTTCTTATTGGTAAGTCTTTTACAAGTTGCTTTCTTGATATCGATCAGCAATCCTTTTATCACTATTTACAAGAAGTTTTCAATTCCTCCGGTAATGTCACGATTGATTTAAAAATTGGCGATACACAAGATCCATTGAGCTTTATTCGTTTAGAAAGCACAGTAACCAGCGATAAAAACATGTGCCGTATGGTCATGTCAGATATCAGTCAACTGAGAAAAATGATCAATCTTAATCGTGACTTGCTAAGTGAGAACAGGCAACTCATGAAAGAATTATTTCGTGTTCAAGAAAAAGAACGACGCAGGCTTGCCCGAGAATTACATGATGAACTGGGACAGTGGTTAACCGCTATTCGTGCAGAAAATGAGGTTATTTTTAATTATACAGAACAAAATTCACCTATTTATACCAGTGCCGAGTCGATTAAAAATTGTACAGAAAAAATGCATCAAGTCATTCGGACAATGCTGCACAGGTTACGTCCGCTAAATCTAGATACTTCAGGATTACCCGATGCCTTATCTGAACTAAAAAAACAGTGGTGTTCCAGGCATTCACAAATTACTCTCGAACTAAAACTAAAGGGCAATCTTGCAACACTAGGTGAGAAGTACAATATTACGGTATTCCGCCTTATTCAAGAAGCGCTCAATAATATATATAAACACTCCGAAGCTACCTGGGCGCAAATCAGTTTAACCCGTGAGACGATTGAAAATGCTGTCGATGATTTTTTGTCTCTCAAAATCGAGGACAATGGTAAAGGTTATGATACCAGCCAGCAATTCACAGGATTGGGATTAGTGGGCATGCGTGAACGGGTAATTGCTCTGGATGGCCGAATGACAGTCCGTAGCGCACCTAACGAAGGTACAGAAATTAACATTCGATTACCATTAAGAGTCTAACACCATGGCAAATCCCATATCCATTTTATTGATTGATGACCATCCCGTAGTGCGTACCGGATATCGCCGTTTGCTCGAAAGCACAGAGGACATCATTGTAGTGGCTGAAGCAGAAAATGGTGCAACAGGTTATCAATTGTGGCAAGAACATAAACCTGACGTTATTATTCTTGATCTCAACATGCCTGGAATTTGTGGCTTTGAAACTATCCATCGTATGATCAGCAAAGATCCCACTGTACGTCTTCTGGTTTTTAGCATGCTCAATAATGTAACAATGGTTCACCGAGCTTTGAAAGCAGGAGCGATAGGTTTTATCAGCAAACAAAGTGGAATTGGCGAAATGATTCATGCTGTACGTCAAGTGAGTATGGGGAAAAAATATATTGAATCTGAATTGGCTACAGCAGTTGCAATACATGCAACACGAAAAGAAAATTCAGAGAATCCCTTTGATTTATTGACCAAACGGGAATTCCAAATTGTAAAATTAATCGTAGAAGGCAATTCCAATTCTGAAATTGCAGAGAAAATCTCCATAAGTCCTAAAACTGTAAGCGTCCATTATCTCAACTTGATGCGTAAACTTGATTTGCAAAATACGACACAGCTTATTCGCTTAGCACTCAATCATAATATTATCGGCTAATCATCTATGGAAAACTCATACTCAAATAGCCATGTTAGGATTCGAATAAAATTCGCCTTTCGCGCCTTTCCAAGACTTATCGCAGTATGGCAGGATCGCAATTCTGAATTCATACAAATTGATTGATGTGCGCTCTATTATCATTTTCCTGATCTGTTCAATGCTGTTACCAAATAAGTCAGTGCAATAAGCGATACAGCGCAGGTGGTTTGCTTGCGCAGCAAACAAAAATTGTAATGTTCAAAACGACTGGAAAATACAGCTATATTTTCTCCGCACCTTGTTCTAACCGAATCTCCAGCACAAAAGCTTTTATCTGGGATCCATCAACTTATGTTCCGTCACAACTTGCTGAGCAAGCCGAGCAAACAGGTGCCGCTATTTAACACCTTTCCGTTTAAAATGACGTCTATTCGTGCATAAGTTAAGCTTTGCATGAATTTACACGATGATAAAGATTCACCTAATTTATCTGTAGAATTAGCTGCATTATTGTTACATGCTTACTAATTCATTCACTCGTAGCAAATTAGCATGCCGCAAACTTATATTGATATTCTTTTCCATGACTGATACCTTTTGGTAATCTAACTAATCGAATGATTAGTTTAGTCAGATAAATCGATTTACTCTCGCAAAGGCTGAAATATGCTGATTTCAAAATTGCCTATTACTTGCTGCATTCTTTTTCTGATTTTAATTCAACTTAATAAATGGGTATTGGCTGAAAATCACTCAATGGGGACATGGAGGCAAGCAGCATCCGCACCCGCTTATCGCACAGAAGTAGCTGCTGCTGCGATTGAGGGAAAAATTTATGTAGTTGGAGGTTTTAATAAGCCCACTTTAAGCAATGCACTGAATTTTGCCATCAGTGATACGGTTGAAGTATATGACACGGCAACCAACTCCTGGTCGTTAGCTGCATCTTTACCGGAAGGTCGCCATCATGCTGGTGTCGTTTCTCTGGACGGCTTTTTGTACGTCATAGGAGGATTCAAAAAGTCACTATTTTCTGTGTGGCATGCAGTGTCTACTGTGTATCAATACAATCCAGCTACTGGAAAATGGCGCGAGCTTGCAGCCATGCCGACTGCCCGTGGAGCGCTTGGTGTTGTCGCGCACCAGAATCGCTTATATGCAATAGGCGGCTACGACGGCAAGCACAATTCTGGTGCAGTGGAAATTTTTGATCCAAAAACAAATAACTGGTCCCCTGCTCCATCCATGCCTACACCCCGGGATCACCTGGCAGTTGTAATGGCTGGAGGGCAAATTTATACCATTGGCGGCCGTTCTGAATTGAATTATGGTCGAAATATGGGAACTGTGGAGGAATATGACCCACGCACGCTTCTTTGGCGTGCGCGCACGAGCTTACCAACACCCCGGAGTGGTATGTCAGCGGCAGTCGTTGGTGACTGGATCTATGTCGTCGGCGGTGAATCAAAAACCGGTACATTTGCTACCAATGAAGCCTATCATCCTGCCACTGATCACTGGCGCACCATGACCCCGATGCCGACCGCACGCCATGGTTCGGGGTCAGCGGTTGTCAATGGACAAATGTACGTCATCAGCGGCGGCCCGGAGCCTGGAGGATCATTCAGTGCAATCAATGAAGTTTTTATAACCCTTGCTGATCAATAATTGAATTCATGAAACATCTACTTAACGATCCCAATAAATTATCCAGTTTTATTGGTATCCATGTGAAAAACGGCAAAAAAATGTCCAGTAATTATTATGTCAGGTATATCGTTGTCGTGTGATTTTGTAGCTTAATTAGGATTGTACTCTGGCTAAAAAACATTACACTTTCGATAGTTACAGTGAGAAAATGTTATTTATGTTATGTTGGATTTAGCTGATATCTATAGCCCTTTCATACATTATTTAAGGCTATTTACCGAGCTACAACTGATCGATCAGAATTAGTAGTTTAATTATATTGGATAATGAAATTACATTTAAAGACAAATCGTTAGAAGATGGGAACAAATTTGTCAATCTTTCTCATTATGGCTTGATACGTTTCTCTGGGGATGATGCCCAATCTTTTTTACAAAATCAACTTACCTGTGACCTTCGGGAAATAAATCGGCAAAAGGCCCAATTTGGTAGTTATTGCACACCTCAAGGTCGCGTGTTAGTAAGCTTTTTACTATGGCAGCAAAACAATGACTATTTCATGCAAATACCGGTTAGTCTACTCACCTCTATCAAGAAGCGCTTATCCCTATACGTACTACGTGCAAAGGTGCAGTTGATTGATGCAACCGATACTTTGGTTCGAATTGGCTTAATTGGAGCCGATGCCGCTAAAACAATGCAACAGATTATTGGACTGGACTTTGATTCGAATCCTTGCCTGCAAGTCAGGCAAAATGAAAAGGTTTGCGCTATTTCTTTTTCACGGCATCAAATGGAATTGATCACATCTATGAACGATGCGCCACTACTTATGGATAGCCTCAGCCAACATGCAATACCTGCTGATATCAATTTCTGGAACTGGTTAAATATTCAATCAGCAATTCCAACGATCCTGCCAGAAACTCAGGAAATGTTTTTACCTCAAATGATCAATCTCGATGCGATTGGGGGTATCAGTTTTAATAAAGGGTGTTATCCTGGACAAGAAATCGTTGCGCGTACTCATTATCTAGGTAAACTCAAGCGGCGCATGTATTCAGCACGGATTGGGACGATCGATACCATTAGTCCTGGCGATTTGCTATATAGCCGTGACATGGATGACCAATCTTGCGGCAATATCGTAAACGTTGCCTCATCTCCAAATGGGGATTTTGACGTTCTGGCTGTTATCCAACAAAGCAGCGTTGAAACGTGCCTGATTCATTGGCAGTCGCTACAAGGCCCAACGCTCCAAATCAAGCCGCCACCTTATTCGCTATCAGATTAAAATACTTATTTAACAATTAGTTGCATTGGATATTTATCGCAGATTCCGCAATTCTTTCTGCCTTAGGCCAGAAATAAATTAGTCATTCTATTGTTAATTTTATCTTATCGATTATGTTTTGATAAAAATCAAAGAAGTGAAAATTTCTTTTGGCCAGAATGGTTAGGTTTGGTATTTAATTTTGTACTAACTGGAGGGTTGTCCAATGTGTGCCAAAACGTATGCGATCAGTATTAAGAAATCGGCTAATTGTTTATCTAAAAGAGAAAAAAATATAATTACCAATCAAGTCCATAACAAAAACGGGTTATCGCACAGACAAAATACCGTCGCTTCGCCTTGTCATATCGATAGATACGACTGTGGAAATGAGAAGATCGAAATTGAGGAAAATTGGGCCGATACAGTAATTGATGAAGAATTGGAAATAGCAGATATTTATGAAAGTGATTTTCATTTTTTCAACCATAAATTAGAATGATTCAGTATCCTGTTTATTTAATTGGCACGG
>SSFV01000051.1 GCA_008015565.1 Nitrosomonas sp. | reverse complement strand
GTCATAGTTACACCAGTTATTTATTGAAAAAATGACTTTAAGTATTTGTCAGCTGATGACTTACTTAAAGTACGATTATAGAGCTACTGGTAACTTGATCTAATTCAATTCAGTAGTTCTGAATTTGCATAATAGTATATTCATGGATGCAATTAGTTATACATCAGCGCGTGCCAATTTAGCCAAAACCATGGAACGGGTTTGTAACGATCATGTGCCTGTCATTATTACCCGAAATGGGGCGGCGCCGGTTGTTATGATTTCTCTGAAAGATTATCAGGCATTAGAAAAAACCTTGCATTTGCTCGGTTCGCCCGCTAACGCGCTGCGGCTATTGGACTCCATTGCCGAGTTGGAAGCTGGAAAAGGCGCTGCGCGATAGCAGATCATAAAAATGAACGACATCCAACAACTCACAGAAATCTTGCGGCAATTCCGTGACGAGCGCGATTGGGTGCAGTTTCATAATGCCAAGGATTTGGCGTTGGCGTTGAATATCGAAGCGGCGGAATTACTGGAAGTTTTTCTGTGGAAAGCGCCGGAGCAGGCGGATATCAATAGCGTGAAGGAAGAGCTGGCCGATGTGATTACGTTCGCGTTGCTGCTCGCTGACAAATACGAGCTGGACGTGAAGCAAATCGTGCTGGAGAAAATGGAGAAAAATGCGCAGAAGTATCCGGTGGAGAAATCGAAGGGCAGCGCCAAGAAATACACGGAATTGTAAACGTGCGGCGGCTATTTTGCCGCAAGCCGCCACAATGATGTGAGTTCCGCCGCGCGGGCGGCATGCAGCGGGTCGCCGGTATCGGCAACGCGGGGATGATGCGGTTTTACATCCGATTTACCCAGTACTTTCAATTGCGCCGCATCGATTGCATTTAGCAATTCTTCGCGTGTGCGTAGTCCCAGATGCTCGGCAAAATCGGACAAAATCAACCAGCCCTCGCCGCCCGGCAGCAGATGATCGCGCAAACCTTGTAAAAATCCCCGCAGCATGCGGCTGTCTGGATCGAAAATCGCTTGTTCCAGCGGCGAGCTGGGCCGTGCCGGAATCCACGGCGGATTGCATATGATCAGCGCAGCTTGTCCCGGCGGAAAAAGATCTGCATTCATCACTTCAACTTGATTTGTGAGGCCCAAGCGGGTCAAGTTATCCCGGATGCAACTTAATGCGCGCGGATCTTGATCGGTCGCAACGATGCGTTGAATACCGCGGCGTGCCAGTACCGCTGCAAGCACGCCGGTGCCGGTACCGATGTCGAACGCAAGCGATTGCATTTCGATGAGTTTGGGAAATGGTGTTTGCGCGACGAGTTCGATATATTCGCTGCGGATCGGTGCGAAAACCCCGTAATGCGGATGGATACGCGCATTCAGGGTCTTAATTTCAATGCCTTTCTTGCGCCATTCGTGCGCGCCGATCAATCCCAGCAATTCGCGTAATGAAGCAATATACGCTTCGCCACTTGGGCCATAGGCTTCCAGGCACGCCGAGCTAACATCCGGCGCGCGGCGGAGTGGAATACTGTGATCGGCATTAAAAGGAATCAATAGCTTGTCTAAAATACGGGCGCGCTGCGATTGCGCCAGGCGGTGCTGGTGAAAGGCTTGCGCGGGTGTGATTGTTACTTGTTTGGATTTGCGTTTCGGCCGTTTTTTATCGGCGCGCCGCGCGATAGCTTGCAGCAACAGTTTGGCATTCTGGAAATCACCGCGCCATAGCATTGCCGTGCCTTCACAAGCCAGGTGGTAGGCGACATCGGCGGACATGCGATCGTCGATGACTTCAATGCGCGTGGGGGGTGGCAAACCTTTTTCCGAATGCCAGCGGGCTGATTTCTGCTCATCCGCTTCATTCCAACAAATAACGGGATGCTCGCTCATGGCGAAAGATGTGACGGGCTAAGCAGGCTAGCGGAATAGAAATAGCGCATAAGAAAGTAAAAGAAATTTATCGGTTATTGTTGAGATTTTAATATTCGCTCATATTATACTCTTCAAAGATTTGGATTTATGGCGACACCCTTCATCCGCTTCCCCTACCTGTTATGCCATAGCGGACTGACAGACCATTAACCTTCCTGGAGTACTATGTCTTTTTCTACTTTCGGCTTGTCCGATGAAATTATTCGTGCCGTTACCGAACGCGGTTATACCACACCAACCCCTATCCAAGCACAAGCCATTCCAGCCGTATTGTCTGGCGGCGATTTATTGGCCGGTGCGCAAACCGGCACGGGCAAAACGGCTGGCTTTACGCTGCCTATTTTGCATCGTCTTTCCGATAAAAGTATCAAAGGACCATCCAGCGGGCGGCCGCCGATACGGGCTTTGATTCTTGTTCCCACGCGTGAACTCGCGGCACAAGTGGAAGATAGCGTGCGGGACTATGGCAAGTATTTGAAATTAAGTTCGATGATGATGATCGGCGGCGTGAATATCAATCCGCAAATCACTCGCCTGAGAAGCCGGGTGGATATCCTGGTTGCTACGCCTGGGCGGCTATTGGATCATGTGCAGCAAAAAACGCTGAGCCTGTCGCAGATTCAAATTCTCGTGTTGGATGAAGCCGATCGCATGCTCGATATGGGATTTATCCGGGATATTAAACAAATACTGGCGTTACTACCGAAGCAACGGCAGAACTTGTTATTCTCGGCGACCTTTTCGGATGAAATCCGGACGCTGGCGGATAATCTGCTTAACCAGCCGGTATTGATCGAAGCGGCACCTCGTAATGCCATTGCCGATAAGGTTACGCATGTGGTTCACCCAGTGGATCGTGAGCGTAAGCGCGATCTTCTGGCGCATTTGATTAAGCATCATCGCTGGTCACAGGTATTGGTATTTACGCGCACCAAACATGGCGCCAATAAATTGGCAGAATTTTTGATAAAAAACGAGATTCCGGCGCTGGCGATTCATGGCAACAAAAGCCAGTCGGCGCGCACGCTGGCATTGGCGAAATTTAAGGCGGGCGATCTGCAAGTCCTGGTTGCCACCGATATCGCCGCACGCGGTATCGATATCAGTGAGCTGCCGCATGTCGTTAATTTTGAACTGCCTAATGTCCCCGAAGATTATGTTCATCGCATTGGCCGCACCGGCCGCGCCGGCGCGGAGGGCGATGCAGTATCGCGGGTATGCGCCGACGAAGAGAAATTACTTGCCGGGATTGAGAAACTGATCAAGCATAAACTGACGAGTCACACCGTCGCCGGTTTTGAACCGGATCCCCAAATTAAAGCCGAACCCAAAAAGAATGTCCGCAGTGGCGAGCGTCGCGGCGCGCTACCTTCACGCAAACCGTCTACCGCTAAAAAACCGGCGATTAAAACGCCTGCGCACCTGGTGCGCTCTTCAACGAATCGTGCCGCTGCGCCGCGCAATGCGAGAGGACGGGGACATTAGCCCGTTCCGGAAACAGCCATAACAAAATTTTCCTGATTATCGCGCGGCTGCCGGTGAGAACGGCAAACCCTGCAATTTAAACCCAGGCTTCAAGCCGCGCTCACTGAACCAGCCTTGATTCATTTCCAACGCATAGCGCACCGGCTTGATCGAGCAGTTTGAGCGCTCGGTTTGCGGCTCCATATCTTTTAGATTCACAATCGTGCCGTCGTCATCAAGGAATGCGATAGTCAGCGGAATCAACGTATTGCGCATCCAATAACAGCGTATTTCGGATGATTGATACACAAACAGCATGCCTTCGTTGACACCCATTGTCTGGCGATGCATCAGTCCGATGGTGTGCTGCTGATTGGTTCGGGCCACTTCGGCCTGGATAACGTACATTCCTGCGGTGATTTCGATGGTTGGCAGGCGTGGTTGCGGTTCTTGCTGCGCGAAAGTGCCGGAGGCAGTCAGCAGAGCTAGCAGCGCTAAGGCGCCTTGTTGCCGGGAAAATTTTACAATTCGGCTATTAATCATGTGGTTGATATAGATTTTGAATCACTCCTTGAGTGGATCTTATCATACGTGGGTAATGAGTAAGAGTAGGTATGCTGGGTGCTTTGGAAGCACGAATTATGGAATAATGATGAGAAAAAATATCTCATAATAATTTTGTTTCTATGAAATCCATATCATTGACTATAACGCATTTAATTTTTCCGCGATTTTTTCAATCCATACTGATAGTTATGCTGTGCTTGCCGGTTTCTGCTTCAATCCACGCTTCCGGATCGTTCAGTATCAGGCCGCACGAAACACCGGATGCTTGCAATCAAGAAGCGGCGCAAATCCGCGTGACCGTGAATAACGTTGGCTCAGGCGGTGTTTTGAATATTGAATTGTACGACGATCCGGAAAATTTTCTGTTCAAGAAAGGGCGCAAGCGCAAGATTAGAATTCCGGCGGCAGCAGGGCAGCAAAAGGTTTGTATGAATCTTGACCAGCCTGGCACTTATGCCGTGGCGGTCTATCACGACCGGGATGGCGACCGCAAATTGAAGAAGCGCTGGAATTTGCTGCCGCGCGAGCCTTTTGGTTTATCCAACAACCCTGAGAATCCAGATGGCTTTCCGCAATTCAGTGATTCAGCATTTACTACCGGCCGTCTGGGTGCGGATATTGTGGTTAATTTACGCGAACCGGATGAACGGTAGCCATGCGTATGCTGCTTGGCTTATTAGCGCTGTTCGTAGCCGTATATGTGGCGATAGTGCTGTTGTTATATTTCGGCCAATCGCGTCTGGTGTATTTTCCACTGCAATCCATCAGCCAAACACCGGCGGGATTCGGCTTGGATTACACGTCCGTGAGCATTGCCACCAGCGATGGCGAAACGCTGCACGGTTGGTGGGTGCCTGTCGCCGATGCCAAGGGAACGGTGTTGTTTTTTCATGGCAATGCGGGAAATATCTCCCATCGCCTGGATTATCTGCCCATGTTCAAGCGGCTTGGCTACAACACGTTGCTTTTGGATTATCGCGGTTATGGCCAAAGCAGTGGAATACCAACCGAATCAGGCACTTATTTGGATGCGCAGGCTGCTTGGCAGTATGTGACTGAAGTTCAAGGCATTACGCCGGAGCAAATCGTTTTGTATGGCGAGTCGTTGGGTGGCGCGGTAGCTGCCTGGCTGGCTACGCATGAAAAACCCAGTTTGCTGGTACTGGCATCTACATTCACTTCTGTTTACGATCTGGCCGAAGAGCTTTATCCATTTTTACCGGTACGTTGGATTACCCGTTTTCAATACAATACGCTGGAAGCGTTGCGCTCAGTGGCCTGTCCGGTGTTTATCGCGCACAGTCCGCAAGATGAAATTATTCCGTTCGATCATGGGCAAAGGTTGTATCAGGCCGCTTCGGAGCCGAAACAATTTCTGATGCTGGAAGGCGGGCACAATAGCGGTTTCATTTTTATGCGGCCTGAATGGATTAATACGTTGGGCGAGTTTATGGACGCGCATAACGCTGCTGCACAATAATGAAAATTGTTAGGGATTCCTAACAAGCTTTAGTGGCATGATGGATTGCGATCGTACCGGCGATGGTGCGGTAGCATTCAGCTTCTTCTATCCGCTTAAAGCCGGCATCTGCGATCAAAACCGGCAATCGGCCAATTACATGATCGTGAATTTCTTCAAACCAGCGCACGATCAAGGAAATCAGCCACATGACGGAATCGTGCGGTGCTCCGAAATCCACTACATGCAACTTGCCACCAGGTTTGAGGACGCGTAATGCTTCTTGCAACATGTGTTGTTTATCCTGCCGCGTTAAATGGTGCAGTAATAAGCTGGCGAAGACATGATCGAAGCTTTGATCGGGATAAGGCATGCAGGTAGCCATACCTTGCTGCCAATGAACGGTTTGATCCATCTGACCGGCTTTCCGTTGCGCGATTTGCAATATCTTTGGATCGATATCCAATCCATGCGTGGTTGCTTCGGGGTGGGTTTGTTTGATCAGTAGCGTCAGCGTGCCGGTTCCGCAACCGGTATCCAGCACCGTTTGGCCAGGCTGGATATGCGCTTGCGCAATCAAGTTTGCATGGATTTCCGATTCTGGAAACAGTCCGCGCATCACGGGATCGTACCAGCGCGTCAGCCAGTGAAAGTGCATGGCGGGGATATAGTGCCGCGATTTTTTCATAATGCTATGTTTTCAATTTGAACTAATCATTTGATCATATCTTTGCTTAGCCAACCCAATCTTTTTGCATGCAGGCTTTGCACATAGATTCGATCCCTGGTTTCGGTAACCCCGGTGGTTTCCGGATAAGCACCGGCAGGATCCTGCAAATCGGTAATGACTATTCCATCTTCGGTGAATGCCATTACATGGCCATAGGCTTCTGGCATTGGCCACAATACGCGCGGCAAACGCAACACCATCTTACGCAAGAAAGGTTTGTCGCTCATCCAATCGATGATTGCATTACGCGGTTTGGCGAAGCCAAGCCATATTCTGCCATCCAAGCCGCGCATCAGATTATCGGGATAACCGGGCAAATTGTCGAATAGCACGCTGGCCTGCATAGAATTAACCCGGACATCGAGATCGTCAGCGCTTGCGGCAATTTTCCATACTCGGTAGCGGCCGGTTTCATTGACAAACAATGTCTGCTCATCCTGCGACAGCGCAATTCCATTGGCAAAACTCAATCCTCTGGCCACGATGCGTACCCGGTCCTCGTCCGGATCATATTCAATTACCCGCCCAGTGGCTGATTGTTCAACAATGTCCAAAACGCTTGCCTCGAAAGTGCCACCCCAAACCGATGGCGCAAAACGTGCGGAAGAATCCGTAAAATAAATCTTGCCATTACTCGCTATCACTAGACTATTGGGATAGCTAACTGCTTCATCAGTAATACTTGCCAATGCGGTAGTCGTACCGCCGGGTGAGATTTTGAGTATGCCGCGCAATGCATCGGCAGCAAGCAAATTGCCGGATGCATCGAAATCAAAACCAAGCACCCGGCCGCCGGTAGTGACGAAGACTTCCAGCACGGTGCCATCGGGATTCATGCGTACGATGTTGCCGCTCGACATGGATGCGTAAAGCTTGCCATCCCGCGCCAGTACTACATGCTCCGGCCCTTCTTCGCTGCCCAGCGTAATAAATTGCAAATTGCCTAGCCGGTTATTTGTTGCGTGGGGCCCGGTATATCCTGGCGCAGTTGGCGCGCTCCAGCTCACTGGTGCGATCGGTACCGGCCAAAAAGATAGGTAGGTTGTAATTGCCAAAAGGATGACAATCGATAGTGCAATGATCGCTCGCATAAATTATCAATTTAAAGGTACCGCAGGTTATCGGTTGATTGTAGGTCAAATGCCCAGAAGCATGCCGCAGACAGCGAGATAATTACGTCAGATAATGGAAGCGCAGCAAATACGCATCCTATGAATTGCAAACCTCAATCACACAATGCGCTTTTGTTAATGAAGTTATCGGCTTCATAGTAATTTACCATGGGTCACGAAGAAGATTATACAATGCCGATAAAATTTTCAACGTAAGTTCGCCTTCATGGACCTAAAGCAAACGATTCTCCAGTTTATAAGATTAAATGCCGGCTGCTGGCGGTCGATTATGCGAGATAATGCAATGACTTATTATCCGGTATCAAAATGTTTGTTTGGTGATTGAACCATCCGCTCCTTTAATTATGGATGAACATGTTTCTCATTTGTTAGCTTTAATGATTACCGGTATCGTTGTTACGATGTGTGTGGTGTTACATTATGAAGCATTGCGTTTCTTAAGCAGTGCGGTGGGGATACATGTACATAAACGTATCGGCGTGCTGGTTGTAATGCTGGGGTTGCTGGCGGCGCATGTGCTGGAAATAATAATCTTTGCAATAGGTTATATGATCATGCAGCATAGTACAGAATTAGGTCATATTACGGGTGTAAAAGAAGGCAATCTACTTGATTTCATTTATTATTCATCGGTGGTATATACCACAGTCGGGTTTGGCGATTTGATTCCGGTAGGAGCTATCCGCATTCTCAGCGGTTTTGAGGGATTGACTGGTTTAGCGATGATCACCTGGTCAGCCTCATTTACTTTTCTCGCGATGCAACGCTTATGGCCACATCTTTTGACAAGATTGGATAGCGATTCAAAAAAGTGAGCTGTTGAAGGGTGGAATGGTTATATGTAGTTAGAAATAGCATTCTGTAATATTGTGATTTATTCTTCAGCCGGAATTTTTCCTTCCATGCTTTTAATTTTTTCATAGATTGCTTGCCGCTCACTTTCCAATTCTTGGTAGCGCGTATACAGGTGATCCAGGTCTGTCTTATATTTTTCCATCCGCTCTTTTTTTTCCTGCCGGCGGCGCTGAAGGTCTTCATAATTTGGAATCGGTATGCTTTTTCCTGTCAGGTCAATGGGAATATTTTCGGGGGATTCCAGCATCTCATTTCTGCGCAATTCCTGGGTCATGAGAAATTGTTGATAAGTTGCCTGCGATTCTTGCGCGACACGAGCCATAGTCTGTTCAAGCCGGATTATTTCGGGGTTTTTTGTTTCGGGCGCTTGCGCCAGAACATTGACAGAAAGTACGAGCGACAAAACAATGATTAGTGGGTACATGGTTAAACCAAATTTTGAAATAAATGATTAAGCATATCGTGTTCTATTACAATCTTTCAAATATCGCCGCAATACCCTGACCGCCGCCAATGCACATGGTAACCAAAGCAAATTTGCCGTTACAGCGCTGCAATTCGTATAGGGCTTTGATCGTCAGGATGCTGCCCGTGGCGCCAATCGGATGGCCCAATGCAACAGCACCGCCATTTGGATTAGTTTTTTCCAGATCAAATTGTAATTCTTTTGCAACCGCGCAGGCTTGCACAGCAAAAGCTTCATTCGATTCGATCACATCAAAATCAGAGATTTTAAGGTTGGTGCGGCGTAAAGCATTTTGTACTGCAGGTACCGGTCCGATTCCCATCAATTTTGGATCAACGCCGGCGTGCCCATATGCCACCAATCGCGCCATAGGTTTCAGGTTGCGTTTTTCTGCTAAACCGCTTTCCATTAGCACCAGCGCAGCAGCGCTGTCATTTATTCCGGATGCGTTACCTGCTGTTACAGTTCCATCTTTTTGAAAAACCGGACGCAATTTTGCCAAACTTTCCACACTGGTATTATGACGCGGATGTTCATCGGTATCGAAAATAAACGTTTCTTTGCCAGTTGATATTTCAATGGGTAAGATTTGCGCTTTAAAGTAGCCTTTGTCGATAGCATTTATGGCGCGGCGGTGACTTTCTACTGCAAATATGTCTTGCTCTTCCCGGCTGATTTGCCATTTGGCCGCAATATTTTCAGCAGTCACTCCCATGTGTACTTTATCGAAAGGATCTGTCAGCGCGCCAGCCATCATATCCACGGTGCTGCCGTCGTTCATGCGTTGTCCCCAACGCAGTGCCGGCAATAGATAACCGCCCCGGCTCATCGATTCAGCCCCGCCTGCTATCGCTACATCCGTATCATTGAGTAAAATGTTTTGGCTCGCTGAGATGACAGCCTGCAAACCGCTGCCGCACAATCGATTCACGGTAAGTGCTGAAACATGTTGCGATAATCCGCCCTGAATGCCAGCGACCCGTGCCAAATACATATCACGGGCTTCCCCGTGGATGACATTACCAAATACCGCATGTCCTATTTCACTGGGATCGATGTTGGCGCGACCTACTGCCTCGCGTACTACTTTTGCGGCCAAATCGGAGGCTCCAGTGTGTTTAAGCGCGCCACCATAGTCTCCGATTGCAGTGCGCACACCACTTAAAATGACAACATCGCGCATGAATTTCCCTGAATTGATAATGAATTATTTTGCTGCAATAACGCCAAGGCGCTCTTTGAGCGTTGGTGCTTGCCCGTGATCGAGAACCTTGGCGTAGTACATGGAATTCTTTAAGACCTTTTTAACATAGTCGCGGGTTTCATTAAACGGGATAGTTTCCGCATAAATGGCACCCTCCAGCGGCATGGTATTATCGCGCCAACGTTTGGCCCGCCCCGGCCCGGCATTATATGCGGCTGAAGCGAGCAGCGGCTGATTATCGAGTGTGCTGAGTACATGCTTAAGGTAATAAGTGCCCAATCGCAAATTAGTATTCACATCAACCACCAGTTGTTGACGAAAATTTTGAATGCCAAGTTGCTTGGCAACCCATTCAGCTGTTGATGGCATGAGCTGCATCAGGCCAACTGCACCCGCATGCGATTTGATATCCGCTATAAAACGGCTTTCTTGCCGAATCAAACCATATACCCAGGCTTCATCAAGTTCGTGCTGCTTCAGCACTTTTCTGAGCGTTTCACGGTGCGGCGACAAAAAGCGCAGATTAAAATCGTGTTGTGATACGGTTCTGTTTGCAGTATTAATGGCGCGATCATACAAACCGTGACGGCGCGCGACTTCCGCTGCTGCCAGCAATTCTGTATCGCTGAAATTGCGAATGGTCCAACTCCATTCGCGTAACGCTTCGGTGCGTAGGTTCATGCGGGAAAAAGCCAAAGTGCGCTGCACACCGGGGTTTTTTTCCATTGCAGCCACTTCAGTATTACTTGCCCGGTAGGCATTGCCCGCAATGCTCAGTATTGTTCCCAGCTCTTCTTTTGCCAATTGTCCATAGAAGCTATGTTCTTCACTAAGTGGAATAAAAATGTTATTTGCACCCAATGAATCACCCTTGATTTTTAACGCGCGCGCTTTCCAGTAACGCCAGGTATCCACCTGCTGTTCGACAGGTGACATGCTGTCGATAGTTTTCAGTACCTCATCCCAATTTGCGGCGCGTAATGCTGCACGTACTTGCCAAGCGAGAACGGTATCGGAAGGCGGATAAGCTTGTGTAGTATTTTTCGCTTCCTTAAACCAGCTCAACGCTCGAGAATCGTGCCGCATAGCTGCCCGGTATCCAAGCCTTCCCAGAAAATAAGAACGATCGGAGGGGGTCAGTCGATTTTTTACTTTTGACCACTGCGCAAGGGTTTGATCGGTATCATTACGAAGCA
Source organism: Nitrosomonas sp. (assembly GCA_008015565.1). Taxonomy (GTDB): domain Bacteria; phylum Pseudomonadota; class Gammaproteobacteria; order Burkholderiales; family Nitrosomonadaceae; genus Nitrosomonas. The sequence continues at coordinate 16,772 of SSFV01000051.1, read as the reverse complement.
AGCGCAGCAATGCGAACAGAGCAATTTCGCGATCACTGCGCGACTTAATTTTTTCTTTCTGTGCATCCAAGTAACGCAGAGGATTTTTGGCAGCATTATTCAAATCAGCAGTATTCAATCCTTCATTGCCGGGAAGATAACGGTTGATATGGGTGGCGACCCCCGTTTGCCCTTCTTCCAGCGCCAATCGTATTCGTTTCCAGATATCTTCCCGCGAAATATCCCCGCTGTAGATTAAAGACTGAAAAACAGGCGTGCAACTATCCGGCAAACTAACCGGCGTAAGCCATAGAGAACGGACATCCGCTACCGCAATTTTATCTTTGGCATCCAGATAACGTTGATAGTAATAGCACATCAATTCATTATCTTTATTTACCAATAATGGATATTCTGTTTCAAAAAACTGCCATTGCCGATTTTTACCCAACATCTTGAGCCAATCGCTACGCAATCGATCCGCAACCAAGCTGCCTTCATGACGCAAAAGAAAATTCGAGATGGTTTCTAAATTGGTTGTACCTAACTCCATCCGCAATTGATAATATTCCACGTAAGGCTTTAGCACATGGCGTTGTAATCGATTGGCATAATCTTTTAGAAGCTTGGCATTACCAACCTGAAACGCTTCCCGCGCGGCAATAAAATCACTGTCCTGGCTTGCTGACAGTGTTCCAATCTTAGCTAACAGAATCAATCCCAAAAGATAATTTTTCATATCGCTATCGGCATATATAACCTAGCTAAAACGATTCAACAATCCATCACACAATCGCCGCATGACTGCGGGTATGCAGTTACCCTATGAGAGGGCGGCAGTGCCGGCTAACAAATTAATGGCAAGGATACGCTGTAACTTGCCAATCATTAAATAACACCTTGCCCCAGCATGGCGTCGGCTACTTTAACAAAACCCGCAATATTCGCACCGTTCACATAATTTACGCTGCCATCGGCATTGGTTCCATATTTTAAACAGGATTTGTGAATAGCGCGCATGATTTCCTGCAAGCGTGCATCAACTTCTTCTCGCGTCCATGATATGCGCATTGCATTCTGACTCATTTCCAAACCTGAGGTTGCAACGCCTCCTGCATTGCTGGCTTTACCCGGCGCGTAAAGAACCTTGTTATGGAGAAAACATTCGACGGCTTCAGCCGTAGAGGGCATATTGGCACCTTCGGCGACGCAAATAACGCCATTGTTAACTAAAATTTGTGCGTCTTCAGCGGTAATTTCATTTTGCGTGGCGCATGGTAAGGCAACTTGAACCGGTACATGCCAAGGTTTTACACCCGGCAAAAAGGTTACATTTGTGCGTTTCGCATATTCATCCAAACGTGCATACAGGTGATTTTTTACTTCGGCGAGAATCGCAAGCTTCTCAGGCGTAAATCCGTTTTCATCGACAATCGTGCCGCTGGAATCCGATACGGTAATCACTTTGGCTCCTTGGGCCATCGCTTTCTCGACCGCAAATTGCGCCACATTGCCTGAGCCCGAAACAGATACACGCATGCCTTCAAGATAACGTCCAGCTTGCTTCAGCACTTCTTCGGCAAAATATACCGTACCATAACCGGTAGCTTCCGGCCGGATCAATGATCCGCCAAAACTCAATCCTTTACCGGTAAAAACGCAATCAGACCGATTGGATAATTTTTTCATCATACCTGTCATGAAACCAACTTCACGGCCACCTACGCCGATATCGCCAGCCGGAACATCGGTGTCCGAGCCTATATGACGGAATAATTCGCTAATAAAAGCCTGGCAAAAGCGCATCACTTCACCGGGGCTTTTGCCTTTCGGATCAAAATCGGATCCACCTTTGCCACCACCCATCGGCAGCGTTGTCAGGGCATTTTTGAAAGTTTGCTCAAATGCCAGGAATTTAAGAATGGATAAATTAACCGATGGATGAAAGCGAACGCCTCCTTTGTATGGACCGATGGATGAACTATGCTGGATCCGGTAACCACGATTAACTTTGACTTCGCCGTGATCGTCAACCCAGGATACTCGAAAAATAATTACCCGTTCAGGCTCGACCAATCGATCCAATAATCCATGCTCGGCATAACGAGGGTTTTCCATAATAAATGGCCACAAACTTTCGATGACCTCGGTAACCGCTTGCATATATTCCGGCTGATTAGGATTGCGCATGGCAACATAGTCACTAAATTCCTGAAGGCTTTTATATTTCATTTCATTTCCCCGATTGTTGAAAGGTTATTTTCAAATAGCCTAATTCTGCCAAATTAATTTATAAGCGGCACTGTATTTTTGCTAAAAAAGAGTTATTTGTTGCAGTTTTTTTGAATAGCCTGATTTCGCTCAACGAGAAAAAAGTTAACTGACTGTTGCGGCATCAACTGACCTCTTTTTCGTTTTTAAGGATTAGCTATCAGAAACGGCACTACCCAAGGGTGAAATCGCTAACTGATTATTTGCTTAGGATTATGAACTTATAACCAAGCTTCCAATAAGCCGCAGGAGCGGGATGAATTGCAAAGCAGACTGCGTTCAGGAATGAGATATCGCAAATAAGCCGATGAATACTCTAGCCGTTCAGTACTGCAACGCGCTAATTTATTCAGATTCCTGGCAACTTCGATAAATTGCCAGGGGTTTTACTGCTTACTCTTTTTTGGTTGCTTCTTCCTCTGCCTTTTCTAATTTTTCTTCCAATGATTCGGTTGCCGCTTCGATATTTTCTTCGGCTGTGTCGGCTGCCGCTCCGATTTCTTTATCAGCCTCATCAAGGGCTTCGTCTATTTTTTTACCGGCCTGCTCGGTGGTTTCTTCTGCGGCATTTCCTATTTCTTCAATTTTCTCAATAGTTTTTTCAATAGCGCTTTCGACAGCTTTTTTGCCGCTCTCGATAGACTGATCGATTTCTTTTCCTATTTTCTCAGCGCTTCCCTGTTGTCCTGAACAGCTGATAAGTAGAAAAGACAGCAAAATCGTAGAAAACAATAAATTCAGTTTAATCATTTGTCACCTCATTAAAAAATAGGATGTAATTTTTAAGTTTTAAGAAAAAAATCTGCGAGCCATGCATGAAACATGTTCGGCTTCCATGTGTTATATGAACCAGTTGTTATTGGATAAGGATAACAGGAATGTAACTGACTCGAGACATTGGCATAGTAACACCCTTGATAAGTTGCGACAAACACGCTCAAATCTAAGTCAGCTTGACAGACATTTTTTCTACGATACCTCCTGTCGTGTTTCCAGCAATTACCGCTGGATTAGTCGCAGCGGTAAACGTTGCCTATAAATATAATCTCTTTATCCGCTCCGGGAATTTCATATTTTCCCGAGTTATTGGTATGAATGATATGCACGGTATTACCCCCCAGCTTGTGCGCTTCATTTCTGAGATTATTTCTGGCTTTCAGCAGCCGGTCGACATAAGGCGTATGGTCTTCGTTTACTTCAGTTTCTTTTGATGAACCTTTTACTTTTCCGAGCGGTATACAGCCTTCAGGAATTGCTTCGCCAAGCTGTATCGTTACCGAGCTTATGGCCTCCGGTTGCGCATAGGCCTGCGCGTAACTTAAGGCGATTACTCCCAGCAGAATGATTTTATTGAATAGATGGAATTTGTCTAAAATATGCATTGTTGACTCCTAATGCCGGATGCGTTTTATTAAAGCCAAGTAGCATAGATAAGCATAATACTGCCCGTCAATAGCGAAAAAGCAGTAATTGGCGCAACCGGTCAGTACTATATGAACCGGCCGTTCGGTTGATTGGATTGCAAAGAAATACAACTTGTACTGGCCTTATTTTCAATGATTAATTAAATGATCTTTAGGGTATAGTTTGATCAAGCAACGTAATCATAGGGAGAGCAATATTGGATATTTTGATCTATGTTTTTTTAGCTGTGACGGCTATATTAATTATCTATGGAATTATGCTCTACAACAGGCTCGTTGATATCAAGCATGCCGTATCACAAGCTTGGTCTAACATTGATATTCTTCTGAAACAACGCCATGACGAACTTCCTAAACTGGTTGAAACGTGCAAGCAGTATATGGGGTATGAACAGGAAACGCTGAAGCAAGTTATTGCGGCGCGTTCACAGGTTGCAACCGCGCGTGAATCGGGCAATATCGGTGCATTGGGTTCCGCCGAGAAAATGCTGCGGATTGGTTTGGGCCAGTTATTCGCCGTGGTGGAAGATTATCCCGAATTGAAGGCCAGCGAGAAATTCCAGCATTTACAGGCGCGCATTACCGGACTGGAAAATAGCATCGCTGATCGCCGTGAATATTACAATGAAGCGGTTAGAATCAACAATGTTCGCATTGAGCAATTTCCCGATGTCATCATCGCCAATTGGTTTAATTTTAAACCCCGCGATTTGCTGGAATTTAACGATGCTGACAAACAGGATGTCAACATCGGTAAACTATTTGGCTAGTATCAGGCAATTGCATGAATACGCTGCCGTTCGGATTAACGCCTGAAGATTACGAATTTGTTTTAGGCGCATCGATACTGATTGCATTGACCAGCTTGTATTACTTTGTGCGTAATTGGAAGCGGTTACGCATCATTGAAGATACGCCCACTTCACGATTGCGCTCAGCCCATCAAGGGTATGTTGAATTGGAAGGGAAAGGGCAATTTATTGATGATCGTGCAATGTATGCACCGCTTTCCAATCATCCTTGCCTGTGGTATCGCAGTCAAATTGAGCGGCAAGAAACGTTTACAGAGCATGGCCGCACCAAGACGCGTTGGAATGTAGTATATAAAAATATTAGCCATCACCGCTTCAAACTTACGGATGGTTTGAACAGTTGCCATGTCGATCCGGATGGTGCAGAAGTTAACGGCAATGAAAAACTGGTATGGTATGGCAATACCGAATGGCCTATCCGTACGCAATTGCTGGAAAGTCAATCGTTTATCCATGGTATGAAGAGCAATTACCGCTACAGTGAATGGTTAATTTTGCCAGGGCAGTCACTCTATGTATTAGGTCAATTCAGAACGTGGTCTGCAGCGGCGCAGCAATCCGTGCGGAATGTAATGATTGATTTGCTGAATGACTGGAAGCAGGATCAGCTCAAACTGCGCGAGCGTTTCGACACCAACCGGGATGGCAATATAGATCAAGAAGAATGGGAAATCGCGCGCCAGCAAGCTCAATTTGAAGCGCAGCAGATTCATGATCAATTGGCATTGGAGCCGGATACCCATATCATCGCTAAACCCGGTAACTCCGGGCAGCCTTTTATTATTTCTATATATCCGCAAGCGCAACTGGTTCGGCAATACCGCCGTAATACCTATATGGCATTGGCAGTGTGCATTTTTTTTATTTGTATTACCGCCTGGTTAGTGCACGCGCATGGCTGATTCTGTGGGTTCAGGCTGGCAGCTATCGCCAGAATAATTTCGATTGATCGGCTTTCTGCCAAATTGTTGCGGATAAATGTGCGCATTGCGCAATTTCGAATTGCAGTGCGCCGCAGATTCGGCCAAGTTCGAAACTAAGGGCGGTAGATTGCTTGGGTATTGCACGCAGCAATTCTATACCGATACGAAGATCGTTTTCGTACCCTAGCTTGTCTTGTAATGCCGCCAAAGCGGTAATGAAATGATCGGCGTGTTTCCCATAAAGCGGTGAAAAAGCTTCTGCGGCATAGCGCATTTTCTTTGCTGCAATGCGCGCCATGTGGCGCTCTGCGGGGTTGAGTTTGGCGAAGCCATGACAACGCTTGCGCAGTTGCTGCCAGCGCTTCTCGAGAATAATTCCAGCCCACGCTTTGACATTTTGTTCATGGCTATCGGCAGATGCTGTCAGCAAGCTACGGCCGATGTCGAGTATGAGCTGGGTCAATGCAGGTTTGCGTAACCATGATTGCGCGCGTAGCCGTGCATGGGTGGCGGTTTTTTGTATTAGATTCAGGGTGGCATTTTCTAGTGTTTCGTTTTCAGACGGCCCGCTCAGTCGAGAGCGTATTTTTGGCAAGATTTGTTCTCGAAAAACATCCCAATCACGTGCCGGATTCAGTACATGCATTAATTCGCGCAAATCTTGATCCCAACCAGGCAAAGGTTGTCCCAGTGATTTTGCCAGCATGACACCTGAACGCAACCGGCGCAGCGCGACGCGAAGCTGGTGCAGATATTCCGTATCGTTGGCTTGTTCCAGAAATCCCGGTACGTTGGCGGCGAATTGCACCAATGCCGCTTGCAGGATGGCGTGCCTGGCGTCTGTGATGGTTTGATGCTTATCGATGGGTGCACGGATTGATTTGGCTGGAGCAGGTTTTACTGCACCGCACAAGATATAGCCACGTTCTGCTTTACTGCGCGGTTCAATGTGCAGCGGTACTTGCTGCAATAATTGCGTGGCTAGATCAAACAAAAATTCCGGCGTGCCGGATTTGAGCTCGATTTCCACTTCGCAAATAGGACGATTAACTTCTCCAGCATAAATTTTACCGCGATCGAGCGCCACTTCGGCATGCGCTTGGCCGTTGTTAACTTGCCAGGTGGTGCGTTGAAACTCAGTAGTAAAAACCGGAATGATGCGCTTCAGCTTGATACCGTTGAGTAAATCCAATGCTTCTTGTGGCAGCGCAGAAAAATCCGGATGACTGCCATCCGCGATCATCGCTTCCCATTCCGGACGATTCGTTAACGCGCCGACCGATTGCGTTTCCGCTTTCAGCGTTTGAATCCATTGACGATCCGCTTGGCGCACGCGTAACGCGATGCCACGCTGCATCAGATCAAATTTTGGCGTATCAAAATACGTGCTATACAACCGGCGTTGTTGCGGTGCAATCTTACGCAGCATTGGATGATGCTGCATGCGTGAACTATGGCGCGAATGCAGAGCCAGTTTCAGCTCGATTTCCATGATGTTCCCCGGATGCGGACAATCCGGTCTCGAGCCGTAGCGGAAATGGTTTGTTGCTTACTCAATTTTCAAATTATCAAAGTCGACACCCTCGGGTCCTGCGGGTGTTTTCAGTTTTAGATATTCAAGCGCGCTAACCACATCATCCGCGATGAGCAGGTTGCGATACCATTTATAATTGGCCGGCACGATGTGCCAAGGTGCATGACCGGTGCTGGTTGCAGCTAACATGGCCTCAAAAGCTTGTTGATAACTTTCCCATAATTTCCGCTCCCTCAAATCGGTGACGTTGAACTTCCATCGTTTTTCAGGATTCTTGATGCGTTCTTCCAATCGTTGTTTTTGTTCATCTTTGGAAATGTGCAAGAAAAATTTTAGAATGACTGTGCCGTTTTCTGTTAACAGTTCCTCGAATTCGTTGATCTGATTGAACCGCTGTTTGGCCACTTTATCCGAAATGAGGTCGTGCACACGAGTAATCAATACATCCTCATAATGCGAGCGGTTGAAAATACCAATCTGGCCTTTGGCGGGCGCTTTTTGATGTACGCGCCACAAAAAATCATGCGCCAATTCTTCCGCGGAGGGTGTTTTGAAGGTGACCACCTTGCAGCCCTGTGGATTGACGCCCGACATGACATTTTTAATCGTGCCGTCTTTACCGCTCGTGTCCATGCCCTGCAATACAATCAGCAGTGAATGGCTGCAGTTGGCATACAGCCGTTCTTGCAATTCACTTAATTGGGTAATTAATTTTTCCGTGGCGATTTTGGCTTTTTCTTTATCCTCGTCGGTTTTTTTATAATCGCCGGTGTCGTCGGGATCGAAATCTGACAAGTTTAATTTGCTGCCGGGTTTTACTTGGTAGTTTTTCATTGTGTTCATAAGATATTGGAAAACAACAAACCTGACAAATCAGGTTGTAAACATTATTATGCTGATCGTTTTCCAATTTCAAGCTAAATTCTAGCTTATAGCAATTGGTTTTATAAAATATGGAGAGTACCAATGGAATGGTCAAAACTACTATCGAGTTCACGGCTTTGTCGAAACGATGAGCAAAATAAAGATGTTAGATCGGAATTTCAAAGAGACTATGATCGTATTGTTTATTCAAGTGCTTTTCGTCGACTTCAAGATAAGACACAAGTTTTTCCTCTTGCAGAAAGTGATTATGTGCGAACACGCTTGACACATAGTATTGAAGTTTCTTGCGTGGGGCGATCGCTTGGTACTCTGGCCGGTAAATTGGTAATTGAAACAGAAGCTTCTTTCCAGGAAGCTTCTCTCCAGGATATTCAACCATCAGAATTTGGGAATATAGTAGCTGCGGCTTGTTTAGCTCATGACATTGGAAATCCACCATTCGGACATTCAGGTGAAGACGCAATTAGTTCATGGTTTAAGGGAGAAGGCAATAAATACTTGTGTTGCCTCTCGGAAGAAGAAAAAGCTGATTTTCTTAAGTTTGAAGGTAATGCACAAGGCTTTCGCGTACTGACGAGACTGCAGAGTGCCATTAATCGAGGAGGATTGCAGCTCACTTACGCAGTGCTGGGGGCATATTGTAAGTATCCGAGAGCAGCTTTTATACCTGATTTTGATGGCTCAAAAAAAGTAAGTGAGAAAAAATTTGGTTTTGTGCAAGGTGATTCAGAATTATTTAAAGAAGTTGCGGAGAATCTTGGATTAAAAAATAAACAAGACAATGCATGGTCACGACATCCATTGGCATTCTTAATGGAAGCAGCAGATGATATCTGCTATCGGATAATTGACTTGGAAGATGGCCACCGACTTGGAAAGGTTGCATTTGAAGAAACTGAAAAAATGTTAAAGGAAGTGGCATCTGACAAACAAGGAGATACTGGCAATTCATATGCGCTAATAGATGATGATAAAAAAGGCAAAATAGAATATCTAAGGGCCAAAGCAATAAACAACTTGATTACTGAAGCAGTATCGTCATTTAAACAAAATTACGAAGCGATCATGAACGGAACATTTGAGAGCGATCTGCTGAGTCAAACTGAGTATTCTTCTCTACTTGATGATATAAAAGAACTTTCCCGTAGAAAAGTGTATGCATCTCCAAACGTGCTGCAGATCGAAGCGGCAGGCTTTGAAGTTCTTGGTGGTTTGTTAGAGAAAGTTGTACCTGCATTGGTAAATGAAGATAAAACTTCAGCAGAAAAGAAAGTACTTCAGCTTATACCACCTCAATTTACTAAGGGTAAAAATAAGTATGAGAAGCTTCTTAGTGCAACCGATTTTGTTTCAGGCATGACAGACTCGTATGCGGTTACATTGTATCGAAGGTTGCGTGGTATAGAATTGCCTCGTGGATAGCAGAAAAGCTTAATATTCCGGTTAGTTGTTCTACATTTTTTGATGTGTTTCTCCTTGAAATCACTAAGATTGTGACCAAGTTAGTTTTAGGTTTCACAGGTAATTGAGAACTTTTGTATCGCGCAATTAGCAAGTTGAATAATGTGGCTAATCGGCTTGTTCAGCCTTAGCGCGTGCTTTTGTTGAACGGCGTGTTATACGCGCTGTTTTTTCAGTCAATGCCAACAATTCCGACAAGGCTTCGTTTACCGCTTTTGATGTGGGGAAGGCTTTAGCTACAGCCGGTTCAAGCAGCACGACCGATGTGCCTTTGGCAACCTCAGGATAAAACATTCCTCGTTCCATCGTTGCAAAGTCTGAGCGTTTATAGCTTTTGCGCATGGCTTCTTTATCCTTCTTCATAGATTTTCCTTTCGCCGCGCGTCAAACGGCGTGCACTGATAATTCGAATTGTACCGGGACGGTAAGTATGGCAAACAGCCAGCAATCGTCCAAGCCGGGAACAGCCAAAAGTAATGTATCGTTCTTCAGTGGCTGAATGATCGGGATCCTGACCTGATAGGGCATGGGGGTCAAGAAAAACAGTAGCTGCTTCGTCAAATGAAACGCCATGTTTTCGTCGATTGGTTTCCGCTTTTTTTAAATCCCAGTCGAATCGCATAGCTGATTAACATCTTACTTATCATACGTCACGTGATATCGCTGATATTATAGGATCTTAGAATTAATGAACACATCTATGGCAAATAAGTGCATATTTCTGAATCGATTTAGAATCTGACAATATCAGCAAGCATGTTAAAAAACAATGGACAATTCCTGTTTCACCACGCCGATCGCACAACATATCTGGAACAGCAAATACCGCTACTATGAACACGGGGTGGTAGTGGATGCTTCGATTAGCGATACCTGGAATCGTGTTGCGCAGGCATTGGCTGCGCAAGAAAGTAATCAAGCTTACTGGCAAGCGCGCTTTTTCGATATTTTGCACAATTTTAAATTTTTGCCCGGCGGACGGATTCAGGCGGGGGCGGGGACTGAGCATCGGGTGACATTGTTCAATTGTTTCGTGATGGGAACCATTCCCGATGCCATGGATGGCATTTTCGATGCGCTCAAGGAGGGTGCCATGACGATGCAGCAGGGTGGCGGGGTTGGTTATGATTTTTCCACGTTGCGGCCGCGTGGCACGCAGGCCGATGGTGTTGGCGCGATAGCTTCGGGGCCGGTTTCTTTTATGCGTATCTGGGATAGCATGTGTGTCACCATACTTTCCACCGGCGCGCGGCGTGGCGCCATGATGGGTACGTTGCGTTGTGATCATCCCGATATCGAAGAATTCATTACGGCCAAGCAAGAGCGCGGCCAGTTGCGGCATTTTAATATTTCGGTATTGGTGAGCGACGCAATGATGGAAGCCGTCAAAAACGACGCCGAGTGGCCGCTGGTTTTTCCTGCCGCGAGTGCCTGCAGCGATGGAGAAATCGTATTGCGAAGCTGGCCAGGCCATGAAAAACCTGTGCCTTGCAAAATTCACAAGCGTATCCGTGCCCGCGCGCTGTGGCAAAAAATCATGCGTGCCAGCTATGACTATGCCGAACCAGGCGTGTTGTTCATCGACCGCATCAATTACTTGAATAATTTGTATTACTGCGAAACCATCTGCGCAACCAATCCTTGCGGGGAAGTGCCGCTGCCGCCATACGGTGCTTGCAATTTGGGTTCGATCAATCTGACGCAATTTGTGCAGGAACCTTTTACCGCACAGGCGCAACTTGATTGGGACGGCATTCGCATTGCGGCTACCACGGCGGTGCGGTTATTGGATAATGTCATTGATGTGTCGCATTTTCCATTGCCCCCTCAAGCGGGCCAAGCGCGCAATTCACGCCGCATCGGCTTGGGGATGACAGGGTTGGCCGATGCCTTGATCATGCTGCAAATTCGTTATGGCAGCAGCGAGGCCGTGCAAATAGCGCGGCAAGTGATGGAGTGTATTTGCCATGCGGCTTATCGGGCTTCGATTGAGATTGCGCGAGAGAAAGGCACGTTTCCGTTATTCGACCGGGAAAAATATCTTGCCGGTGCTTTTGTGCAAACGCTGCCCGAGCCGATTCGCAATGGCATCGCGCAGCAAGGCATCCGCAATAGCCATTTAACAGCCATTGCTCCGGCTGGCACCATCAGTTTGCTGGCGAATAATATTTCGAGCGGATTGGAGCCTGTATTCGATAGCTGCTACACCCGGCGGATATTAAATCTGGATGGCAATTATTCAACCTATCCAATCACTGACTATGCAATAGCGTTGTGGCGTAAAAACCGCCAATGTGATGATTTGCCACCGGCTTTCGTCAATGCACACGCGCTGGCGCCTGTTGAGCACCTTCACATGCAGGCGGCAGTTCAGTCCTATGTGGATCAGGCGATTTCCAAGACCATCAATATACCGGCAGACTACAGTTTCGATGCGTTTGATCATCTCTATCAAGATGCCTATGATCTGGGCTTGAAAGGCTGCACCATTTTCCGGCCTAATCCGGTTACGGGCGCGATTTTAATCGATACGGATAAGGCGGGCGCAACGCTGCATTGTTGTAATCTGGAACGCGAAGCGGACTGATAAACTGAAGTCGCTTGGAAATTCCTGCATAACCGTCATTTCGATCCGGTTTTTTGCTGGTAGGCAAATGCTTCCAGATTTATTACTGTGGCCGCCATTGAAGATTGGAAATCAAAAAACAGTCTGTGGTATGCTGAAATCGGCAAGTCAACAATCAAAGCAATGGGAGCCGTCTAAATTGCTGCATCAAGCGTATATTTGTTAGTGGTTTAAGTCGGCTAAACTCAGCTTACGATCGCAAAAAACAGGAGGTGCAACATGGCAAAAATTCTTATTCTGTATTACAGCATGTACGGTCATATCGAAATTATGGCTAACGCGGTAGCTGAAGGGGTGCGCAATGTCGAGAATACCGAAGTTGTTGTTAAGCGCGTTCCCGAACTCATGTCGGAAGAAGTGGCGCGAAGAGTCGGTGCCAAGCTTGATCAGGCGGCACCGGTTGCAACGGTGGACGAATTGCCGAACTATGATGCCATCATCTTTGGTACACCTACGCGTTTCGGCAACATGTGCGCGCAAATGCGCAATTTTCTGGACCAGACTGGCCGATTATGGCTAAGCGGCGGCCTGATTGGCAAGGTAGGCAGCGTGTTTACGTCTACAGGCACGCAGCATGGCGGGCAGGAAACCACGATTACATCGTTTCATACCACTTTGCTGCATCACGGCATGATCATTGTGGGTGTTCCGTATTCCTGTCAGGAAATCATGAATATGAGTGAAATCACCGGCGGCTCGCCTTATGGAGCAAGCACGTTAGCCGGTGGCGATGGCAAACGCCAGCCGTCAGATAATGAAATAAAAATTGCGCGCTTTCAGGGCGCTCACGTCGCGCAAGTGGCCAGCAAGCTAGCGCGCTGACAGGAGTTTTTGAGAAAAATAATGTCTGCACTTAGCCCTAGCAGGAATTGTTAATGATGAGTGCAATTTCACCCGCGCTTTCGCCCGTTTTGTATTTACCGCACGGTGGCGGGCCGTTACCGATTCTCGGTGACAAAGGGCATGAAGAAATGGTTGCTTTTCTCAAGGAAATCGTAACCAAGCTGGGTGAGCCGTCAGCGATTTTAGTCATCAGTGCGCACTGGGAAGAAGAGCAGGCAACAATAACAAGCGGTAACAACCCAGAAATAATCTATGATTATTATGGATTTCCTGCCGAGGCCTATACCATTCAATATGCGGCACCGGGTAATCCCGGGCTGGCGAACGAAATTTATGCGTTGTTAATGGCAAGCGGCATACCGGTGAGGCTCGATGGGCAGCGCGGTTTCGATCATGGATTGTTTGTGCCGCTCAAGCTGATGTATCCGAAAGCGCAGATTCCCTGTATTCAATTATCGTTGCTCAAGAATTTGGATTCGAGAAAGCATATCGCGCTTGGAAAAGCTTTAGCATCGCTACGTGAGAAAAATATTCTGATTATCGGCTCAGGCATGTCATTTCATAATTTAAAAACATTTTTCTCGAGCGATATTGACAGCAGTAGAGAAAACGATGCGTTCGATCAATGGTTGATTGAAACGTGCACCCATCCGGAAATTTTATCTGAAGCACGCGAACAACGGTTGATCGAATGGGAAAAAGCGCCGTTTGCCCGGTTTTGTCATCCGAGAGAAGAGCATTTATTGCCCTTGCATGTTTGCTATGGTATCGCTTGCGCCGGTTCTCCCATAGCCAGGGTTGTATTTAATGGACGGATTATGGGGAAAAAAGTGACGAGCTTGCTGTGGTAGTCGAATCATGGAATGGAGAATTCATATGAAAAAAACAAGATCGGGAAACTATATAGTCGGCTGCATAATTGCAATCTTTTTTGTGGCCGGTAACGCATGGTCAGCGCAGGATGAGAAAACCACTCCAGGATTTGCATGGAAAGATGGCGCGGAAATTTACGCCAAAATCTGCGCTTATTGCCATGATGTCCAGGTCGGGCCGCCGATTCGCAATCGCGAACTTCCCGCAGCATACATCCGCGCAGTCGTGCGCAATGGGAGATTCGCCATGCCAGCCTTTCGCGCTGCAGAAATCGATGACGAATCGCTGACGAAACTGGCGGAGTTCATTTCCCGTCGATCAACACAACCCTAAGGAGGATGCAGTCATGGATGAAACACGACGTAACCTCATCAAAGGCATGCTCACCGGCGGAACGTTGCTGGCTCTGGGAATTCCTGGAATAACCCAAGCAGCTTCAACTACCTCGACCCTTTCAGACAATGCACGGAACTGCCATTTACTGCTGGGTAACACCCCCATCGGCGAAGCCTTTGCAACCGGTGCGCGCACAGCTTGTGCTCACTATGGTCATTCCGGTCAAAACACTTTAGCTACATTTCAGCTCGGGGATGAGTTGTTGATCAGTCCCCAACACATTGCCGATCTTTTGGCGCGATCACATAACATGCGTTGGGTTGCCGTCATGGACTACGCGCATGCAGCGATTTTTACCGAACTTGTGCGCAATGCTGATGGACGCCTGCTGGCCCTGGGTTCGCATGCATCGGCATCAAACGCTGATGCTGCACTATCGCTGCGGCATCGATGGACGACAGCATCCCCAGCTTACAGCGCGGGCGGCTTGCTGGCGTCCACGCTGGTTCAAAATGGACGCAGTTTTTCAATTGTGGAAAATTTTCTGAAAACACCCTTCCCTGAAGCGGGATTGACGGAAGCGTTATTGCCGCAATTTTCTTCGTATGGCTTGGCTGACCAGCCTGCAACGCATTTACATTGCGCTGGTTTGCCTGCGCCAGAAGCCAGCCAATTAGTTGGCTGGGAAACGTCAGCAAGCTGGGATTTGTGGGTATCTTCACCGGCTGCCGCTTTTGTTGAAAACCCGCTGCTCGGAAATTGGATCGAAGCCACAGGTTACGCCGTAGTGGCGGCTGCATTAGGAACAGGAATACATCAACAAGCTTGTGCCCAGCGTGCATTCGTGCACCGGCCGGGTAACCGCAATCTGGATCATGATGGATTGGCGGGAAAACAGTTTGTTTCATTTGTCATCGACGTGTAGGGAGAACACAGTATGACCCGTAAATATATCGCATTACCACAGGGCGTCTCGGAAAAAGATTTCGATGCGGCCATCAATAATTTTCGCAAAGTGCTGAGCGACGATGCCGTGCTCACCAGCGCGGAACAGCTTGCACCTTACATCAAGACGATGATGCCGGTCCCTGATGCCGACCATACGCCATCCGCGGCATTACTGGCCACTACCGTCGAGCAAATCCAGAAAATCGTGGCAATTTGCAATCAATACAAAGTGCCGATCTGGATGATTTCCACCGGAAAAAATCTGGGTTATGGCTCGGCCGCTCCGGCAGAACGGGGTCAAGTGGTGCTTGATCTCAAGCGCATGAACCGCATTCTCGAAGTGGATAAGGATCTAGCCTTTGCCTTGGTTGAACCAGGTGTCACCTATCAGCAGCTCTACGATTACATCAAAGAACACAAATTGGGTTTATGGCTATCCATGCCCGCCCCTTCCGCCATTGCCGGACCAGTGGGTAATACGCTGGATCGGGGCGTGGGTTACACGCCTTATGGCGAGCACTTTTTATTCGCTTGCGGTATGGAAGTGGTGCTGGCAAATGGCGAAGTGTTGCGCACTGGCATGGGCTCGATGCCCAATTCCAATACCTGGCAGGTCTTCAAATGGGGCTATGGCCCCTACTTGGATGGCATTTTCACGCAATCCAATTATGGCATCGTGACAAAATTCGGTTTTTGGTTGATGCCCGAACCACCGGCATTCAAGCCGTTCGTCATCCAATATCAACACGAAGAAGATATCGTGGAAATCGTGGAAACGATTAGGCCATTGCGCATCAGCGGGGTTATCCCCAATGCCGTGGTCATCGCTCATGCATTATATGAAGCACCGGTAAAAGCCAAGCGCAGCGATTATGTCTCCGGACCAGGCTCGATCCCGGATGAAGCGGTTTACCGGATCATGAAAGATCATAAACTGGGAATCTGGAATGTGTATGCAGCGCTCTACGGCACACAGGAACAGATTGATGTGAACTGGAAAATCGTGACACAGGCATTCGGCCAATCCGGCAAGGCAAAAATCCTAACGGAGCAGGAAGCGGCAGAGGATCCCGCATTTGTTTACCGCGCCAAGCTCATGCGCGGAGAAATGACACTCACTGAATTTTCGTTGTATAACTGGCGTGGAGGTGGCGGGTCGATGTGGTTCGCGCCGGTTTCGCAAGCGCGCGGCAGTGAAACCCTCAAACAAATGGCGCTGACCAAGCAGATTCTTGCGAAATATGGATTGGATTATTCCGGCGAATTCATCGTCGGCATGCGCGATATGCATCATATCGTCGACGTATTGTATGACAAGACCGATCCTGAACAAACCAAAGCGGCCTATCAGTGTTTCGATGAATTGCTGACCGAATTTTCCGCGCGAGGATATGGGACGTATCGCGTCAACACGGCATTCATGGACAAGGTCGCGGAAACCTATGGTCCGGTGCAACGGAAAGTACACAAGACGCTCAAGAAAGCACTGGATCCCAATGGTATCCTCGCGCCTGGAAAATCCGGCATTCGCTAATTTCATCTCAAAGCGGAGGAAAATATGAGAAAAATAAAGGCAGCCGTTGTCCGTCAGCCAGGCGGGCCTTTCCAGATAGAAGAACTGGTACAGGATGAGCCACATTTTGACGAAGTGCGTGTCCGTGTTGTAGCAACGGGAATGTGCCATACCGATATGGTCGCGCGCGATCAGCTTTATCAGGTGCCGCTTCCCATTGTGCTTGGGCATGAAGGTTCCGGGGTGGTCGAGCAAACCGGCAGCAACGTGAAGAAAGTCGCCGTTGGCGATCATGTGGTGCTGACCTATATGTGGTGCGGTCACTGCAAACCTTGCTTACAAGG